>NZ_JBFBGL010000053.1:0-58169 GCF_040684635.1 Amycolatopsis sp. NPDC089917 | reverse complement strand
CAGGACCGGACGTGCTTGTCGACGACGCCCTGGATGACGCGGGTGATGCCGGCGGTGGACAGCTCGTCCTTGAGGGACCCAGGGTCCCTCAAGGAGGCCTTCACGGACCTGACGGGACGTTCGGGAGCGAGACTGAAGGGCGCTTCAGGGGACGTAGCGAAGGCCTCCTTCCCTACCCTGAAGGTAGTGAAGGAGGCCTTCACGGACTTGACCGCAGCCTCAGGACTTGGCGCGGGCCTCAGCCTCGGTGGCGTCGGCGGCGGCCTCCTGCTGCGCCAGCTCGTACTCGGCCGCGTCGGAAGCCGCGGTGACGGCTTCCGGGGCACCGCCGTGCAGCAGCCGCGCCACCTCACCGCGCAGCGTCACGAACGCGGTGGATTCGCGCGTGGTGATCTGGTCGCGTTCCGCGGGCAGCCCGACCGGCAGGTCCGCGACGATCGTGGCGGGCGACTTCGACAGCACCAGCACCCGGTCCGACAGGTAGACGCTCTCGTCGATGTCGTGCGTGACCACGAGAATCGTGCTGCCGTTCTCACGCTGCACGCGCCGGGTCAGGTCTTCGAGTTCGAACCGCGTCTGCGCGTCGACCGACGCGAACGGCTCGTCCATCAGCAGCAGGGCGGGACGGCTGGCGAGGGCCCGCGCGATCGACACACGCTGCTGCATACCGCCCGAGAGCTGCCACGGGAACTTCGAACCGACCCCGGCCAATCCCACCGACTCCAGCGCCTCCTGCGCCCGCTTACGGCGCTCGGAGCGGCTCAAATTGCGCCACCGCAAGGGGAACTCGACGTTCTTCTCGACCGAGAGCCAGGGGAACAGCGAGCGGCTGTAGTCCTGGAACACCACGGCCAGGTCCTCCGGCACCCCGGAGGAGACGTCGTCGCCGTGCAGGCTGACGCGGCCGGACGTCGGCTTGATCAGCCCGGCGATGCAGCGCAGCAGCGTCGACTTGCCGCAGCCCGACGGGCCCACGATGCTCGCGAGCTGTCCCGCTTCGACGGTGAACGACAGGTCGTTGACCGCGACGTGCGCCTTCTCTCCCGCGCCGTACCGGTGGTTCAGCCCGGAGACTTCGAGCATGGTTGACATCTTGCTGACCCTTCGAAAGAACTAAATACGGCCGTTGCGGGTGGGCTGCCAGCGAAGCACTCTCTGCTCCACCGCGAGGAAGGCCGCGTTGAACCCGAAGCCGAGGAGTCCGAGCAGGACCAGCCACGACCACATGAGCGGGAAGTCGAACGCCTGCTGGGCGTCCATCAGGGACCGGCCGATGCCGTTGTAGGAGCCGACCAGTTCCGAGATCACCATCAGCAGCAAGGAGATGGAGAGGCTCAGCCGCAGGCCCGCGAAGATCTTCGGCCCGGCGGCGGGGAGCACGATGGAGCGCACCCAGTACGACCGCGGCGTCCGGAACGACTTCGCGGTGTCGATCTTCACCTGATCCACCGAGCGGACGCCGTCCACCGTGTTGAGCAGCACCGGCCAGATCGCGCCGAAGATGATCGACCCGGTCTGCATCCCCGGCCCGAGTCCGAAAAGGACGATGAACACCGGGATCAGCGCGGGCGGCGGGACCGAGCGGAAGAACGCGAAAAGCGGTCCGACGTAGTCCATCCCGTGCTTCGAGCGTCCCAGTGCGACACCCAGTGCGACGCCGAGGGCGCCGGCCAGCAGCCAGCCGCCGAGGGTCCGGCCGAGGCTCGGCAGGACGTTGTCGAACACGGTGTCGGTCAGGAACAGCTGCGAGGCCGGACCGGTGAACCAGAGTTTGACCGAGCTGGACACGATTTCGGTCGGCGGCGGGAAGAACGGGCTTTCCGCGAGCCGGGTCGCGAGCTCCCAGAGCCCGAGCAGGGCGAAGAACAGCAGCCAGTTGCGGACCAGGATGCCGATGCCCCGGCCCACGCGCCTGCCGACGCGGCTGGTCAGCGTGAGGGTCGTCACGAGACCGCCTCCCGGTCGACCGTGCTCCAGCGGAACGCCCGCCTGCCGATCATTTCGAGCCCGCCGTTGATGAGGAAGCCGAGCGCGCCGACCACGACGGTGCCGGCGAGCACGAGGTCGAACCTGGTCGAACCGGTGCTGGCCTGCATGATGAAGTTGCCGATGCCGAGTTTGGCGCCCGCCAGGAACTCGGTGCTGACCACCGCGATCAGCGCGATGTTGGCGGACAGCCGGACGCCGGTGAACACGAACGGCGCGGTGTGCGGCAGCGCCACCGAGGTCAGCGTCCGGAACTTGCCCGTGCCGCAGGCCTTCGCGGTCTCCAGCAGCACGGGGTCGATCTCGCCGAGGGCGTAGATCGTGTTGAACATGATGGGCCACAACGACGCGTACACGGCCAGCGTGATCTTCGCTTCGGGACCGCCGCCGATCAGCAGCAGCACCAGCGGGATCAGTGCCACGGCGGGGATCGGCCGCAGGAACTCGACGACCACCGCGGTCGCCGTGCGCAGGCCGGGGATGCTGCCCAGCAGCAGACCGGCGGGCACGGCGATGGCGACGGCGATCAGCAGGGCGATCGCCCACGCCAGGAACGTGGCGATCAGGTCCCGGATGAACTGCGTCTCCCCGAACTGTTCGACGATCGTCACGAGGACGACGGACGGCGGGGGGAGGAACTCTTTACGGACCAGGCCGGCCTGGACGATCACTTCCCACAGGAGGAAGAAACCGGCCAGACCGGCCAGGGCACGGAGAAGTCGTGGCACCTTGACCTTTATCCAGCTTGAGGGGCGAGCATCGGGGCGGCGTCGAGCTTGGCCGTCAGCACACCGGTCTGCTGCAACAGGTCCGGCACGCGCTGCAGACGACGCGGGTCCAGGGTGGACCCGAACGTCGGCAGCGTGAGCAGCGACGCGGTTTCGGCGTCGACCTTGGCGTACTTGACGATCAGCGGCTCGATCTTGGAGCGGTCGGCCGAATCACGCACGGCCTTGCCCAGCGCGCGTTGGAACGCGGCCAGGGTCTTGGGGTTCTTGTCCACGAAGGACCCGAGCGCGCCGAAGCCCGCCAGGGGGAAGTCCTGCGTGGCGCCGGTCGCGATGTCGACGACCGGGGTCGCGCCGACGACCTTGGAGGCCTGGGTCAGGAACGGCTCGGGCAGGTAGCCCGCGTCGACCTGGCCCGAAGACAGCGCGGCGGCGATGTTCGGCAGCGCCATCGGCACCCACTGGACCTTGCTGGTGTCGACGCCGTGGTCCTTCATCACCGAGACGGTCAGCAGGTGGGACGCGGTGTTCTTGTCGGTGATCGCGATCTTCTTGCCCGCGAGGTCGTTGATCGTCTTGACCGACGAGGTCGGCACCGTGACCACCGCGTTGCTCTTGGGGCTCGCCGAGACGGCGTCGGCGACGAGCCGGATGTCGGCCGCGCCCTTGCTCTTCGCGACGAAGAACGGCATGTAGGTGGAGAAGGCGATGTCGACCTCGCCACCGATCATCTTGGTCATCGACTGCTGGCCACTGGGCGCGTCGACCGCTTCGACCTCCAGGCCTTCGGCCTTGAAGTACCCGCCTTCCTGCGCCAGCCGCAGCGGCGCGAGGTCGACGACCGGCAGCACGGCCACCTTGATCTTCGGCTTCTCCAGCGCGCCGTCACCGCCGGACGCCTTGGACGTGTCCTCACCGCCGAGGGCGCCGCAGGCGCCCAACGTGGCCAGCATGAGCGCGCTCAGGGCGACGCCGATGGCACCCCGGCCTCTACGTGCACCACTCCTGCTCATGGCGTTTCGAAACAAAGCCAGCTCCTCGGAAACAATGAATCACCGTTGGGGTTTTTTCATCCGTGTCGTGGCTTCATTTCGCCAGGCACGCGGTCACCTTAGAGATTTGCCCACCTGCTCACAATGGGTGTCGTGAGCGGGTGATCATTTTAGGCCATTCGCCCGATCTCATGATCACCCGCTTGGACAACATTACTTTCAGTGATCGAATTCCGCGTGCAACGGCTATTCGGAGTAACCGCGGTTCGTCAGCTCGTGGCCTGGGCCGCGATCATCGGGCCGACGTCGATCTTGGTCGGGATGGCGCCCATCTGCAGGAGCAGGTCCGGCACCCGCTGGATGCGGCGGGGGTCCAAGGTGGACTGGAACGTCAGCAGCGTGGTCAGCGCGGCGGTGTCCTGGTCGATCTTGGCGTACTTGACCAGCAGCGGCTCGATCTTGGAGCGGTCCGCCGCGTCGCGGGTGGCCTTCTGCATGGCGCGCTGGAAGGCGGCCACGGTCTTCGGGTTCTCCGAGACGAACTTGCCGAGCGAGCCGTAGCCCGCGGTGGGGAAGTCCTGGGTGGCGCCGGTGGCGGTGTCCACGACCGGGACGGTGCCCGCCTGCTTCGCGGTCTGCGTGATGAACGGCTCGGTCAGGAAGCCGGCGTCGATGTCGCCGTTCTTGAGCGCGGCGCCGATGTTCGGCAGCTGGATCGGCACCCACTGGACCTTGCTGGCGTCGACGCCGTGGTCCTTCATGACCGATTTGGACAGCGTGTCGGACACGGTGTTCGGCGCGGTGATGCCGATCTTCTTGCCCGCCAGGTCGGCGACGCTCTTCACCGACGACGTCGGCAGCGTGACCAGCATCGTGCTCTTCGGACCGGCGGAGGAGGCGTCCGCGACCAGCTTGATGTCGGCGGTGTTCTTGCTCATCGCGATGAAGAACGGCGTGTAGCTCGCGTACGCGATGTCGACCTCGCCGCCGATCAGCTTGGTCAGCGAGATCTGGCCGGTGCCGGCTTCGATCGCCTCGACGTCGAGGCCTTCGTTCTTGAAGTAGCCGCCGTCTTGGGCGAGACGCAGGGGCGCGAGGTCGATGGTCGACATCACGGCGACCTTGATCTTCGACTTCTCGAGGTTCCCGGAGCCGCCGGAGGAGGACGACTCGTCCCCGCCGAGCAGGCCGCAGCCACCGACCGACGTCGTGACGACGGCCGCCATCGCGAGCGCGATGGCCCCGCGCCGTCCCAAGCGGGCGCTCAAGGCCTTCTTCGAAAGCAAGTGGTGCTCCTGATCGAGGGAAGGTCACGTGATGACGTGGCCTGATGTGGAATTCGGAAGTGACTCTTTGTCTGAGCCACGGGCCCACTGTAGAGAACGGACAACGCGCTCACAATGGGTGGTCATCCCATGATCCCAAGTGGTAACGATCACCCGAACAGGCTGTTTGTCAGAAGTGAACACAACTCGGCGTGTTCGCGACGGGGACTTGTTGACGATTGAGCGCGGACAGGTCAAGACCCGTCCGGTGTCTTCTTGGAGGTCTTGTCCAAAGGGTTACATCTGGGCCTACCGTTCGCTACCCTCATGCACCGGTAGTGAGGTGTGGACCACTGATGTAGTGAAAGAGAGTGCCTTGGATGGCCGAACGCTCTGGACCTTTCCCGAGGTGCAAGGCACTCTGTGTTGACCACGTCGAACACGTCCGTGCTTCACTGGTGCGCGCCCGCGCACTGGCGGGTTAGGCCGAACAGACCAATGACGCCAGGCGGGAATTCGGCCAAGTGCACTTGAGAGACTGCGTCAAAGACGACTTCCTCATTCGTCGGAGTGGGTACCCGCGTCCTGCGTCGGCCTGCCCGATGGCAGGTGAGTGCGGGTAGTGGTCTCCGACAACCGACCCAGACAGCAGCAGTACGGCCAGTACGAGAACGGCATGTCCAAAATGGGCTTTCCCGGCCCGGATGAAGATGATGGTGGTGCGGCGGTGCCGAACGAAGACACCGCGGGGGTGGGAGGGGCCCCTGCGCGGGAAACCGGAGACGGTCCTGGCGGGAAGGCCGGGTCGTTCCTGGGCCTGCGTAACTGGCGTCTGCGATCCAAGCTCGCGGCCGTCCTGATCATTCCGACGCTGACCGCGCTCGCGCTCGGCACGCTGCGGGTGATCGACGACAGCGGCGAGGCCGCCCGGTTCCAGGACACGGCCGACCAGGTCGCGTTCGCCGACAAGATCACCCTCGTGGTCCACGAGCTGCAGAGCGAACGCGCGCTCGCGGTCGCCCGGATCGCCTCCCAGGACGGGTCGCGCCAGACCGGGCTCGACGCGCAGATCGCCAAGGTCGATCGCGCCGTCGACGACCTGCGGGCCTCGGCGAACCAGATCAACCCGGACGACCAGGACACGAGGGACCGCTACTCGCGTGGTCTGCAGCGGCTCGACGCCCTGCGCCCGCTGCGCGGCGCGATGAACACCTCGCTGCTGGGCGACGCCCCGGTCCTGATCGCCTACTCCGGCATCCTCGACTCGCTGGTCCAGCTCGGCCGCGAGGTGACCACCGCGGTGGCGAACCGCGACGTGCTCCGGCTCGGCGTCACCGTGCAGGCCATCAGTGAGAGCAAGGAGTTCATCGCCCGCGGTGACGCGGCGCTGCTGATCGCCTCCTTCCGCTCCTCGTTCCCCGGCGACCTGTTCGACCAGGCCCGTTCGGCGGTCGCGAGCGGCGACGCCTCGACGGCGGCCTTCCTCGCGAACGCCAGCCCCGAGCAGCGGCAGCTCTACTCGGACACCTTCTCCGGTCCCGAGGTCGACGACCGCCGCCGGATCACCACGATGGCGTTCTCGCTGTACCAGCAGAACCAGACGCCGTCGATCGACAACGTCGCGCTCGGCAACGACAGCCGGGTCGCGCTGGACAAGCTGCGCGCGGTCGAGACCAACCTGCTCGGCCAGCTGCGCGCCCAGGCCGACGAACTGGCCACCCAGGCGATCAACTCCGCCTGGATCGGTGGCGCGATCGTGCTGCTGGCCCTGCTCGCGGCGCTGTTCCTGATGCTCGTCATCGCCCGCCTGATGCTGCGCCCGCTGCGGGTGCTGCGGAAGACGGCGCTCGACGTCGCGTACACACGGCTGCCGGAAACCGTGCAAGCGATCCTGGACGACCCGGACCCCGTCAACGCCTCGAAGCGGTCGGTCGAGCCGGTGCCCGTCACTTCGCGTGACGAGATCGGTGAAGTGGCGCGTTCGTTCGACGTCGTCCACGAACAGGCCGTCAAGATGGCCGCCGAACAGGCCCTCCTGCGCGAGAACGTCAACGGCATCTTCGTGAACCTGTCCCGCCGGTCGCAGCGGCTGGTGGAACGCCAGCTGGGCGTCATCGACCGGCTGGAGGCCGACGAGCAGGACCCGGACCACTTGGCCAGCCTGTTCGAACTCGACCACCTCGCCACGCGGCTGCGCCGCAACGGTGAAAGCCTCCTGGTGCTCTCGGGCGCCGGTCTCGCGAAGTCGGTGCCCAAGCCGGTGCCCGCCGCCGACGTCATCGGCGCCGCGGTCTCGGAGATCGAGCAGTACGCCCGGATCGAGATCGGGATCGTCCCCGAGGTCGCCGTCCAGGGCCTGACGATCCACGACCTCGTGCACGTGCTCGCGGAGCTGCTGGACAACGCCACCTACTTCTCCGAGCCGGAGACGAAGGTGACCGTCCGCGCGGTGATCACCCGCAAGAAGGCGCTCGCCATCCAGGTCACCGACCACGGTGTCGGCATGACCGACGAGCGGCTCGCCGAAGTCAACCAGCGACTGGCCGACCCGCCGGACCTGGACGTCTCGGTGACCCGGCGGATGGGCCTGTACGTGGTCGCGCGCCTGGCGCGCCGCCACGGCATCGAGGTCCGGCTCCGGGAGAACGAGGACATCGAGGGCGGCGTGATCGCGCGGGTCGTCGTGCCCGCCGAGCTGCTCACGCAGATGCGGCCCGGCGCGCGGAACACCCCGCCGCCGCCGAACCGCTCGGAAACGTCGATGCCGTCGATCCCGTCGGTGTCGGAGATGTCGAGCTCGCTGCCGAGCGTCCCCGCCTCCGACCGCGGCCTGGAGATGACCCCGCCGCCGCCGTCGAAGCCCCCGGCGCCGCAGCCGGTCGCGCAGCAGGGCGGGCTCGTCCCGCTCGACCAGCCGATCAGCCTCGACGACCTGGTCGCGGGCAAGAACGCGGCGGGGCCGTTCCTCAGCCCCGCGGCCCCCGCCGAGGAGACCCCGGCGTGGCCGACGGCCGACGACCATCCGCCGTCGAACGGCGACGGCGCCTCCAGCGGTACGGACACCCAGTTCGCGCCGCTCGTGCTGCCGAAGCGGGAGCCGAAGTACGTCCCGGTGACCCCGCCCGAGCCGCAGCGGCGGCCCGAGGAGCCCGAGGACGCCGGCAAGTCGGCGCTCGAGGACGACGTGCCCACCCGGCGGCTGCCGATCTACCAGTCGGTGCTCTCGCGCTGGTTCAGCGAAGGCGACGAGGCCGGGGCCGACACCCCGACCACCTACACCGAGCCGGTCGAGTCCGACGTGCCCGAGCAGGCCCGCAACGGTGGCGCCGAGGCTGCGGATCCCGTCGTCGAGGAAGCCCCCGAAGAGGCATTGCCCACTCGGACCCCGCAGAGTGTTCCGCCGGAGACGGTGCTCCAGGACAATGGCTGGCGCAGCGCGTCGGACGACGGCTGGCAGGCGGCACAGGTCCTGTACGAAGATCGGAACGACGAGATCACCCCGGCGGGCCTGCCCAAACGGGTGCCGAACCAGTACCTCGTCCCCGGTTCGATCGGCGGGAACGAGCCGAAGAAGGAAGACTCGTTCGCCGACAAGACTTCCGGAATGCCGGGAACGGGTGCCATCGCCCGCTCGGCGACGGCGGCCCGTAGCCGGATGGCAAGCTTCCAACAGGGCTACAAGTCGGGACGGCACGCGTTGAAGGAACGCCCGCTCGATGCGCTGGATGACAATGGCGTTCCGGTGAGTGGCAGGGGTGCGGGTTCCCCTGCCGATGACAGCAGTAAGGAGTGACAGTGACACGGGCGGGTGCGATGCAGCCGGGTGGTCCGGCGCAGCCTGGCGGCCAGGCGCAGGGTAAAGGACACGCGAGCAGCTTTGCCTGGCTGATCACGGATTTCGTGCACCGGGTCCCGGGCGCGGCGCATGCCGTGGTGGTGTCGGCGGACGGTTTGCTGCTGGCCTCCTCGAAGGGGCTTCCCAAGGACAGGGCCGATCAGCTGGCCGCGGTCGCGTCGGGGCTCACCAGCCTCGCGCGCGGTGCGGCCAAGGTGTTCGAGGGCGGCACGGTCGCGCAGACGGTGGTCGAGATGGCCAATGGCTTCCTCTTCCTGATGTCGGTGTCCGACGGGTCCTGCCTGGCGGTCCTCGGGTCGCCGGAGAGTGACATCGGCCTGGTCGTCTACGAGATGACCTTGCTGGTGGAACGGGTGGGGCAACAGCTGACACCGGAGATGCGCGCGCAGCTGCAGGGCGCGTCGGTCCGCCGCTGAGCGACCGGGAACCGAGGAGAATGCCGTGGACGACGGGCGCTTGAGGGGCGATGGCCGGCTCGGTGACGACTTCAACGGCGGGTGGTCGGAACGTGACGACGGCCGGGAGGACTGGACGTCCTTCCGGGACCGGGTCGACCGCGAATGGCGCTCGCGCCGGGCACAGGGGTCGGACAGCGACCCCGTGTCCCCGGACGAGGCCTCCCGCTGGCTGACCGATTCGAACGCGGGACAGGGACCCGCCGATTTCAGCGTCTCGGACTACCGGGAACGTCTCCTCGGCGGCCCCGGGGCGGAACTGTTCGGTGGTGGCAGTGGTCCGCTCTACGACTCGGGCGAGTTCGCCAGATTCTCCTTCGACAAGGAGGAGGAACGGAGGGCGGCGGCGGCCGCCGCCGATCCGCTCGCCGCGGCCTTGCCGCAGCAGGCGCAGAACGAGTTCGTCGACGAGCAGTACACCACCGACGTCGAATCCTCCGGCCTGGTCCGGCCGTACTTCCGTACGCGAGGCCGGACCAAGCCGACGTACGACCTTGCCATCGAGGCGTTGATCTCGACCAGCGAACAGGGACGGGTGCTCGACCGGGTACGCGTCCCCGAACACCGGTCGATCTGCGACCTTTGCCTGGACACCCGGTCCGTCGCCGAAGTCGCGGCGCTGCTGCGCCTGCCGCTCGGCGTGGTCCGGGTGCTGATCGGAGACGTGGCCGGCCTCGGCCTGGTCCTGGTGCACACTGCCAGCCAGAACGTGGGTGACCGGCCCAGTATCGAGTTCATGGAGAGGGTGCTCAGTGGGCTTCGGAGAATTTGACTCCGACGCGAATGCGCCGCAGGTGACCGGACCGACTTCGTCGGCCAAGATCGTGGTCGCTGGCGGATTCGGCTCGGGGAAGACCACGCTGGTCGGGGCGGTATCGGAGATCGATCCGCTGACCACCGAGGCCATGATGACCGAGGCCAGTACCGGCGTCGACGACAATTCGGCCACCCCGAACAAGTCGACGACGACCGTGGCCATGGACTTCGGCCGGATTTCGCTGGACTCGGACCTGGTGCTGTACGTGTTCGGCACGCCGGGCCAGCACCGGTTCTGGTTCATGTGGGACGACCTCGCGGTCGGCGCCATCGGTGCCGTCGTGCTGGTCGACACGCGGCGGCTCGCCGACGCGTTCCCGTCGATCGACTTCTTCGAGAACCGGAAGCTGCCGTACGTCGTGGCGATCAACTGCTTCGACCGGCTGCTGCACCACCAGATCGAGGACGTCCGGCACGCGCTGACGATCTCACCGTCCGTGCCGATCATGGCGTGTGACGCTCGGGAACGTGAGTCCGCCAAGCAGGTGTTGATCTCGGTCGTGCAGCACGCCATCGCACACGATTCGGCGTTGCGCGCAGGCTAAAAGGGACGAAAGCCCGGAGCGGATGCGGCCGTTGGAGTGAACTCGGCAGGCTTCACCCGCTTCGGGGAGTGGTGCCACCTGCCGGATTGAACGCGGGGCGATCCCTTTCACGCGATCCGGTGCCGGTAGTGCCCGATCGGGTGGCCGCGGTGTCGGTGACCTGCGTGGACGCCGATTCACGCCTGGTCGCACCAGGCCACCACGGGGTGACCCACGAATGCGTGGTTCGCCATGTGTCGACGCGGTGAGCGGCTGGACGTTCACGTTCGGTTAACACGCGCGGCCGGGTGGCGGGCTCGACACGATCGACGGGACGAATACGCTGGGTGGAGGCGTCTTCGGGCTCGGCCGTGCCGGATCGGTGCTGGTCCGTGCTGGTTATCGGAGGACGCCCGGACCACGCCGCCCAGGTGGTCTTGACGCAGCGAGGAGGGACTTGTGACGGCATCCGGGCAGCAGAGCTCGTTCGGCTGGCTCATCACGGATTTCGCGCGCCGGGTTCCCGGTGCGGCGCACGCCGTGCTGGTCTCCGCGGACGGGCTTCTCCTCGCGCCGTCGGACGGGCTGCCGCAGGAGCGCGCCGAACAGCTGTCCGCGGTCGCCTCCGGTCTCATCAGTCTCACCGCCGGCGCGGCGCGCTGCTTCGACGCGGGCGGGGTCAACCAGACCGTCGTCGAGATGGAACGCGGGTACCTCTTCCTCATGTCGGTCGCCGACGGCTCTTCGCTGGCCGTCCTGGCGGCGCCGACCTGTGACATCGGCACCGTGGCCTACGAGATGACCCTGCTCGTCGAGCGGGTCGGGCAGCAGATCACCCCCGAGCTGCGGGCGCAGCTGCAGGGCGGCGTACGTGGGTAGCCGCCGATGAAGATCACCGGATTCACCGAACCGGACCCCTCCGGCTGGGACTCCCTCTACCAAGGCACCGAACGCGAGGCTTTCGATTCGCCGAGCCGGTTCGAGCTGAGCTCGATCAGCACGGTCATGCCGCGGCGCCCGGCCAGGCCGCCGGAGCCACCGCCTCTGCCCGCGTCGATGCCCTCGCCGATCCGCCAGTCGCCTCCGCCCGCCAGGACGGAAAGCGCGCCTGCTTCGGTCTACCTGCCCACTTCAGGCTCCCGGGTCCGGCCCTACACGCGCACCGGCGGGCGCACCCGCACCGCGCACGACCTGGCGCTGGAGGCGCTGGTTTCGACCAGCGAGGACGGCCGCCGGTATCGCGGCGTGCGGACCATGGAACACCGGCAGATCTGCGACCTCTGCCTGGACACCCGGTCGATCGCGGAGATCGCCGCGCACCTGCGCCTGCCGCTGGGCGTCGTGAAGGTGCTCGTCGGCGACATGGCGGACGCGGGCCTCGTGCTGATCCACCAGACCGAGCTGATCCTCGGCGATTCCTCTTCACGCGCCTTCATGGAACGGGTACTTCAAGGCCTTCGCGCCCTCTGACCCCTCGCGTTTCGTCCTCTAAATGCGCTTCTGTGCTCTCGGCGGTGTCCCCAACGCCACTTTTGAGACGTTGAGCGTCCCCAAAGTGGCATTGGGGACATCAAGCCTCGGTGCACCGAAGACATCCAGTTGCATGCAGTGACATAAAATCACGCTATGTCATCAAATGAAACGGCTGGCGACCCGCGCGTTCGGTGACAAGTCCTTCAAAGAGTCCGACGTGGACGGGTTCTCGGAGCAGGAGGCCGCGGACATCGTCGCCGGCGCGATCAAGGCGGGGAAGGACGGGCGCCTCGGCTACCGTCGGTTGATCGAGGATCGCGTGTACGAGATAGCCGTCGAGACGGAGTGCTAGTGGCATGCGTAAGGCCAGGGTCCCGGTCTGCCCCGGGTGCACCTGGCCTTGCGACTCGCGTGACGTCCGCGACGTCACGCTCCTATGCACAGTTCAGACCAGTCGTCGCCGCAAAGCACGCCACCGCGAGGTCAGTCTTCGACGAGGGCGGCCGAGGTGATCCGGTGCAGCGGGTACCGCTCGTTGTCGGTCCCTTCGAGGACCCCGCCGCCGACCCGCATCGGCCGCACCACTCGCTGGCTCGCCGTCCCGCGTGAGTCGACGAACCCGATCCACACCTCGCGGCGCTCCATGGTCGCCTGGGACAGCAGCGCCAGCGTCGCGGACGTGTCCCCGGCGCCGCCTCCCTGCGGCGCGCGTACCGTCTCGCCGCGGCGACGCGCCGAAGCGGCGTCACCGGCCCGGACGTGCGCGACGATCTTGCCGACCTGCTCGTCTGTCAGTCCGGCAGGCTCTCCGGGCGCCCGACGCGCGGCACGCGCCTTCGCGGGCAGGCGACGTCCGGACGGCCTGATGTCCATGACGCGTCCGTCGGGGCCTTCGGCGGCCGGGGCGAACCCGGCGGCGCGAAGGGCGTCGAGGACTTCGGCGAGCGGGTACGCGCTGATGAGCACTGTCGGCGCGATCATGCGCAGCCCGTACTCGGTCGCGACAGGGCTGCCCATGACCTCCGCGAGCAGTGACGCGTCGTCACAGCGCAGGAACGACTCGGCGGCCCCGCCGCGCAGCCGCCCGTGCCGCCGGGCGACGTCGTCGATCAGGTAGCTCAGCGACTGCGGCACCGGCGTCGCCGACTTCGTCGTGAACAGCTGGTGCAGTTCGCCCGCGGTCCGACCGGTGTCGAGCGCGCGCCGCACGGACGTCTCAGTGATCCGGTAGACGGTCGCGTGCCCGGCCGATTCGATGTCGGCGACGGCGGTCATCTCGGCCGCGAGCTCGGCTTCCAGCGGTCCCGGCGCGACCACCGTCAGGTCGGCCTGCACCAGGACGTGGTCCACCGGACGCGGCAGCGCGTCGAGCATCGCCTCGACCGCGCCGGGGCGGTCCTCGGCCAGCAGTGCCCGCGTCGCCGTGGTCAGCCCGCCGAGCCCGAGCAGGCCGAGCGCGGCCCCCTCGGCCATCGTCCAGCGCACGGTCTCGTCCCGCAGCCGCCCGCCTCGCCGCGGCGCGCGCCAGGCGAGCGCGGCGACCAGCTCGTCGGTGCTCTTCACCCCGGCGCCTTCGGGCAGCGCGGCCAGGGCGAGCAGGATCCGCCGTCGCGACGTGGGCGCCAGCGGACGGCGCAGTTCCTCCGAAAGCGGCGCGATCGGCTTGTCCTTCGCGTCCCGTCCGCCGGCGAGACCGGGCAGCCGGGGCAGTTCGAGCCAGGCTTGCGCGACGGTCATCCAGCGCTGCGCGGTCGGCGACGCGAGCCACGAATCCGTGAGCGTCGTCGGCACCCATTCCGGTGAAGTCGCTTCGCTGTCGGCCACCAGCCCGGCGCCGACGGCGATCTCCGCCAGCAGGGTCACCCGCGTCTCGCCGACGTCGAGATCCTTGGCGAGCTTCTTCAGTTCGCGGACCCCGAGCCCGCCGGACTTCAGCACCGGCGGCGGCGTCTCCGACCACGAACGGAGCATGCTTTCGGTCTGGCGCAAGAACTCCATCGCCTCGCCCGCCGCCGTCGAGTCCACTGTGGACTGCTGATGCGGATGGACGGGGAGTTCCGGTTCGCGCAGCGAGGCCGGGTCGAACACCGACCCGCCGCGCAGGGCGATCCCGATCTCACGCGGCAGCTCGACGGTCTGATCGTCCCGGCGCAGCAACAGCCCGCGGGCGAGCAGGCGCTGGACCGGGTTCTGCGCCCGCTCCAGCGGGACGTCGGCCGCCGCGTCGCGGGTGCGGCCGATCGGCGGTCCGGCGGCCAGGGTCGTCAAGAGGGCACGTTCGTCCTCGCCGACCTCCGCTAGCGCGGCCTTGATGTCCGTTCCGGCGAGCGAGGGCGAAGACGACCCCAGTCCGGCAGGGAACGGGCCGAGCGCGTCGCGGGCCGACGGCGGGACGCGCAGCGCGTCGTCTTCACCCCAGACCAGCGCGCGCGTGCGCAGCAGCGCCAGCGCCTCGCCGATCCCGGTGCCCGTGAGCCGCGCGACCTCGGCCGCGGCGACCGGATCGGTGTCCGCTCCGGCGAGCAGCAGGGCGTCGAGCACGGCGAGCGTGAAGGTGTCGAGGTCTTCGCAGGCGCGCGCGACGGAGCCCGGCGTGCCGGCCCGGGTGGCGAGCACGATGGTGTCGGACGGGGGTGGCGTGGACAGGTCGCGACGCGTGCGCAGCAGTGCGGCGAGGGCGTCGTCGGACTCCTGGCGCAGCCAGTCCGCCAGGGAGGGCGCGGGCATAGAGGACCAGGATACCGGGCGGGTGGAGGCCCGGCAGCCACGTTCGGGCAGACTGTCCCCTGAGAACGGCTTGACCATGCTCGGGAGGACGTTGTGGCGAAGGGCGAGAACAAGAAGCGCGCGGGGATCGACCCGACGTGGCCCGGTGAGGACGGGGAGCACCCCGTCACCGAGCTCGCATCGGATCGGCAGGGCGCCCTGTCCCCGTTCGGCGACGTGACCTTCCCGCTCGAAGCGGTGCCCTACGTGCACCCCGAGACCGAGATCAACCGGTAGAAAGCCGAGGGCGCGCCGCGCCCGAACAGGCGCTCTCGCGTGCCCCTTTCGGGCCGAAGGCCCACGGAAATCCGATGAAGGGGCACCCTCTTCCGAGTGGTGAGGCAGGTTCGGGCTGCCCCTTCGGCGGGTTCCCGTGAGCGCGCGAGTTACTCGCCAGTCACCCCCTGCGAGGGTTCGTGGCGGTCGTCACGGGAGTAGGTTTTCGATCGACCTATTCGAGCGTTCCTCAGCGGGGGTAGTGCCATGCCGGTTCCCGGTCCCGGATATTCGATCACCGTCCGGGTGGAGGCCCCCGCGTCGTCCACCGCGGCGGGTGACCTGACCACGGCCGTCGGCCGGGTCGGCGGCGTGCTGACCGCGTTCGACGTCGTCGAATCGCACCCCGACTCGATCGTCGTCGACATCAGTGCCAACGCCCTGTCGGAAAACCACGCGCAGGACATCACGCAGACCCTGGACTCGATGCCGGGCGTCCGCGTCCGCAAGGTCTCCGACCGGACGTTCCTGATCCACCTCGGCGGCAAGATCGAGGTCAGCCCCAAGGTCGCGCTCCGCAACCGTGACGATCTCTCCCGCGCGTACACGCCGGGTGTCGCCCGCGTCTGCCAGGCGATCGCGGCGAACCCCGAGGACGCGCGCCGCCTGACCATCAAGCGCAACACGGTCGCCGTGCTCACCGACGGTTCCGCGGTCCTGGGACTGGGCAACATCGGCCCGGCCGCCGCGCTCCCGGTGATGGAGGGCAAGGCGGCCCTGTTCAAGAAGTTCGCCGACGTCGACGCTTGGCCGGTCTGCCTGGACACCCAGGACACCGAAGAGATCATCATGATCGCGAAGGCGCTCGCGCCGGTCTACGCGGGCATCAACCTCGAGGACATCGCCGCGCCGCGCTGCTTCGAGATCGAGAAGCGCCTGCGTGAGCAGCTCGACATCCCGGTGTTCCACGACGACCAGCACGGCACGGCGATCGTCGTGGTCGCCGCGCTGCGCAACGCCCTGCGCGTGGTCGGGAAGAACATCGAAGACTGCAAGATCGTCGTCAGCGGCGTCGGCGCGGCGGGTTCGGCGATCATCCGCCTGCTGCTGCGCAAGAACCCGGGCGACATCGTGGCCGCCGACATCAACGGCATCGTGCACTCCGCGCGCGGCAACCTCGACGACAACCTGACCTGGATCGCCGAGCACACCAACAAGGATCAGCAGGCGGGCACGCTGCACGAGGCGCTCGTCGGCGCCGACGTGTTCATCGGGGTCTCCGCGCCGAACCTGTTCGGGGCCGAGCAGGTCGCGACCATGAAGTCCGACGCCGTCGTGTTCGCGCTGGCCAACCCCGACCCGGAGATCGACCCGCTGGAAGCGGGCAAGCACGCCGCCGTGGTCGCCACCGGCCGCAGCGACTTCCCGAACCAGATCAACAACGTCCTCGCGTTCCCCGGCGTGTTCCGCGGGCTGCTCGACGCGCAGGCGCACCACATCGACGACTCGATGCTGCTCGCGGCCGCCGACGCCATCGCGGACGTCGTGGACAACGGCAAGCTGAACGCCTCGTTCATCGTGCCGAGCGTCTTCGACAACGCTGTCGCCCCGGCCGTCGCCGAGGCCGTGAAGAAGGCTGTGAAATCTGCCGAGCGCTGACGAAAACCCGCCGAAGGGGCGTCGTCCTGCTCCCACCTCCCGGTGGGAGCGGAGGGCGCCCCTTCATCGTGTTTCCGTGGGCCTTTGGCCCAAAAGAGGGCGCTCGGCGGTGAAGTCTCCGTCGGGCGCTGAGCGCCCTTTGGGAGACCTCGCATCGGGGCGCGATAGCAAAGGTCCCTTGCTCCATTCGGCGGCAGTCGTCATCACTGAGGCCGATCTCCTGGCCGACTCCAGGGTGACGACTCCGCACACGCCCCGCTCCTAGGCTCGATTTCGACCAAGAAGTCGATCATGACGGGGGTTGGGGATGAATCGCTCTGTCCTGAGCAGGATCGGGACACTCACGGCCGCGGCGGCCACGGTGGCGGTACTCGTACCGGCCACGGCGTCCGCCGCGGTTTCGCCGGTGAAGTGGGGGCCGTGTCCGGAGGACGTGGCCGCGCCAGGGCTGACGTGCGCCACCTTGAAGGTCCCGCTCGACTACCGGAACCCGGGCGGGAAGACCATCGACGTCGCCGTTTCGAAGCTCGCGAGCACCAAGCCCGCGAAGCGGCGCGGCATCATGCTGACGAACCCGGGCGGCCCCGGCGGTCCGGGACTGTCCATGCCCGCCGGGCTGCGGTCCGCGGGCATGCCGTCGAGTGTGCTCGACGCGTACGACATCATCGGGTTCGATCCGCGCGGGATCGGGCGCAGTACGCCGGTCACCTGCGATCTCACACCCGAACAGCAGGTCAGCAACGTCCCGCCGTACGCGCGCGATTCCGCGGAGGTGGCGGAACGGGCGAAGTCCGTCGAGAGCATCGCGAAGCAGTGCGGTGCTTCGAAGACCGCCGCGAACCTGCCGTACATCACCTCGGCCAACACGGCTCGCGACATGGACCGCATCCGCGAAGCCCTTGGCGAGAAGAAGCTCTCGTACTACGGCGTCTCGTACGGCAGCTACCTCGGCGCCGTGTACTCGACGCTGTTCCCGCAGAACACCGATCGCGTCGTGCTCGACAGCGTGACCGGACCGGGTGGGCTCGACCCGACAGGATCGCGTCGGCTGGCGGAGGGCTTCCAGGACCGCTTCCCGGACTTCGCGAAGTGGGCCGCGGCACGGCACGCGAGCTACGGCCTCGGCCGCACCCCGCAGCAGGTGACGGCGAAGTTCTACGAACTCGCCGACAAACTCGACACCGGCGTCGTTCCGGGTGTGGACGGCGCGGCCTTCCGGGCGGGCACGTTCGGTTCGCTGTACTCGACCAGCTCCTTCCCGGTGCTGGCGCAGCAGTGGCAGACGCTCGACACCGAAGGCGTCCTGAAGCAGTCCGCGCAGACCCAGCAGTTCGACCTGGCGCAGCTGCTGTCCGCGCAGCTGCACGTGGTGTGCAACGACGTGAACTGGCCGGAGAAGGTCGAGACCTACCAGCGCAACGTCGAGAAGGACCGGGTGAAGTACCCGATGTTCGGCGCGGCCGCGGCGAACATCTGGGCGTGCGCCTACTGGCCGTCCGAGCCGATCGAACCGCAGGTGCGGATCGGTGACCGGGGTCCGTCGAACATCCTGATGGTGCAGAACCTGCGTGACCCGGCGACACCGCTCGGCGGGGCCATCCAGATGCGGCGCGCGCTCGGTGACCGGACGCGGATGGTGTCGGTCGACGACGGCGGGCACGGGGTCTGGCTGGGCTCGGAGAACGCTTGCGGCAACAACGCCGTCAACCGTTTCCTCGTGGACGGCAAGCGTCCCGCGCACGATACGGCCTGCGCCGCGGACAACGGCGGGTACTTCGGCTCGATGTCGCCGGAGCGGCGCCAGGAACGGGAGAAGGCGCTCGACGAGGTTCGCTCGAAGCAGCGCATGTTCTGAGGACTAGCCTCCTTGGCGTGAGTGAACTCAGCCACGTCGACCATACGGGCGCCGCCCGTATGGTCGACGTTTCCGGCAAGACGCCCACCGCCCGCACCGCGCTGGCGGGCGGCACCGTGCACACCACGGCCGAGGTGCTCGGCCTGCTGGCCACGGACGGGCTCCCCAAGGGCGACGCCCTCGCGACCGCCCGGATCGCGGGCATCATGGGCGCGAAGAAGGTTCCCGAGCTGATCCCGCTCTGCCACCAGATCGCGCTGTCCGGGGTGAAGGTCGAGTTCGCCCTCGACGAGACCGCCGTCCACATCACCGCGACGGCGAAGACGAACGACCGCACCGGCGTCGAGATGGAGGCGCTGACCGCCGTCGCCGTAGCCGGGTTGACCCTGCACGACATGATCAAGGCCATCGATCCCGCCGCGACCCTCGACGACGTCCGGCTGATCCGCAAGGACGGCGGCAAGACCGGGACCTGGGAGCGGCCGTGAACCGGGTCGCGAGGGTGATCGTGGCGTCGAACCGCGCAGCGAAGGGCGTCTACGAGGACACGACCGGCCCGGTCATCACGGCCTGGCTCGCCGAACGGGGCTGGGACGTGCCGGAACCCGTGGTCGTCGAGGACGGGGAACCGGTCGGCGAGGCCCTGCGGGACGCCGTCGCGGCCCGGGTCCAGGTGATCGTGACCACCGGCGGCACCGGCATTTCGCCGACGGACCGCACCCCGGACGTCACGCGCGCCGTCCTCGACTACGAACTCCCCGGCGTCGCGGACGCGATCCGGGCCGCTGGGCTGCCCAAGGTGCCCACGGCCGTGCTTTCGCGCGGGGTCGCCGGCGTCGCCGGACGGACCCTGGTGGTGAACCTGCCCGGCTCACGCGGCGGCGTGAAGGACGGCCTGGGCGTACTGGACGGGATCCTCGACCACGCCGTCGACCAGCTGGCGGGCGGCGACCACCCACGGGAGGCACAGCAGTGAGCGTTCGGGTCGCACGGACCGCGGTGGTCGACGAGCCGCTTTCGGTCGAGGAACACGCCCGGCTGGTGGACGACGCGGCCGCGGGAGCCGTCGTCACCTTCGGCGGGGTCGTGCGGGACCACGACGGCGGGCGGTCGGTGGAACGGCTCGCCTACGAAGGCCACCCCAGCGCCGTCGACGTGCTCGCTGAGGTCGTCGCGGACCTCTCGGGGAAGTGGGAGGGCGTGCGGGCGGTCGCGGTGAGCCATCGGCTGGGCGCGCTGGCCATCGGGGACGTCGCGCTGGCGTGCGCCGTGGCGGCCGAGCACCGGGGCCAGGCCTTCGCCGCCTGCTCGGAACTGGTCGACGAGGTCAAGGCGCGGCTGCCGGTGTGGAAGCACCAGCACTTCACCGACGGCAGCGACGAGTGGGTCAATTCGCCGTAGCGAGCCCGCGGACCGCTTCGGGGTCGTGAGCGGCGATTCGGGTTAGAACCCGAATCGCCACTCACGACCACCTGGACCCACGCCCTGCCGCCGCGCGTGCTCCGGACACGACAAAGCCCCACCGCCGGGGGAATGTCGCGGTGGGGCCTTGTCAGCCGTGACGTGGCCACGCGGGAATCCCGCCGGGCATCACGACTTACTGGTGCTCAAGAGCTCACTTGGTGGCGAGCTTCTGGCCGACGACGATGAAGTCGGCGTTCGACACGTACTGCTTGTTCAGGTCCTGCAGCTTCTGGAAGCCACCCTGGACGTTGAACTTGGAAGCGATCTTGGACAGCGTGTCGCCCGCCACGACGGTGTAGTCACCGGCCGGGTTGGAGTTCGCGACATTGGCGGCCGGCGCCTGGACCGGAGCCTGCTGCTTCTGGACCGGAGCGGTCGACTTCTTCGGGGTCACCTTCTTGGTGGCCTTCGGGGCGCTCGACTTGGCCTTGGCGGGGCTGGCGGAGCCGCCCTTCTTGCCACAGTTCGGCCACGCGCCGATGCCCTGGCCCTGGAGGACCCGCTCGGCGACGGCGATCTGCTGCTCGCGGGAGGCGCTGTGCGCGCTGCCGGAGCCACCGTAGGCGCGCCAGGTGCTCTGCGAGAACTGCAGACCGCCGTAGTAGCCGTTACCGGTGTTGGTGTTCCAGTTGCCGCTGCTCTCGCACTGCGCGATGGCGTCCCAGTTGGTCGCCGACGCGGGGGTCGCGGCGATCGCGAGGGGAGCGCCGACCGCGACGCCCGCGATGGCGACGCGAGCGATGTGACGGGTGGCGGCGGACATCTTGCGGTGCTTGCCTCGGTACGACATGTGAGTAAATCTCGCTCCCTGCGCCTACGAGCCTGTGCTGAGGGAAAGACCCGTGGGTCCTGGCCGGCCGTCTCAGGCCGGCTGACTTCGCCTGACGCACGCCGCGTCGGCTCGGTCCCCTCGTCCCTGTCCGGAAATGCTTTCGCTCGGGGTTGGGTCCGGGAATCCGTTGGACAGGGCTCGGCGCTACGGGTTCCCGGTGTTGCGTGGTCGGTCGGGGCCAACCGAAAAGCGACGGTACGTAACGAACGAGCCCAACGGAAATTATTCGAGCTGTGACCTACATCACGGTAACAGCACGCAACCCGGGGCGATTCGGCTGTTCGCCCTGGTCAGGGCGTCGTTACCGGACCGTTTCCTGGCCGAGATAATTCACGGATCGTGAGGCTTGGATCACGTGGATTAAGGAGTGACTGGCCCATTCGTGCGCCTTCGCGCGCGAATGGGCCGCGCACTTTAGCGAGACCTCAAGAAGTTCGCCAGCCCTGGCAAGTCATCCGTATTCAGGTGGTCGACCCCGGCGGCGACCAACTCTTTCCACAACGCGTCGCGCCCTGGTCCGGCGGCATCCGGCGTGGCCCAGAAACGGACCCGCTGACCCGCCGCGTGGGCGTCTTTGACCAGTTTGTGTAGTTTCGCCCGCTCGTCGGCGGGGAAGAGGCCCGTGCCGGTCCAGGTGAACAGTCCGGTCCAGGAGTCGGACACCAGCGGAGTGGCCCTCGGGTCCGAGCCGATGCCGAGGTCGTTCTCGTCCTTGATGCGGCCGTCGTAGAAGGCGAGCCGGAACTTCTGCCCGAGCATCACGTCCTTGGGCCGCCCGCCGGAGAGCACCGCCGTGACGGCCCGCTTCCGGACGTGCCCGAACGCGTACAGAGAGAAGAGGAAGGAGTAGCGGGGGTTGTACAGCCGCTTCTCCAGGGCCGCGTAGGTGCTGTTCGCGTCCCCCTTGACGTCGATCAGCAACTGGAACTCCGCTTTTTGCCGGTAGACGCCCACGCCGTGGTTGGCCAGGACGCGCTGGCGCAGCGGCTCCAGGTAGAGCGACTCCAGGGTGCGGTCCGGGCGGGTGTCCGCGAGGTCGTGCGCGACCAGCAGCTGCCCGTCCACGAGGTAGATGTCGGCCTCGACACTGGTGAAGCCCTGATCGAGCGCGTCCTGGAGCGGACGGGCGTGCTCGTAGTCGTTGTGACTGTGCGCCTGCGGCAGCGGCCGAACGCCGCGTTCGTGGGCGGAGGCGGGGACTGTCGCCAGGCTCGTGGCGGCGACCGCCGCGAGCAGCGCGGCGAGGATACGGCGGGGAGTGATCACTGGCGCATCCTCGGCGGCTTCGGCGACCGGATGGTGAATTTCGGGCGGACGGTGGGTCAGAGGCCCCGGAACGCCTCACCGGGGGAGCAAGGGACCTTTGCTATCGCTTGGGGTCGTTTCCGCAGGTCAAGTGCGGGTCAGCCGCCGGCGAACGGGGGCAGGACGTCCAGTTCGGAAGCGTCGCTCAGCGGCCGTGTGAGATCCCGCACCGCGACGCCGTCCAGAAGATAGGAGACCGCGTCGAGCAGCTTCGCCAGCTTCTCCGGGTGGAGTTCGCGCAGGTGGGCGACGGCGTCGGCGACGCGGGCGCCGTCCGGCAGGGTCACCTTCTCCTCGTCGAAGCCCACGGCCGCGCGGGCCGACGCGAAGTACCGCACCACGATGGTCACCATGTCAGCCGCCGATCGCGCTCATGGGCCGGATCGGCTGCGCGAAGCCGGCCTCGTTGATCTCGTGCCCGGCGAGCTTGCCCCACATGGTCGCCCGCCACGCGTCCGCCACCTCTTCTTCGCGCGCGCCCGCGCGCACGAGGGCGCGCAGGTCGGTCTCGTCGTTGCTGAACAGGCACGAACGCACCGCGCCGTCGGCGGTCAGCCTCGTCCGCTCGCAGGCGCCGCAGAACGGCCGCGTCACCGACGCGATCACGCCGACGTCGCCGGGGCCGCCGTCGACCAGCCAGCGTTCGGCGGGCGCCCCGCCCCGCGCGGCGGGGAACGGTGACAGCGTGAACTCCTCGCCGAGCATGCCGAGGATCTCCTCGGCGGTGATCATGTCGCGCCGGTTCCAGCCGTGCTGCGCGTCCAGCGGCATCTGCTCGATGAACCGCAGGTGGTAGCCCTCGGCGAGACAGAACTTCAGCAGCGGCACGGCCTGGTCCTCGTTCAGCCCGCGCATCAGCACCGCGTTGACCTTCACCGGGTCCAGCCCCGCGTCGCGCGCGGCGGCCATCCCGGCCAGTACGTGCGACAGCCTGTCGCGACGCGTGATCGTCTCGAACAGCGCGCGGTCGACGGTGTCCAGCGAGACGTTGATCCGGTCCAGGCCCGCGTCGGCGAGCGGTTTCGCGCGCTTCGCGAGCCCGATCCCGTTGGTGGTCATGGAAAGCCGCGGCCGCGGTTCGAGCGACGCGATCCGCTCGACGATCTTCTCCAGCCCTTGGCGCAGCAGCGGTTCGCCGCCGGTGAGCCGGATGTCGGTGATCCCGAGCCGTTCGACGGCGATCCGCAGCAGGAGCACGAGTTCGTCGTCGGTCAGCACGTCCGCGCTCGGCATCCACTCCAGCCCTTCGGCGGGCATGCAGTAGGTGCAGCGCAGATTGCACTTGTCGGTGAGCGACACCCGGAGGTCGGTCGCCACGCGGCCGAAGGTGTCGATCAGGGCGGGGTTGTCCGGCCTGGGCACGCTGGGGCGGCCCCGTGTACCGGGGACACGGGGAAACCCGAGATCGACTGCTGTCATTGTCACCAGACTAACCCCGAACCGGGCGAAAGCCGACCGTCTAGAATACCTTTCGCAGCGAATCGGTTTCTTCCCGAAGGGTTTTCCGGATGGCGAAATATCCGCTTTCGGCGGAGGAATTGGCCAGGTTCGCCCATCTCGGCAGGGAAGGCAGCACGCTGACCGTTCTCCGGCACGCCAGGATCGCCGAGCGGATGGGGCTGTCGGCCACCGATCACAAGGTGCTCGAACTCGCCGGCCAGGCGCCGGGACCGTTGACAGCGGGCAGGATCGCCGAACTCACCGGGTTGTCGACCGGGGCTGTGACCGGCGTCATGGACAGGCTGGAGAAGGCGGGGCTCGCCCGCCGCGTCCGCGACACCGCCGACCGCCGGAAAGTCCTGATAGAGGTCGTTCCCGGGGCCTTGGAGCGCCACGCGCCGCTCTTCGAATCCGCCTACACGAACATGAAGGCGGTCCTTGAGGAGTTCTCTCCCGAGGAACGGAAAGTGCTGGAACGTTTTCAGAGCGCGGTGCTCGATGGCCTCCGCGGCGAACTGCCCGGCAATTCCTCACGTCCGTAGCTTTTCCGCATCTGCGGAGATAGCCTTCCGGTCATGCCGCAATTTCGGTTGTCTGAGGCCGCTCGTCTGCTCGGCGTCAGCGACGACACCGTCCGCCGCTGGGTGCGCGCGGGCCAGTTGACCGCGTTCGACGACTCCGCGGGCCGCAAGGTCGTCGACGGAGCCGAACTCGCCGCGTTCGCCAAGGCGCAGGCCGAACAGCCCGAGGATCCGTCGAACGTCGGCCGCTCCGCGCGCAACCGGTTCGTCGGCCTGGTCACCGAGGTCGTCGCGGACAAGGTGATGGCGCAGGTCGAACTGCAATGCGGCCCGCATCGCGTGGTCTCCCTGATGAGCGCCGAAGCCGTCCGTGAACTCGGGCTGCGGCCCGGGGTGCTCGCGGTCGCCGTCGTCAAGGCGACCACCGTCGTGATCGAAACCCCGGAAGGAAGCCGATGAGGAGACTCGTTCCTGCCCTGCTCGCGCTGGCACTGGCCGCGACGGCCTGTGGTTCCGAGGAGCCCGCCGCCCAGCAGGCGGAGGCCAAGACGCTGACCGTGTTCGCGGCGGCGTCGCTGACCGAGTCCTTCGGGGCACTGGGCAAGCAGTTCGAGGCACAGCACGCCGGGGTGACGGTGAAGTTCAGCTTCGAGGGCTCCTCGGCTCTGGTCCAGAAGCTGACCCAGGGCGCGAAAGCGGACGTGTTCGCCTCCGCCGATCAGGCCAATATGGACAAGGCCACCAAGGGCGAGGTGATCGACGGGCAGCCGTCGGTGTTCGCCACCAACCGGCTCGCCATCGCGGTCGGCAAGGGCAACCCCAAGGGCATCAAGGGGTTCGCGGATCTCGCGAAGGACGGGCTGACCGTGGTCGTCTGCGCGCCGCAGGTGCCGTGCGGGTCGGCGACCAAGAAGGTCCAGCAGTCGTCCGGGGTCACGCTCAAGCCCGCGAGCGAGGAGCAGGACGTCAAGTCCGTGCTCGCGAAGGTGCAGTCGGGCGACGCCGACGCCGGGCTCGTCTACGTCACCGACGCGACGTCCGCGGCCGCGAAGGTGGACAAAGTGGACTTCCCCGAGGCGGCGGGCGCGATCAACAACTACCCGATCGCGGTGGTGAAGGACGCTCCGCAGGCAGCGCTCGCGAAGCAGTTCACCGACTTCGTCCTCGGCGCCGAAGGCAAGAAGGAACTGGCGAAGGTCGGTTTTGGCGCCCCCTGATCCCGCAAGTACCGCATTCAGAGGGCGAAACGCGAGGGGCGGGGTTCCCTGGGTGCTCTGGCCGCCGGCGATCTGCGCGCTGGCGCTGGTGGTGCTGCCGGTCGTCGGCCTGCTGGTGCGCTCGGACCTGAGCCGCTTCCCGAGCCTCATCACCTCGACGTCCTCGCTGAACGCGCTCAAGCTCTCCCTGATCACCGCCGGACTGTCCACTGTGGCCTGCGTGCTGCTCGGCGTCCCGCTCGCCGTGGTGCTCGCGCGGTCGGGGGCACGCGGCGTCCGCGTGCTGCGCGCGGTGGTGCTGCTGCCGCTGGTCCTGCCGCCGGTGGTCGGCGGTCTGGCGCTGCTGTACCTGCTGGGCCGCAAGGGTTTCCTGGGTGTCCTGGTGACCGCTCTGACCGGTGAGCAGGTGCCGTTCACCACGGCCGCGGTGGTCATCGCGCAGACGTTCGTCGCGATGCCGTTCCTCGTCGTCAGCCTCGAAGGCGCCCTCCGCGGTGCCGGTGACCGGTACGAACGGGTCGCGTCGACGCTGGGTGCGAAGCCGTGGACGGTGTTCCGCCGGGTGACGCTGCCGCTGCTGCTGCCCGCGCTCGGTTCGGGCATCGTCCTGAGCTTCGCGCGGGCGCTGGGCGAGTTCGGTGCCACGATCACCTTCGCCGGCAGCCTGGAAGGCGTCACCCGGACGCTGCCGCTGGAGGTCTACACCCAGGCCGAGGTCGACGTCGACAGCGCCGTGGCGCTCGCGTTGCTGCTCATCCTGGTCGCCGTCGCGGTGATCGCGCTCGCCAGGCCGCGCGCGCTCGAAGGAGTCCGGTCGTGACCCTTTCGGCGGAGATCGCCCTCCGGCGCGGCGAGTTCGCCCTGGACGTGGAGTTCGAAGTCCCCGACGGCGGCGTGCTCGCCCTGCTCGGGCCGAACGGCTCGGGGAAGTCCAGCGTGCTCGGGTGCCTGGCCGGCCTGCTCCGGCCCGACCGCGCACGGATCACTTTGGACGATCGAAGCCTGGCGGCTCTGCCGCCGCACGCGCGCGGTATCGGCCTGCTCTCCCAGGACGCCCTGCTCTTCCCGCATCTGTCCGCTTTGGACAACGTCGCCTTCGCGCCGCGCTCGACCGGCGCCGGCCGTGCCGAGGCGAAGCGGCGCGCACGGGAATGGCTGACCGAAGTGGACGCGCTCGACCTGGCCGGACGGCGTCCCGCGCAACTCTCCGGAGGGCAGGCTCAGCGGGTCGCGATCGCGCGGGCACTGGCCGCCGAGCCGGGGCTGTTGCTGCTCGACGAGCCCTTCGCCGCCCTCGACATCGACGCGGCGCCCGCCATCCGCGGCCTGCTCAGGAGGGTGCTCCGCTCCGGGCCGCCGACCGTCCTGGTCACCCACGACCCGCTCGACGCGCTGGCGCTGGCCGATCACGTCGCCGTTCTCGACGGCGGCCGGATCGTCGAACGCGGCGAGACCCGCAAGGTCCTCTCCGCGCCGCGCACGGCGTTCACCGCGCGGATCGCCGGGCTCAACCTGGTGCCCGGAACCGCCGTCGATGGAGGTTTGCGCACGTCAGGCGGGCTGTCGCTGGCCGGGATCCCGGCGGACGACGTCGTCGGCGGAGAAGCGGCGGTCGCGGTGTTCCCGCCCAGCGCCGTCGCCGTGTACCTGCGGGACGGCGAGCACCGGGGGAGCCCGCGCAACACGGTCGAGGGATTCGTCGACGCGCTCGAACCCCACGGACCGGTGATCCGCGTGCGGTCGCGCGGTGACGACTGGGCGGCGGGCCTCGCCGCCGACCTCACCCCCGCCGCGGTCGCGGAACTGGCGCTCGAACCAGGGACACCGGTCAATCTTTCGGTCAAGGCGGCCTCTGTGGCTGTTCACGCCGTCGCGGATCACTAAGCTCGACACCATGAACGAGCGCCGTTGGACCTACCTCAGCGACATGGATGGCGTGCTGGTGCAGGAGGAGCATCTCGTGCCCGGCGCGGACGAGTTCCTCAAGGAGCTGCGCGCCAACGACATCGGCTTCCTGGTGCTGACCAACAACTCGATCTACACCCCGCGTGACCTGCGGGCGAGGCTCGAGCGGACCGGTCTCGACATCCCCGAGGAAGCCATCTGGACCTCGGCGCTGGCGACCGCGAAGTTCCTCGCGTCGCAGCGGCCGAACGGCTCGGCGTTCGTCATCGGCGAGGCCGGGCTCACCACGGCGCTGCACGAGGTCGGCTACGTGCTGACCGAACGCGACCCGGACTACGTCGTGCTCGGCGAGACGCGGACGTACAGCTTCAGCGCGATAACCCGCGCGATCAGGCTGATCGAGGGCGGCGCGAAGTTCATCGCCACCAACCCCGACGCCACCGGCCCGAGCATGGAGGGCTCCATGCCCGCCACCGGTTCGGTCGCCGCGCTGATCGAGAAGGCGACCGGCCGTTCGCCGTACTACGTCGGCAAGCCGAACCCGCTGATGATGCGGTCCGCGCTGCGGCGGCTCGGCGCGCATTCGGAGTCGACGCTGATGATCGGCGACCGGATGGACACCGACGTCCACTCGGGAATCGAGGCCGGATTGCAGACGATCCTGGTGCTGACCGGCATCTCCAGCAGGGAGAGCGCCGAGCACTACCCGTACCGGCCGACGATGATCATCGACTCGATCGCGGATCTGGTCGGGCGGACCGGTGACCCGTTCGGCGAAGGCTGAGGGGCACAGCCGTATGCGGAGGGCTTATCGTCAGAAGATGCACGACGATCAGCCCGCGCCCCCGACCTACGTGGTCGGTGACGTGCACGGACACCGGGACGAGCTGGCCGAGGCGCTCCGGGAGAAGGGGCTGCTCGACTCCGACGACGACTGGGCCGGTGGTGAAGCGACCCTCTGGTTCCTCGGCGACTTCGTCGACCGGGGGCCCGACGGCGTCGGCGTCATCGACTTGGTGATGCGGCTGGAGCGGCAGGCGGCCACGGCGGGTGGGCACTGCGGGACGCTGCTGGGCAACCACGAGATCCTGCTGCTCGGGATGTACCACTTCGGTGACACGGAGGTGCCGTCCGACTTCGGGCCGCGCAGCTTCGCCCGCAGCTGGGAGATCAACGGCGGCCTGCTCGAAGACCAGGACAGGCTCACCCCGCAGCACATCGAATGGCTGACCTCGCGCCCGATGCTGACGCTGGCCGCGGACCACCTGCTGATGCATTCGGACACGCTCGAGTACCTCGGCTGGGGCGAGGACATCGACGGGATCAACGCGCGCGGCCGCGAGATCCTCGAAGGCAGCGACATCGAGGCCTGGTGGGACGTGTGGCGGCGGATGACCACGCGCTACGCCTTCCGCGGGCCGGAAGGCACCGACGTCGCGCAGCAGCTCATGGACCGGCTCGGCGGCGAGCGGATCGTGCACGGGCACAGCGTCATCGCCGACCAGCTCGGGATCCACCCCGCGCAGATCGAGGGGCCGTACCTCTACGCGGGCGGGAAGGCGCTGGGGATCGACGGCGGGTTGTTCGTCGGCGGGCCCTGCCTGATCATCCCGCTGCCGTGGGAGCCCGAAGACTGAGCCTCAGGGGTCGTGAGTGTTTGGCCCAAGTACGTGAAGGGGGCCTTCACGTACCGCAGGGGGCGAGCGAGGGACGGCTGTGAAGGGATGTCGCACCGGTTACGCGAAACCGCCCAAGCGTAGGTACCTGAGACGCCCTTGGCTCTGGCCATCCTTACCACTCACGAGCGGCAGGCCTTACGGCAATTCGACGATCTCCTTGCCCAGCGGCATCAGCGAGACCGGGATCATCTTGAAGTTCGCCACGCCCAGCGGGATCCCGATGATCGTGACGCACAGCGCGACCCCGGTCAGCACGTGCCCGATCGCGAGCCAGAGCCCGGCGAAGAGGAACCAGATGACGTTGCCGATCGTCGACGCGGCCCCGGCGTCACGCCGGTCCACCACGGTGCGGCCGAACGGCCAGAGCGCGTAGGCCGCGATCCGGAACGACGCCAGCCCGAACGGGATGGTGACGATCAGGATGCAGCAGATGACGCCGGCGACGATGTAGCCGAGTGCCATCCACAGGCCGCACAGCACGAGCCAGATGACGTTCAGGATCAGGCGCATCAGACGTGCAACTCCCCACTGGCCACGGTGACCGCCTGCCCCGAAAGCAGGACGCGGTCACCTTCGAGATTCATCCGGACGATGCCGCCGCGCGCCGAGGCCTGCTCGCCGACGAGCTCGGTCCGGCCGAGGCGGGCGGCCCAGTACGGCGCGAGGACGCAGTGCGCGGACCCGGTGACCGGGTCTTCGTCGACGCCGACGCCCGGCGCGAAGAACCGGGTGACGAAGTCGATCCCTTCGACGTCGCCCGGAGCGGTGACCATCAGCCGTCCGTTCCAGTGCGGGCGCAGCGCGGCCAGGTCCGGTGCGAGCGAGCGCACCACGGCGGCGTCGTCCACCACCGCGAACAGGTTCTGGAGGCTCCGTCCGACGTATTCGAACTCAAGGCCCGGCAGGATCGAGGACAGGTCGTCGTCCGACTCGCGGGGCGGGTCCGACGGAAAGTCCATCGACACCCAGCCGTCTTCGGCGCGGCAGCGCAACTCGCCGCTTCTCGTCGTGAAGGTCTGCTCGCCGCCCAGGACGTGCGTGGTCGCCAGCGTCGCGTGCCCGCACAGGTCGACCTCGGTCTCCGGCGTGAACCAGCGAAGCGACTTCGGGCCTTCGACACTGTCGACCTCGACGAAGGCCGTCTCGGCGTGCTTCAACTCGGCCGCGACGGACTGCATCCAGCCCGCGTCGCCCGGCGAGTCCAGCAGCACGACACCGGCGGAGTTGCCGGCGAAGGCCTCGGAGGTGAAGGCATCGACGATGTAGAGGCGCATGTCTTCGACGATATCGGGCACGGCCTGCCCCGGCCTCCGGGTTTCCCCCGAGGTGGCGCGGGTCTCCACTTGCAGGTGGCCGAGGTCACTCCGCGTTCTTAGACTCGACGAGTCGTCACCGCCGAACGCAGGAGTCTCCATGCCCGACGCCCCCGCAGTACCAAGTTACGCATCGGGAATCTCGGACACCCCGCTGCTGGGGGACACCATCGGCGACAACTTCGATCGGACCGTCGCCGCCTTCGGCGACCGTGACGCGCTCGTCGACCGCGCGGCCGGGAAGCGCTGGACCTACGGCGAACTCGCCGCCGAGGTGGACGCGCTCGCCCTGGGCCTGCTGGACCTCGGGATCGCCAAGGGCGACCGCGTCGGCATCTGGTCGCCGAACCGGTGGGAGTGGACCTGCGTCCAGTACGCGACCGCGAAGATCGGCGCGATCCTGGTCAACATCAACCCGGCGTACCGCTCGCACGAACTCGAATACGTGCTGAAGCAGGCCGGGATCAAGCTCATCGTGGCCGCGGAGTCGTTCAAGACCTCGGACTACGCGGGCATGATCGCCGAAGCGGGGCCGAAATGCCCGGCGCTGGAACACGTCGTGCTGCTCGAAAGCGCCGAGTGGACGTCGCTGCTGGAGAACGGACGCGGCGCGGACCCGGCGCGGCTAGCGAAACGCCAGGGCGAGCTGTCCGCGGACGACCCGATCAACATCCAGTACACCTCCGGCACCACGGGCTTCCCCAAGGGCGCCACGCTGTCCCACCACAACATCCTCAACAACGGCTACTTCGTCGGCGAGCTGTGCAACTACACCGAAGCCGACAAGGTGTGCATCCCCGTGCCCTTCTATCACTGCTTCGGCATGGTGATGGGCAATCTCGCGGCGACGACGCACGGCGCGTGCATGGTCATCCCGGCGCCCGCGTTCGAGCCGAAGGCCACGCTCGAAGCCGTCGCGGCCGAGAAATGCACGTCCCTGTACGGGGTTCCGACGATGTTCATCGCCGAACTGGCCGACCCGGACTTCGCCTCGCACGACCTTTCCTCGCTGCGCACCGGGATCATGGCGGGCTCGCCCTGCCCGGTCGAGGTGATGAAGCAGGTCATCGACCGGATGGGCATGGCGGAGGTGTCGATCTGCTACGGCATGACCGAGACGTCGCCGGTGTCCACGCAGACGCGCGCGGACGATTCGGTGGAGCGGCGGGTGTCGACGGTCGGGCGGGTCGGGCCGCATCTGGAGGTCAAGGTCGTCGATCCGGAGACCGGGCTGACCGTGCCCCGCGGCGAGCCGGGCGAACTCTGCACCCGCGGCTATTCGGTGATGCTCGGGTACTGGGAGCAGGCCGACAAGACGGCCGAGGCGATCGACGCCGCGCGGTGGATGCACACCGGCGACCTCGCGATCATGGACGACGACGGGTACGTCAACATCACCGGCCGGATCAAGGACATGGTCATCCGCGGCGGCGAGAACCTGTACCCGCGCGAGATCGAGGAGTTCCTCTACACCCACCCCGACATCCTCGACGCGCAGGTCATCGGCGTCCCGGACGAGAAGTACGGCGAGGAACTGATGGCGTGGGTCCGCATGCGCGAGGGCGCGGCGAGCCTGACGGCCGAAGCGGTGCGGGAGTTCTGCGAGGGGAAGCTGGCGCGCTACAAGATCCCGCGCTACGTCCACGTCGTCGAGGAGTTCCCGATGACGGTGACCGGCAAGGTGCGGAAGGTCGAGATGCGGGAGCGGTCGATCAGCATCCTCGGGCTGGAAGCGGCGGCCGCCACGAAGCACGCCTGACCGACGCTTCGGAGGCCTGTCCGCGCCGGATGGGCCTCCGGCGCGGTGTGATCGTTCACGGCTTTCGCATGCATGAGGCCCCGTCACGACGGGCAGCCTGTGATCAGGACGGTGACAGCGTCCCGAACGGAAATCCCACAACCGTAAGGAAACGGGGAATTCTCATGCGTACGATCCGTCGCACCATCGCCGCTTCGGCACTGGCGCTGCCGCTGATGATCGGAGCCGCGGGCGTCGCCTCGGCGGACAGCTTCGGCAGCACCGAGGTCCAGGCCGGACCGGACGGCGCAGCGACGCACAGCGTGCAGTCCGACACCCATCGCGGATCGAGTTCGTTCCACGAGAACTCGTCCGCCGCCGGGCCGGACGGTGCCGGGTCCAGTGAGACCCACTCCAGCACCGGTGGCGGCCACGACCAGGGCGTCCTGAGCGGCACCCTCGGCGCGATCGGGCTCTGAGCGTAGGGAGCCGAAGGGCCCTTTCAGCCCAAGTTGACACTTCGGGGCAACCTGTCACATCTCCGGGGCGTGTCCTCTACGCGGCGACTCCGAACCGCCGCGAAGGGGAGAAAGCATGTCACTCAAGCGAAGCAGAAGAGTTCTCGCCCTGGGGGTTTCCCTGGCGGCCCTGCCGCTGCTCGTGCCGGGAGCGGCCGCGGCGGCTCCCGCGGCGGCGCCGGTCGATCTCGGCACCTTGCCGGGCGACACGTTCAGCCAGGTCCTCGCGATCAACGGCGCCGGTGTCATGGTCGGTTCGTCGACACCGTACGAGCCGCAGATCAAGGATCACGCGGCGAAATGGGACGCGCGGGGCGGGATCACCGCGCTGCCCACCCTCGGCGGGGAACAGGGCAAGGCCGTCGACATCAACGACCGGGGGGTCGCGGTCGGCTGGGCGCACAAGGACGCCGCGTGGAACCAGGCGGCGGTCAAGTGGGCGCCGGACAACACGGTCACCGCGCTGCCGTACCTGGCGGGCGGCGACTACGCGGCCGCGAACGCGATCACCGAGCGCGGGGTCGTCGTCGGTGCCGCGAGGGCGGCGGACGGGACGATCCACGCCGTGCGCTGGAACCCGGACGGCGGGGTCGTGGATCTCGGCGGGCTGCCGGGCGGCAGGTACAGCGACGCGCGGTGGATCACCGAGGACGGCCGGACGATCGGCGGGACGGCGTCCGACGCCGAGGGCCGCAACCACGTCGTGCGCTGGAACCTGGCCGGGGCGATCACGGACCTCTCGCCGGGCAATCCCGACAGCACCGGGACGGATATGAATGAGTCCGGGGTGATCGTCGGAAGCGCCGCGGACGCCGGCGGGAACCAGAAACCCGTGCGGTGGGAGCGCGACGGGCGGATGACCTGGCTCGGCTGGCCGGAGCGGGATCCGGCCTGGGCGAACGCGGTCAACGACTCCGGAGTGGTCGCCGGCGGCGGCTATCTGGTCTTCGGGACGGAAAGCCCGGTCAAGTGGAATCGGGCGGGAGCGCGGACGACGCTTTCGGCGGAGCGCGGCATGGGCAACGACGTCGATCGCGGCGGGACCGTCGTGGGACTGGAGAACAGCATCGCGACCAAGTGGGACGCCCGCGGCACGCGAACGGTCCTCGGCGCGTTGCCGGGCGGCGACTACAGCACCGCGACCCGCGTCGGGGCGAACGGGACGATCATCGGTATGTCCTACAACGAGAACCGCCGCTGGCACGCGGTCTACTGGCCCGCCAAGTAGGGGGCTGAAGGGCGCTTCCCCCGCATGCGATGCGGGGAAAGCGCCCTTCAGCTCAGGCAGCCGAGTTGGCGGCGACCTCGGCGATCGCCTTCGCGTCCTCCTCGCCGAAGGTCTCTTCGAGGTTCTCCGGCGAGTAGTCGAGGTCGATCTGCTCCACCGGCATCCCGCGCGCGGACTCGATCGCGCCCAGGCGCCGCTGCGCCCGGTCCGCCGCGTACTGGATGATCTCCTGCGGATCGTTGTCGAACGGGATCTCCTCGAACTGGTCCTGCACCCACTGGATCATGTTCAGCGCGTGGGGAAGCAGTTCGCCCATCCGCTGCTGCACCGCGTCCCACAGCGAGTCGTCCGCGGCGACGTGGCGGCGGCAGGTGAAGGTGCCCCAGGCCATGTGACGGCGTTCGTCGTCGCCGATGCGGCGGATCAGCTCCTGCATGCCCGGCAGGATGTCGTGCTGCGTGCAGATCAGCTGCCACGTGTAGTACCCGGTCAGCGCGAGACTGCCTTCGATGACGTGGTTGTAGGTGACGCTCGCGCGGATCTGGTTGAGCGGACTGGGATCCGCCTCCAGCGCGCGCAGCGAATTCGGCAGCTCTTCGTAGAAAAGCTTGCGGTAGTGCGGATTCTCCGCGACGTAGGGATGCAGGTCCGTGGTCAGCCCGACGGCGTCCATCCAGCGGCGGAACACCTCGGTGTGCTTCGCCTCCTCGAAACAGAACTGCGTCAGGTACATCTCGTCGCCGAAACGGCCGGTCGCGGACATCGCCCGCATGAACGGCTGGATGTCTTCGGTGACCGCCTCCTCGCCCGCGATGAACTGCGCCACCAGATACGTCGTCGACCGCTGCTGTTCCGGGTTGAGCGTGTCCCAGCCCTCGCGTTCACGGGAGAAGTCGATGTCGGCGGGGTTCCAGAACTTCTTGTTGCCCTTGGCGAACAGCCGCAGCGGGAACGAATCCCAGTTCAGCCCGCCCTCGCGCAACGAGGAAAAACCGGTCCGCAGCTCGGGAAGCGTGTCGGTCACGAGGTCTCCTTCGAATCGGTGATCAGCGCCCGGATGGACGGCGCCAGCACGGCGACGACCGAGGCCGCCGCCTCGTCGGCCGAATGCGTCGGCATGACGAGGTGGGACAGGGAAAGCCGCACGACGGTCTCCGCCAGCAGCGCGGCGGATTCCGGGGACAGCGACGGCTCGAACTCGCGATACTGCCCGGCCGCGACCTCGGTGGCCGCGGCCAGGATCGGTTCGCCCTTGGTGGTGAGCAGGGGCAGGAGGTCTTCGCCCGCTCCGGTGCCCAACGCGGCGGCGACCAGGCGGTTCTCCCCGGCGTGTTCGATCGTGTAGACGACGGCCTCGCGGATGCCGTCGAGCAGGTGCCGCGCGTCCTGGACGCGCAGCCGGATGCCTTCCAGGAACTCCGACGTCGTCCGGAGGACCACGGCCTCGGCGAGCGAGGCCTTGTTGCCGAATTCGTTGTAGACGGTCTGCCTGCTCACCCCGGCGCGCGCGGCGACGTCCGCCATCCGCAGCGCCGTGTAGCCGTGTTCGGTGAGCAGCTCGGTGGCCGCGTCGAGCAGCGCCTCCCGCAGGGAGGCCTTGGTCCGATCGGAGAAGTTCGTGATCTCGCCCACAATCCCAGCTTGACACAGATCGCGTCTATGTCAAAGGCGTTGACGGAAACCCGGCCCGTGTAAATCAGGCGGTGGCGGCGGCTACCGTGACCTGGTGGGCATCACCGTGGGGTTCGACCTCGACATGACACTGATCGATCCGCGGCCGGGCATGGTCGCGGTGATGAACGCGCTCGGCGAGGAATCCGGCCTGCCACTGGACGGCGAGTTCTTCGCGGCCAACCTCGGCCCGCCCCTCGACGACAGCCTGCGCGGCTTCGGGGCGCCGGAGGAGCGCATCCCCGAGCTGGTGACGCGGTTCCGCGCGATGTACCCGGAGACGGTCGTCCCGGTGACGGTCGCGCTGCCCGGCGCGGCGGAGGCCCTGCACGCGGTCCGCGAGGCGGGCGGGCGCACCGTCGTCGTCACCGGGAAGTACGGGCCCAACGCGAAACTCCACTTGGACGCCCTCGGCATGGAGGTCGACGTCCTGGTCGGAGAGCTCTGGTCGACGCAGAAGGCCGCCGCGCTCACCGAGCACGGCGCCCAGGTCTACGTCGGCGACCACCTCGGCGACGTCCGCGGCGCGCTGGCGGCCGGCGCGGTGCCCGTCGGGGTCACGACGGGCCCGTGCACCAAGAACGAGCTGCTCGCCGAGGGAGCCGACGTGGTGTTCGACTCGCTGACCGAGTTCCCCGGCTGGTTCAGCTCTTTCGGCGGGCTTCGCGCACCAGGGCGATCAAGCCGAGAGCCAGACCCAGCGGGGTGACGACGCCCGCCGCGGCGGACAGCCAGACCGGCAGGTTCTCCAGCCCGGCGGCGAACATGACGAAAACCGCTGTGACGGCGATCATGCCGAGCGCGAAAAGGCCGATGCCCACGCGCATGAGGATCGGTTTACGCGGCTTTTCGGGGACGGCCACAGCGGCCTCCTTAACTGCGGTCTCCATGAACCAGAGGGTATCCGCCGGTATCCGCTTCTCCACAGGGCATGTGTCGAGATACGCTTATGGGACGCGCGCCCTGGGTACGCCCCCGGGCGCGTTCGTCGTGAGCGGGACAGCGAAGGAATGGTGAGGAAAGTGCCGACCGGCAAGGTCAAGTGGTACGACGCGGAGAAGGGTTTCGGTTTCGTCACCCAGGATGGGGGCGCCGACGTCTACATCCGCAAAGCCGCGCTGCCGCAGGGCGTCGAAGGGCTCAAGGCGGGCCAGCGCCTCGAGTTCGGTGTCGCCGACGGCCGCCGCGGCCCCCAAGCACTCTCCGTCCGGCTGCTGGATCCGCCGCCCTCGGTCGCCGAGGCGCGCCGCCGTCCCGCCGAGGAGCTCCACGGGCTCATCGAGGACATGATCAAGCTGCTCGAACTCAAGGTGCAGCCGGACCTGCGGCGCAACCGCTACCCGGACCGCAAGCACACCAAGCAGATCGCCGAGATCATGCGCGCCGTCGCCCGGGACCTCGATCCCTGATCGGCCGCGCTCTCGTGAGTGTCATGAAAGGGGCTTTCAGGACAAAATTTGTCCTGAAAGCCCCTTTCATGACATCGGGCTCAGACGGCCGGTGCCTCGACCTGCAGCGACCAGATCGCCGTGGTGATCGCCTCCGCGTCCTCCGGACGCCCGGTCTGGCTGATCACCGAAGCCTGCGCGACCTCGACGACGAGGATCTGGTCGTCGGGTTTCGGCGTCGTCACGGTGTAGGCGAACCGGTCCAGCGACGTGATGATGTCCTGCTTGAGCTCCTGCGGCTCGCCTTGGGCGTTCACGTACTGCACCGTGACCTTCCACGGCGTTTCCGCGATCGCGCTCGGCACCGAGATCTGCACCGGCTTCCCCGGCCGGATGCGCAGCTTGCCTGCGGAGTCGGGCCGGGTGGTGCACTGGGCGCTCTTGATGTCGCACGACGCCAGCGGGGCGACGTTCACCGTCTTCCCGTCGGCGAAGAAGGTCACCTCTTCGGGGCCGGGGGCCGAGCAACCGGCCACCACGAAACCACCCGCCGCGAGCAGGGCCAAAATACGAAGTCGCCGCATACGGTGCAGATTACGAGCCCGGCCGCCACCGGGAGTCACCGGCCTCCGAGGGGATCGGCGGGATCGGCGAGTCGCTGGTCGGCTGCGGGCGCAGCGGCCGGTCGCCGCCGAGCCCCGGGACCAGCGAGGTGCCGCGCCGGACCATGAACGTCTGCGTGAACCCGACGGCCAGCAGGATCGACACCACCAGGAACCCGATCCAGTACGTCGGCGGCAACAGCAGGCCGACGGCGCCGCCGAGGCACCAGCACATCTGCAGCACGGTCTCGGACCGGCCGAACGCCGACGCGCGGGACTCCTCCGGGAGGTCTTCCTGGATGACGGCGTCGAGGCTGATCTTCGCCAGCGCGCTCGCGGTCGCGCCGACGAGCGCGACGATCGCCGCCGTCGCCAGTCCGGCCGCCACGGTCGCGATGACCGACATGCCGAGACAGGCCCCGACGCAGGCCAGGATCACCTGGTCCGGTTTGCCGAAGTGCAGCCGCGAACCCAGCGCGTTCCCGAGGAACCCGCCCGCCCCGGCCGCGGCGCCGATGACGCCGAGCAGCAGCAGCTGGTTGAACGGGCTCTGCCCGCTGCCCTCGGTCTGCGCCTTCACCGCGAACGCGGAGAACATCATCAGGAACCCGGTGAGCACCCGGACGGAACCGTTGCCCCACAGCGAGACGACGATGTGCCGTCCCATCGGCTGGCGCTGCTTCTTGACCCGCCGTTCCGGATGTGCGGACAGCGACGCCGGGACCTCGCCCTCGGTGACCTCGACCCAGGACGGGATCCGCATCGACTGCACCGCGGCCGCGACGCAGATCGCCATGGTGAACCACAGCGCGCCCTGCGAACCCCACAACGCGTTGAAACCGCTGGCCAGCGCGCCGAACACACCGGCAGCGACCAGGCCGAACACGGTGAGCCGGGCGTTCGTCTTCGACAGCGTGATCTCGGGTGGCAGCACCCGCGGGGTCACCGCCGACTTGAGCACGGTGAACGACTTCGACAGCACCATCATGCCCAGCGCCGCCGGGTACAGGAGCCAGTCGTCGAAGTGCAGCGCCATCACGACGGCCATCAGCGCCTGCCCCGCCGAGGCCACGCACATCGCAAGCCTGCGGCCGCGCTGGATCTTGTCCAGCGCCGGGCCGATCACCGGTGCGACCAGCGCGAACGGGGCGATCGTGATGAGCAGGTAGAGCGCGACCTTGCCCTTGCTCTCGCCGCTGGTGGCGGCGAAGAACAGCGTGTTGGCCAGCGCGATCGCCATCGCTGCGTCGCTGGCGTAGTTCAGCATCACGGCGTACGTCAGCGAGGTCAGCCCCGACTTGTCGGCGCCGTCCGCCTTCGTCGCGCGCTGGAACGCGTCGACGGCCTGCCCGGTGAGCTGACGGCTGCGCATCGCCGCGACCCGGGTGACCGTGATCTTCTTCGGCATCTTCGGCAGGGACCCGGCCCGCGGCGGGACCGCGGTCGTCGGGTGCTCTTGGACCGGCTCCTGCGTTTCCCGCGGTTCGCCCGCGTAACCACCGGTGTCGTAGTGCTCGTACTCGCCGCTGCCGGGCGGGTGGTCGTCGTAGAACCCGCCCGGACGACGCCGGACGGGTTCGGTCTGCCGCTGCGAGGGATCCGGATACGGCCGCGCTCCCCGGGGAGGGGTGTGCGGTGGCCGGGGTGGCGGCGGCTGGTGTCCCATCGGGATCGCGCCGGTGCGCGCCTCGTCGGCGGTCGGCCCGGCCGGATGCGGCTGGTAGCGGGGCTGGGGGCGGGCCGCGGGTGGCACCGGCTGCTGGTCGACCCGGGTCGGCGGCGGCGCGGACCAGCTGCGTGCCTGGGGAGCGCCGGGCTCCGGTGTCCACTTGCGCTTGCTCTTGCGGCCACGCTCCTTGCCCGACCGGCCGGAACGCGTGCCGTCGGGTCCAGAGTTCGAGCCGAAGATTCCCACCAGTCAATCCTGCCTTACTCGGGGGTCGCTTCGCGCGTTCACCACTGCTTTCTAGGTGTTCGGGACGAACTTCACCCGGAACATCCTCGGCCAGAGCTTGCCGGTGATCACGAATTCGTCGGTCCCGGGGACCGCCGCGATGCCGTTGAGGACGTCGGCGGACCCCCGCTCTTCGGCCGTGAGGAGCCCCGAGGCGTCGATTTCGCCGGTGACCCGCCCGGAGGCGGCGTCGATCCGCAGGATCCGGTCGGTCTGCCACACGTTCGCGTACACCGAGTCCCCGACGCATTCCAGCTCGTTCAGCTGGTCGCGCCCGACGTCGACACCGCCCGTCGGCGCGAAGGACACGGGATCGCGGAAGGTCAGCTTCGACGAGCCGTCGCTCATCACCAGCCTGCCGTTTTGGTGGCAGAGACCCCAGCCTTCGCCGGTGTAGGTGACGCGCCTGCGCTCGGCGAGGGTCTTGGCGTCGCGTTCGATCGCGACGCCGTCCTGCCAGGTGATCTGCCAGACCGTCGGCCCGAGCACGGTGATGCCCTCGCCGAACAGCCCCGGCAGTTCTTGCCGGACCGTCGGCGCCGCGCCCGCGGGCCCGGCCCGCAGCGACGACTTCCCGACCAGACCGGTCCCCTCGTACAGCGTCTCGCCGGAGAACTCCAGGCCCTGGGTGAAGGCGGCCGGGTCGTGGGGCAGCGCCGAGAGCACCCGCACCTTGAGTTTCTCCGGCGCGGGCGGCGCGGCGTCGCTCACCGGCGCGGCGGCGCAGCCCCCGAGGACGGCGGCCAGCAGGAGCGATGTGGTCATCAGCGTGCGCACGCGGACAGCCTGACACGGACCGCGATATCGCGTGCGGCAGAATGGGGGCATGACCCTGCTGTTGACCCTGGACGACGGCTCTATCCAGCGCAAACTCGCCGAGGCGGTCGATCTGGCCCGCGCGGCGGTGCTGGAGGACGCCGGTGCCGAACAGGTCGGCGGGCACGTCGGCGTGGACCGGGAGGACGCGGTTTCCGCGAGTCACCTGTTCGAGGCGATCGTGACGGGTTATCGCGGTTGGCGCTGGTCGGTGACGGTCGCGCTCGCCGGTGAGGACGAGCCGATCACCGTCAGCGAGGTCGTGCTCATCCCGGGTCCGGACGCGCGTGTCGCGCCGGCGTGGGTGCCGTGGGACCGCCGCGTCCAGGCGGGCGACCTCGGCGTCGGCGACATCTTCCCGGTGGAGAAGGACGACCCCCGGCTCGCCCCGGCGTACCTGGAGTCCGACGACCCCGCGGTCGAAGCGGTCGCCAAGGAGACCGGTCTCGGCCGGGTCCACGTGCTGTCCCGGCACGGCAGGCTCGACGCCGCCGCCCGCTGGCACGGCGGTGAGTTCGGCCCGCGGTCCGACATGGCGCGCAGCGCGCCGGACGTGTGCGGGAGCTGCGGGTTCTTCGTGTCGCTCGCGGGGTCGCTCAGCGCGGCCTTCGGCGCGTGCACCAACGACATCTCCCCGGCGGACGGCCACGTCGTCGACGTCGGGTACGGCTGCGGCGCGCACTCCGAGATCGAGGTCGAGGTGACCTCGTCGGTGCCGGTGGCGGAACTGGTCTACGACGACTCGCTGATGGACTTCGAGCCCGCGCCCGAGGCGCCCGCCGAGCCGGAGCCCGAGCCCGCCGAGGCCACGGTCGTCGACGAGTCCGAGGCCCCGGTGGCCGAGGTCCCCGAGACCGCCGAGGTCCAGCCGGAGGTCGAGCCCGAGGCAGCCGAGCCCGAGACCGACACCGAGACCGTCGTCGCGGCGCAGGCCGAGGCCGAAAGCGCCAGTGAGCACTGACCCGTTCGGCACCGAGCGGTTACGTGCCGCCGTCCTGCGCGCGTGGGCGGATTCGCCGACGCGGTTCACCGAGGACACGAACACCGAGAACGATCTGCGCGTCGGTGGTTACCGGGACAGGCTGTTCGTCGAGCTCGCGCAGAACGCCGCCGACGCCGCGCTGGCCGCGGGTGAGCGCGGCAGGCTCCGGGTGTCCGTTGTGGACGGTGAACTGAGGTTCGCCAACACGGGCGCGCCGCTGGACGCCCGCGGGGTCGAATCCCTTGCCTCCCTTCGCGCTTCCGGCAAGGGCGAAGAGACCGTCGGCCGGTTCGGCGTCGGGTTCGCCGCCGTGCTCACGGTTTCCGCCGAACCGCGGATCGTCTCGGCGACCGGCGGGGTCGCGTTCTCCGCCGAACGCACGCGCGCCGAGGCCGGCCGCGCCGGCGACGTTCCCGTGCTCCGGCTTCCGTGGCCGGTCCAGGACGGCGAACCCCCGGTGCCCGAAGGCTTCACCACCGAGGTCCGGCTTCCGCTGCGCGAGGGCGTCGACGTCGCCGCGCTGCTGGCGGATCTGAAGAACGACATCGGCGATCTCCTGCTCGCGCTGTCCTGGCTGGAAAGCATCGAGGTCGAAGGCGGTGTTCGGCGTCGCGCCGACGTCAGGGACGGCGTCGTCGAACTTTCGTCGCCGGACGGTTCCGCCGAGCGCTGGCAGGTCCATCGCGGCGACGTCGTGTGGGCCGTCCCGCTGGACGCGTCCGGTTCGCCGAGGCCGCTCGGGGACGACGTCCTGCACGCTCCGACGCCCACCGACGACGAGCTCTCCCTGCCCGCGAGGCTGATCGCGACGTTGCCGATCGAGCCGTCCCGGCGTCGCGCGTTGCCGGGTCCGGACCTGACGGCGGCGCTGAAGAACGCCGCGCGCGAGTACGTCTCTCTTGTTTGTTCCTTGCCCGCCGAGGAACGGCTGACGCTCGTCCCCGGGGCGACCTTCCCGCGTTCCACCGTGGACGGAACGCTGCGGGAAGCCATCCTGGAGAACCTGGCCGAGCTGCCCTGGCTCCCGGCGCAGGAAGGCGACGACCTTCCCGGTCGCCGGGCGCGGGTGCTCTCGGTCGATGTGCCGGGTTTCGCGCCACTGCTGGCGGATATCGTGCCTGGCCTGATCTCACTGTCCGGTGTGGACCTTCGCGCCGTCGGCGCGCAGTCGCTCACGCCCGCCGAGGCCATCGAACTGCTCACCGGCGCCCAGCGCGAACCGGCGTGGTGGCGCTCGCTCTACGACGTCCTTCTCCCGGCGCTCGAAGCGCACGACCTCACCAAGGACGACCTCGGTGCCCTGCCGGTGCCGATGTCGGACGGCCGCACCCTGCCCGGTGTGCGTGACGCGTTGCTCGTCGGCGGTTCGGCGGAACTGCTCGAACTTCTGTCCGATGTGGACATCATCGGCCTGCGGCTGGTGCATCCGGCCGCGGCGCATCCGTTGCTGGAACGCTTGGGCGCCAAGCATGCCGAGGCTGGTGACCTGCTCGAAGCCGACGCGCTGAGCGCCGCCGTCGAGCGCAGCGCCGAAGACGTCCGGTCCGGTTTGGACGGTATGGCCCTCGCGGGCGCGGTCCTCCGCCTGATCGCCGAAGTCGGCGACGAAGCCCCCGAATGGGCGGGCGCGCTGGCTCTGCCGAGCGAGGACGGCTGGCGGCGCGCGGACGAACTCGTCCTGCCGACGTCGCCGCTGGGCGACATCTTCGACCCCGAGGTGTTCGAGGAAGACGGCGCCTTGTCCGTGCTGGACGAGGAATTCGCCGAGGACTGGCCGGTCGCCACGCTCGTCGCGGTCGGCGTCCTCGATTCGTTCGCGATCATCACCGACGACGAACCGCTGGAGCCCGAGCACGGGCTGCCCGACGAGCACGACTGGTGGGATTCGCGGGAGCGTCCGCCGTCACGGGTGCTCGCCGTGCGCGATCTCGACCTCGTCGGCGACGACGCCTGGCCGGAGGCGCTGCGGTTGCTCGCGGCCCGGCCCGAAACCTGGCGCGCCCTCACCGAACCCGGCGGGCACACCGGCTGGTGGCTCGCGCGATACGCGCTGCTGGACGGGCACGTGCCGCTCGATTGGCGCATGCCGGAAGCAGCGGCGCTGACCGGGCTCTACGACGTCGTCCCGGATTCGGGGCTGAGCAAGGAGATCCTGCTCGCCGCCGGAGTCCGGACGGAGCTGGGAACGGACGCCGAAGACGTCGAAGATCTCTTGGACCGGCTGGGCGATCCCGAGCGCAAGGTGAGCCCGGGGCTCGCGTCCCGCGCGCACGCGGCGCTCGCGGAGTACACAGTGGACGTCGCGGCGCCGGATCGGGTCCGGGCCGCGGACGGTTCGGCCGTCGACGCCCGCGACGCCGTCGTGCTCGACGTGCCGTGGTTCGCCGCCGTGCTGACTCCGGAGCGGATGGTCGTCGCGGCGAGCGGTGCCGTCGCGCTGGCGGAGCTGCTGGACCTGCCGGTGGCGAGCGGTCTCGACGCCAAGGTCACCGAGGACGGCGAGTACGTGCCGTGGACCGAGCTGTCCGCGTTGCGGCTGGCCGCCGATCAGCTGGGCGTCGAACTGCCCGAGGGCGGTGTGCTGCTGCACGAGGCGCTGACGGTGACTTTCGAGGACGCGGAGCACGAAGTCGCGTGGTGGTCCGACGGCAGGCTGCACGCCGCCGACACCCCGGAGGGCCTGGGACGCGCCTTCGCCTGGGCCACGGACCGCTGGGCCGACCGGCACGTCCTCACCGCGCTGCTCGAAGACCCCTCACCCTCGGCGCTCCTCAACTGACGCAAACAGGTGACTAATTGCGGGAACCCAGGGGCGCTGAACGCGGGAACTCGTTGAGAGGTAAGGCAAAGGTGTCGTGTTGACGCACTCGTCCGCGCTCCGGCTTTCGGTGTCGCGAAAGCCACTTTCGAGACATCAGACGTCCCGAAAGTGGCTTTCGCGACATCCCCACGAGGCCACCTACCCCTGGCGGCGGGCACCTCGCAGGACGAAGCGCGGGAACCCAGAGGCGCTGAACGCGGGAGCCCAGAGGCGCTGAACGCGGGAGCCCAGAGGCGCTGAACGCGGGAGCCCAGAGGCGCTGAGCGCGGGAGCCCAGAGGCGCTGAGCGCGGGAACCCAGAGGCGCTGAGCGCTCTTAGAGCCTTTGGGCGCTCTTCGAGCCGCGCCGGGCGGCGGCGCGCTGCCACGCGATGATCGCGAGGCCGATGAAGCCGAGCACGAGGCCGGAGAACGCCGTCTGCACCCAGATGCCGTCGGTCACAAAGAACAGGACCACTGTCGCGACGGCCCAGAGCGCGGTACCTACGATTACGACCGGCGTCAGGTCGGTCAGCCGCTTCGGCAGCTCCGGCGTTGGCCGCAATGAACCGTTTACTTCCCCGGAATTGATCGATTCGCCCACGTGGGGAAGGGTACCCGGCAACGGGCGAAGGGTGGTACGCGATGGCGGAGCAGCGCACCCGGTCCACACTGGACCGGTTCTTCAAGATCAGCGAGCGCGGCTCGACACCGGGGCGGGAGATCCGCGGCGGCATCGTCACGTTCTTCACGATGGCCTACATCGTCGTCCTCAACCCGTTGATCATCGGCAGCTTCGCCGCCGACGACGCGGGCGCGCACAAGGACGTCCTCGGCAACATCCTCCCCGTGCCGCAGGTCGCCGCGGTGACCGCGCTGGTCGCCGGGGTGCTGACCATCATCATGGGGCTGGTCGCGAACTACCCGTTCGCCATCGCCACCGGCCTCGGCATCAACAGCCTGATCGCGGTCACCTTCGCCTCCCAGATGACCTGGCCCGAGGCGATGGGTCTGGTGATGATCGAGGGCCTGGTCATCGTCCTGCTGGTCTTCGCCGGGATCCGGACCGCGGTGTTCAACGCCGTGCCCGCCCCGCTCAAATCGGCGATCGCCGTCGGCATCGGCCTGTTCATCTGCCTGATCGGCCTGGTCGACGCCGGCTTCGTCCGCCGCGTCCCGGATGAGGCGAAGACGACCGTGCCGGTGGGGCTCGGCATCGACGGCTCGATCGCGTCGTGGCCGACGCTGGTGTTCGTCGTCGGCCTGCTGGTCACCGGCATCCTGGTCGCGAAGAAGGTCAAGGGCGCGATCCTGATCGGTGTCCTCGCCTCGACCGTGCTGGCGATCGTCGTCGAAGCGATCACCAAGGTCGGTCCGTCGAAGGGCGTGAACCCGCTGGGCTGGAACCTCGGTTACCCGGCGCTGCCGGATCAGGTCCTCGGCCTGCCGGACCTCTCGCTGGTCGGTGAAGTCTCCTTCGGCGCCTGGACGCGGCTGCCGATCATCACCGTCGTGCTGCTGGTGTTCACCCTGGTGCTGGCGGACTTCTTCGACACCATGGGCTCGATGACCGGGCTGGCCAAGGAGGGCGGTCTCCTCCCGGAGGACGGCAAGCTCCCCAACGTCGGCAAGGCCCTGTTCGTCGACGGCACCGCCGCGGTGGCCGGCGGCTTCGCGTCGTCGAGTTCGAACACCGTCTTCGTCGAGTCCGCGTCCGGGATCGCGGAGGGCGCCAGGACCGGGCTCGCGAACGTCGTCACCGGCGTGCTCTTCATCGCCGCGATGTTCCTGACCCCGCTGTATCAGGTGGTCCCGGTCGAGGCCGCCGCTCCGGCGCTGGTCGTCGTCGGCGCGCTGATGATGAGCCAGGTCAAGGAGATCGACTTCGCCGACTTCACCGTCGCGCTGCCCGCGTTCCTGACGATCGTGGTCATGCCGTTCACCTACTCGATCGCGAACGGCATCGGCGCCGGTTTCGTCAGCTACGTCGTGCTCCGCGCGGTCTCCGGCCGGGCGAAGGGCATCCACCCGCTGATGTGGGCCATCGCCGCCATGTTCGTGGCCTATTTCGCGGTCGGTCCCATTCAGGCGGCGTTCAACTGACCGGCGGTTATGTCACCCGTGGGCGATCTCACGGGCTGAGGATCCGATCGTGAGGTATGCTAACTATATGTCCGGAGACACGCACGAGCGCTCACTGGCGAGCCGCCTGCGTCTCGCGGTGGTGCGGCTCAATCGACGACTCAGGGCCCAGCGTGCCGGTGACGGCATCTCGCTGACCCAGGTGTCCGCGTTGTCGACGCTGCACAAATGCGGTGCGCTGACCCCTGGCCAGCTCGCCGCGAAGGAAGGCGTCCAGCCGCCCTCGATGACGAGGGTGATCGCCGCGCTCGAGGAGATGGGTTACGTCGAGCGCAGGCCGCATCCGACGGACGGCCGTCAGGCCATCGTCGAGTTGTCCGATCGCGGCCGGGCTTACGTGATCGAGCAGATCACCGCGCGGGAGATCTGGCTGGACAAGCAATTGGCGGAGTTGAGCGCCGAAGAACGTGAAGTGCTCTCTCGTGCCTCCGAGATCATCGACAGGATGGCGGGGAACTAACAGCGGTGACGACCACGGGTAACGAAACAGAGTGTCCTTCCAAGACCACCGTTACCCGGAATCCCGCTCCACCGCCGCCACCTCCCGTGCGCGAGAAGCCGCGCGGGAGCATGTTCTCCTCGCTGAAGGTCCGCAACTACCGGCTGTTCTTCACCGGCCAGGTCATCTCGAACATCGGCACCTGGATGCAGCGCATCGCGCAGGACTGGCTGGTGTTCACCCTCAGTGGCAACGACCCGATCGCGCTCGGCATCGCGGTCGCCCTGCAGTTCGCGCCCACGCTGTTCCTCTCGCTGTGGGCCGGGGTGCTGGCCGACCGCGTCGACAAGCGGCGGCTGCTGATCGGCATCCAGATCGCCGTGCTGGCGCAGGCGGTCGTCCTCGGCGCGCTCGACCTGAGCGGGATCGCGGCGCTCTGGCACGTCTACCTGCTCTGCTTCACACTGGGCTGTACGGCTTCGCTGGAAGTGCCGGCGCGGCAGTCGTTCGTCGCCGAGATGGTCGGCCGGGACAAGGTCACCAACGCCGTCGCGCTCAACTCCTCGATCTTCAACATGGCCCGCATCGTCGGCCCGGCCATCGCGGGGTTCGCGATCACCTGGGTCGGCACCGGCTGGCTGTTCATGGCGAACGCGGTGAGCACGGGCGCCGTCATCACCGCGCTGGTGATGATGAACCCGGACAAGCTCTTCCGCGGTCCGGCCATCCCGCGCGAGAAGGGGCAGCTCGTCGAAGGGCTGCGGTACGTCCGGCGGCGCAGTGACCTGATGACCGTGATGGTGCTGGTGTTCTTCGTGAGCACGTTCGGCATCACGTACTTCACCTCGCTGCCGATCGTCGCCGCGAACGTCTTCCACACCAACGCCGACGGCTACGGCCTGCTGTCGACGCTGGTCGCCGTCGGCACGTTCACCGGCGCGCTGATGTCGGCCCGCCGTAACACCCGCGGCGGTCCCCGCGTGCGGCTGCTGCTGATCTCGGCGTTCCTGCTCGGCGCGTTCGAGGTGATCACCGCGTTCATGCCGACGTACCTGACCTTCGGCCTCGCGCTGATCCCGCTCGGCTACGCCACGATCACCTTCCTCAACACGGCGAACGCGCTGGTGCAGACCGCGGTCAGCCCGGAGATGCGCGGCCGAGTGATGGGCCTGTACGTGCTGGTGCTGATCGGCGGCAACCCGATCGGCGGGCCGATGACCGGCTGGATGGCCGACGCCTTCGGGGGCCGCTCGCCGTTCTACATCGGCGGCGCGATCTCGGCGCTCGCCGCGATAGCCTGTGCTGTCGTGTTGATCCGGCGCGGTGGGGTGAGCCTGCCGGTGCGGCGGTTCGGGAACGGGCTGCGCGTGCTGAAGAGGGAGCGAGTGTGAACAGACTCGGCGTCGAACCGTCGGTGACCCGGTGGAACGACGGTGAGGCCCGGTTCCTGGACTGGACGATCGACGGCGTCGCGCTGCGCGACATGGATCCCACACAGCACCAGACGCCGTTGTTCCTGGACGACGACAGGTGGCGCGAAACCGCCGTCGCGACCCTGTCACGGCTGCTGGGTGACCTGCCCGGCGACTTCGACGACGGCCGGGTCGCGTTGCTGTTCTGCCCGATGTGCGGTGATCTCGGCTGCGGCGGCTACAGCGTCGAGGTCGTCCTCGGTGACGACGTGGTCGAGTGGCGGGCGTACGGCTGGCAGTACGACTACGAGCCTTTCGACTCCGCTCAGGAGTTCGCCTTCGCCGTGGCCCGGTTCGACCGGAAGGCGTACGAGACGCTGCTTCGCGACCTCCTGTCGAACTACCGCGCTTAGCGGCCGAGCAGCGGCGGAACCATCTTTTCGGCGAGAGCCGGGAGATCGCCGGGGCCCTTGAACTTCAGCGTCTGCCCGTCCGGATCGCCGGTGAGCCGCACGAACACGCCGCGTCCGTCGACCTGGGCGGGCAGCCCGGCGATGGTCGTGGTCGGCTTGACGGTCGACGACAGCTCGCTGTAATCCGCTGTCACGCCGTTCAGTTCGCAGGAGGCGAAGAACGTCGGTTTCGCTTTGTCCGCGGGGACGCCGAGCGCGCGGCCGAGCTCTCCGCACAGCAGCCAGGACATCACGGGAAGCGGTTTGTCCTTGAGCGCCCCGGCTTCGACCTGTTGCGGCGGGATCTCGCCGTCTTCGCCGATTTTCGGCAACTGCGGCCCGGGCGGCGTCGCGCCCGCGATCAGTGCCTCGGCGAGTGCCTTCGCCTTGCCCTCCGCCTCGGGAGCCTTGACGGTCCGGCCGCGGACGGAGACGTTCAATACCGGCGACGCGCCGTTGTGCGGCGCGACCTCGACCAGTTCGACGCCCAGACTGGTGCCGCCCAGGTCGGTGGCGATGACCGCGAGCTTGCCCGCGACGGTCGTCCTGGTCGGCACGCCGCGGCTCGTGTTCTCGGGCAGCGCGGGGACCATCTGGGCGGTGACGTCGAGCTGCGCGGTGACCGCGTGACACGATCCGCCCGCCTCCAGGAGCGTGCGGCCGCCGAGGATCTCCTCCCAGCGCTGCTGCGGGATCGCCTGGCACAGCACCTGGGCGCCGGTCTCGCTCGTCAGCGCGGCCACCATCTCGCCCGTCGGCATCGAGACCGGACGGAGCGCGTTCTCCGGCTTGGACGGCCAGACGTCCGGCAGCTCGGCTTCCGAACCGGAGTCGCCCCGGTTCAGCAGGGTGATCGCGACGAAGATGCCCACGCCGAACAGCAACAGGACACTGGTCAGCGCGCAGCCCGCCCAGATCCACATCGGACGGTCGGTCCGGCGCGCGATGGCGCGGTAGTCGTTCGGGGTGGCCACGGGGTGAAGCTAGCCCGTCGGGGGCCCGCTGTCCGGCGAAACGCCAACTCGATGGGTGGATCCGGCAGGTAGACTTCGGTCAGCGCTGGTTAGTGGCTTGAGCCATGAGCGGCACAGTGTTCCGCAGCGTTCCCGGAGTGCCCAGGTGGGCGAAGTGGTCGGCGCACACCGTCGCCCTGGTGAATCTCCCCGTCCGGCGTCTGGCGGCTCGGGCTGGCCGTGGGGATCCGTTCGGCCTGGCACAGTCCGAATTGGACGCCCTGAAGACGCCCGGCTGGGGATCGCTCTACCTGGTGTTCCTCGCCGTGTTCTCCGAAGCCGTCGCTTTCCTGGCTCTCGGTCTCGTCCAGCCGTGGGGCGAGACCTGGCCACGCTGGATCCCCTTCGTGGGCGGCAAACCCGTCTCCGCCCGCAAGGTCGTGATCACGCCCTCGCTCGGGGTGCCGGCGACGACGGTCTACGCCGGGCTGTTCGTCTACACGACGCTCAACGCCGACATGGCGGGCGACTGGCTGATCGCCGGCGCCGCGCCCGCGTGTCGTCCATCTGAATCAGGACGCTCAACGTCCCGAATCCTCCAGTCACTCGGACGGGTGAGATCGGGGTCTCTCAGGCGAACCCCTTGCCCGAGTAGATGAGGTTAGGCTAACCTCATACATGTCCGCTTCGTGGTGGGAGCGGCAGTCAGTTCGGGAACGGACGAAGCCCCGCAACCGGGTTACCCCCGGCGGCGGGGCTTCGTTCATTCCGGGGGTTCATGGTCGATGAACGGCGCCGATCCGGTCAAGGCCGTTCCGGCACTCGGGTGAGTCCGATCCCGAACTCCTTCCGGTAGGCGTCCAGGATCTCTTGATCACTCGAAAGCCTGATCTCCTCGCGGACGCCGTGGGTCGTGACGATCAGCTTGTCACCCGCCAGCGTGACGCGGCCGTGTTTGCCCGGCAGCGAGCAGGTCGGTCCCTGGGTGAAAGGCGAGTCCGGCGAGGTCGCCTGCCAGAAGGCCGTCGGGACGAACTCGTCCAGCGCCCGCGGCCGCCGCTCGATCCGATACTGGGGCTCGCCGTCCAGGAGGACGTCGATGTCGCCATGGGGCGCGTCGAGGAACAGGAACTCGCCGTCCGGGTCGGCCTGCGGCTCGGTGGCGGACAGACGCAGCGGGAACCGGCTGAACCGGCCGAAGCCGACGTCGGCCAGCCAGGGTTCGTCCAGCTCGACGTGGACGAGCGCGTGGTCGAACGGCCGGCCGAGGGTGCCGTCCTTCCGGAACACCTTCGCCGACCTCAGCTCGGCGTCGAAACCCAGTTCCCGCAGCAGCGCGGCGAAGAGCCCGTTGAGCTCGTAGCAGAACCCGCCACGGCGACGTCGGACGATCTTGTCGAACAGCGCGTCGGCGTCCAGGACGATCGGTTCGCCGAGGTGGATGCTCAGATTCTCGAACGGGACCACCGCGAGGTGACGTTCCTGCAGCACCCGCAACGCGGCGACGTCCGCGGCGGCGGGGCGGTCCAGCCCGAGGCGATCGAGGTAAGCGGCGACGTCCATGCGACCACCTTCACACCTCGACTTCGCTGGAGGTCAAGCACTGAAAAGGGGCCCTCCTTCGAAGGAGGGCCCCGATTCGTGGCGAGAGGTCAGCCGAGCAGCAGGCCGTTGCCACCGGCGACGGCGTTGTCGAACCGCTTGGAGATCTCGGCCCAGTTGAAGATGTTCCAGAGAGCCTCGACGTACTTCGGCTTCACGTTCTTGTAGTCCAGGTAGAACGCGTGCTCCCAGACGTCGACCAGCAGGATCGGCGTGGTCGGCAGGACCAGGTTGTTGTGGTGGTCGCGCAGCTGCTGGGTGATCAGCGTCTTGCCGATCGGGTCCCAGGAGAGGGCGGCCCAGCCGTTGCCCTGGATGGTGGTGGCGACCGCGGTGAACTGCGCCTTGAACTTGTCGAAGGAGCCGAACGCCTCGTCGATCGCGGCGGCGAGCTCACCGGTCGGCTTGTCGCCGCCTTCCGGGGAGAGGATCTTCCACCACACGACGTGGTTGGCGTGCCCGGCGAGGTGGAACGCCAGCGTGGTCTGGAGGCCGACGATGTCACCGAAGTTGCCGGCCTCGCGGGCCTCGGCGATCTTGTCGAGCGTGTCGTTCGCGCCCTTGACGTAGGTCGCGTGGTGCTTGCTGTGGTGCAGCTCGTTGATCTCGCCCGAGATGTGCGGCGCCAGAGCGCTGTAGTCATAGTCGAGATCGGGGAGCACGTAGCGGGCCATCGGCCCTCCTTCTGTCTTCGACACAAGATTCCAAGGACGAACTTAGTCGTCTTCACCCGTTTGCGGCGACCGGGGGCGCCGCGATTCTCCCCAGGTGGAACGACCCGTTCTTACTGGCAGTACCCGGTCGGGCCACTGCCTGAAACCCACCCTGCTAGCTCCAGTTAGCTGGAGGTCAAGGCGATGTGACGGCGGTCATCGAAGGAGGGCCGGTGACTCTCCGCGTCAGGAGAAGGAGACCGGGATGAAGACGTCCGAGTTCCGGTCGTTCGAGGCGAAGTGATCGCGGCGCGAGATGATCGCGCACGTCACCGAGGGGTTGGAGCAGTCGAGGCCGCTGTTGACCTCGGCGATCCGGATCTGCGTCGTGAAGGTGCCGTTCGAGGCGATCGGCGAGGAGCCGCCGGGGAAGTTGGTCACCCAGGCGGACGGGCCGACACCGGTGCCGCCCTGGCCGTCGCCGCCCGCGCAGGGGCTCGGTTTGGTGCCGTAGCTGTAGTCCTCGGGCACGGCGCACAGCGCGACGTAGTAGCCCTCCGCGGAGTTGAACCCGCTGCCCGTGACGGTGATGGTCTCGCCGGCCGCGGCGAGACCGGTGGCGTTGGAGGCGGAGAGGGTCTTGCCGTTGTGGGTCGCACTGCCCGGCGCGGCCGAGGCGGGGGCGGCGAGCGCGGTGACGGCCGCGGTCGCGGCGGTCGTGACCAGTGCGGCGCGGAGCAGGACCGATCTCTTCGACATGGGAAGTTCCCTTCGATCACAAGGAGGTCACAGCCTTAGGCAAGGCTTACCTATCTATCGGTAAATATGGTTAGCCTTGCCTAATGTTGTCAAGGGGGTTGCTGCCCGCGGTCGCTCTGCTCCTCGCCATCGTTGTCAGCGGCTGCTCGTCGCCACCTCTGGCGACCACGAAAGCGGCCGGAACCGGTGCCGATCCGCGACCGCTTTCGCAGGTCACGCCCCTGCCGGAGCCGAAAACCCACGCCGGTCCGAGCACCGCGAGGCTCGCACAGGCGGACATCACCGGAGAGAAACCGGCGATCCGGCACCTCCCGGCGTCGGTCACCGATCACCAGGGCACGCCGGTCACGGTGACCGACACCAGCCGGATCCTCGCCTTCGACATGTCCGGCACCCTCGCCGCGACCGTGTTCGGTCTCGGCCTCGGCGGCAACGTCGTCGGCCGGGACGTCTCCACCGGTTTTCCGTCGGCCAGGAACCTGCCGCTGGTCACCGTGAACGGCCACCGGCTCAACGCCGAGGCGATCCTGGCGCTGCGCCCGACCGTGGTGATCACCGACACGACGCTGGGCCCTTGGGACGTCGTGCTCCAGTTGCGCGCGTCCGGGGTGCCCGTGGTCGTCGTCGACGCGAAGCGCTCGATGGACAACGTCGGCGACATCGTCCGCCAGGTCGCCGCCGCGCTGGGCGTTTCCGAAGCGGGCGAAAGCCTCGCGACCAGGCTCGCGGCCGACGTCGACGCCAAGAAGGCGGAGATCGCGAAGCTCGCTCCCGCCGATCCGGCCCGCAAACTTCGCGTCGTCTTCCTGTACATGCGCGGGCAGGCGGGCGTGTATCACCTGTTCGGCAAGGGATCCGGCGCCGATTCGCTGATCGGCGCGCTCGGCGCTGTCGACGTCGCCACCGAAGCGGGGATCGAGGGCATGCGCCCGGTCAACCCGGAGGCGCTGGCCAAGGCCAGGCCCGACGTGATCCTCATGATGACCAAGGGGCTCGAGTCCGTCGGCGGGGTCGACGGCGCGCTCCAGGTGCCCGGGGTGGCGCAGACACCCGCCGGGCAGCATCGCCGCGTCGTCGACATGGCGGACTCGCAGATCCTGAGCTTCGGGCCGCTCACCGCCGGGGTGCTCGACGCGCTGGCGCGGGCCCTCTACGCGCCGGGCGACGCCGGATGAACCGCGGCGTCAAGGTGACCGCGGTGTTCGCCGTGCTCATCGCCGGTGTCGTCGCGATTTCGCTCGTCTCGGCGGGCAGCGGGCAGTTCGGCATCCCGCTGTCGCGGGTCTTCGATTCCGTGCTGCACCGGATCGGGCTCGCGGAAACACGGCTCGACCCGTTCGCCGAGGGCGCGCTGTGGCAGGTCCGGTTCCCCCGCGTGGTGATGACGTTGCTGGTCGGCGGGGTGCTCGGGGTCTGCGGCGCGGTGATGCAGGGCGTGTACGGCAACCCGCTCGCCGAACCGGCCGTGGTCGGCGTCTCGTCCGGCGCGGCCGTCGGCGCGAGTCTGTCCATTGTGGCCGGTTGGACGTTCCTCGGTGCTTTCACCACCCCGGCCTTGGGGTTCGCCGGCGGGCTCGTCACGACGCTGCTGGTCTACGCGCTTTCGCGGTCGCGCGGGCGCTCCGAGGTGGTCACGCTGATCCTGACCGGTGTCGCGGTCAACGCCGTCACGATGGCGATCATCTCGTTCCTGATGTTCTCCGCCGACCAGGCCGCCCGCGAGCAGATCGTGTTCTGGCAGCTGGGTTCCCTGGCCGGTTCGCGCTGGCCGTACGTCGTGACCGTGCTGCCGCCGGCCGCCGTCGGGGTCGCGGTGTCGATCGCGCTGTCCCGGAAACTCGACCTCCTCGCGCTCGGGGAGCGGCAGGCCCGGCATCTCGGTGTGGACGTCGAGAAGCTGCGGCTCGGCGCGGTCGTGATCGTCGCGCTGATGGCGGCGGCGGCCGTCTCGTACTCGGGGATCATCGGATTCGTCGGGCTGATCGTGCCGCACGGGCTGCGGATGCTGCTCGGTCCCGGGCATCGCGTGCTGATCCCGGCGAGCCTCTTCGGCGGCGCGCTGCTGCTCGCCGCGGCGGATCTCGGCGCCAGAACCCTGTTCACCTACGCGGATCTGCCGATCGGCATGCTGACCGCGCTCGTCGGCGGGCCGTTCTTCTTCTGGCTCCTGCTGCGCACCCGGCGGCGTTCGGGGGGCTGGGCATGAAGCTCTTCTCCCGGCGTGAAAACGCCTTGCCCCAGCCCGCGGAACGCGGTGCCGAACTCGACCGCGTCTCCTACTCGGTCGACGGGAAACCGCTGCTCCGTGACGTTTCGCTGCGGGTGCGCGCGGGCGAGGTCCTCGCGGTCGTCGGTCCGAACGGCGCGGGCAAGTCCACCACGCTCGGGCTCCTCGCCGGGGATCTCCGCCCGGATTCGGGACGTGTCCTCGTCGCCGGGAGGGAGCTGGGCGGCTGGAGCGGGATCGAACTCGCGCGGTTGCGCGCGGTCCTGCCGCAGCAGAACACCGTGACCTTCCCGTTCACCGTCGCCGACGTCGTGCGGATGGGCCGGACCCCTTGGGAAGGAACGGAAGCCGAGGACTTCGACGAGACCGAGATCGCGGCCGCGCTGAAGGCGACCGGGATGACCGGGTTCGCCGGACGCCGGTTCACCACGTTGTCCGGCGGAGAGCAGGCGAGGGCCGCGCTCTCGCGGGTGCTCGCCCAGCGGGCGGGAGTCCTGCTGCTCGACGAACCCACCGCCGCGCTGGATCTGCGCCACAGCGAAGAGATCCTCACCCTCGCTACGGCGCGTGCCGAGGCGGGGGACGCGGTGCTCGTCGTCCTGCACGACCTCGGCCTCGCCGCCGCGTACGCGGATCGGGTCGCGGTGCTGTCGGAAGGGGAACTCGCCGCCGAGGGCACGCCCGCCGAGGTGCTGACCGAGACGTTGCTCAGCGAGGTCTACCGGCATCCCGTGGAGGTCCTCACCCATCCCCGTACCGGGAAACCGATCGTCCTGCCCCACCGAGCGGCCGAGGAGCGCCGATGAAACAGCTGATGAGAGTGGCCGTCGCAGCCGGGCTGCTCGTGCTCGCCGCACCCGTGCCCGCCGCCGCGGCGGGTGCGGCCGTGACCTTCTCACCCGGTTCCGCGGACCCGGACTACGCGACCTCCTTACAGGTCAAGGGAACCGGCTTCCAGTCCGTGCCGAAGGGGTACGGCGGGATCTACCTGCTGTTCGGCTGGGTCGCCGACGGCGCCTGGCAACCGAGCCAGGGCGGGGCGGCCGGCGAGACGTATCGGTACGTCAAAGACAAGGAAGCCAAGGACAACAACGGTTTCCAGCGTTTTCTGGCCTTCCCCGGCAGCGACACCGCGTCCGCGGCCAACGGCGAGCTCGCCGCGAACGGGACGTGGTCGGCGAAACTGGTGATTCCCGGCGCACGGTTCAAGGCAGCCGACCGGACCGGGAAGGTCGTCGACGTCGACTGCCTGAAGGTCCGATGCGGACTGATCACGGTCGGCGCGCACGGCGTGGTCAACGCCACCAACGAGACCTTCACCCCGGTGACGTTCGCGGTGCCCAAGGCGCCCACGACCCAGGCCGCCGCGCCGCCACCCCCTCCTCCGGCTTCGTCGGCGCCGCCGCCTTCCTCCGGCGCGGCGCCGGCGTCCTCTTCGGCGCCACCTTCGTCCACAGTGGAATCACCGACGGCCGTGCCGGTTCCGAAACCGGCCGCGCAGAGCGGGGAATCCGGTTCGTGGTGGTGGATCGCCGTCGTGGCGGGCGTGGTGCTGATCGCCGCGCTCGCCGTCCCCCTGATCCGGGCCCGCAAGCGGACCCGAAACGCGGAAGGTGAATGAAGTGTCCTTGCGAAGATGGGGCGCCGCGCTCGCGGGTGCGGCGCTGGTCGCCGGAATCGCCGCCACTCCGGCGATCGCCGCCGACCCGTTCACGCCGAAGGTGACCGTGACGCCGAGCGCCGGACTCGATCCGGCGGGCACGAAGATCGTCGTCAAGGGCACCGGATTCGACCCGGCCGCCAACGACGGCAAGGGCTTCGGCCTGCGCGTGGGCCCGGCGAAAGCCGACGTCCGCGACCGCGCCGGTAAGGACTTCCAGGTCAGCCGCCTGATCAAGAAGGGGGCCGTCGGCACCCAGATCCCGGTGGACGACGACGGGAACTGGGAGTACGCGGTCACGGTCAAGGCCGAGTACGTCGCGAGCGGCACGACCTACAGCGCTAAGACGCAGCCGTTCAGCGTCTTCGTCTTCGGCTGGGACACCCCGGCGCTCACCTGGGACAGCACGACCCCGGTGAAGTTCACCGGGATCGGCGATCCGGATCCGGGACCGGGGGACACCGCGGCCGGTCTCGGCTGGGGCGTGAGGCAGTCCTGGCGGAGCTACATCACCCGGGGCGGCACGGTGACGCCGTCGAACGGGGCGACGCTGGACCCCTCGGCGCCGAACGCCGAGCCGTTCCCGTACCACTGGAAGTACGGATCGTCCACGTGGGACTCCGGCAAGGGCACGGCCTCCTACACCGGTCAGGTCACTTACACGTTCGAAGCGCATACGATCTGGGACTTCACCATCGCCGATCCCCGGATCGCCATCGCCGGTGACGGCACCGGGAGGCTCACCGCCAAGATCGGGTATTCCTTCTACGGGACCAAGACCGCGCCCCAGAAGGTGCGGCCGCCGTCCGACGTCGTGTTCGCCGACCTCACGCTGAAGGCGCCACAGCAGGTGGGGGACGGCGTCGTCGTCGACATCGAGTCGGCGAAACTGACCAAGGAGGGCGCCGAGGCGTTCGCCGACTTCTACAAGGAGGGCGACGCCCTCGACACGGGCCGGATCGCCTTCCCCGGCAAGAGCGGCCCGGCACCCACTTCCACTCAGCCCACCAGTTCGGTGCCCACGAGTTCGATGCCGACCTCGGCTCCGACCTCGACGACGTCCTCGGCGTGTGTGCTGACCCCGGATTCCGCGAAGCAGGGAAACCTGCTGTGGGGCTTCAAACAGAGCTTCCGCCGCTACGTCGCGACCGGCTCGGGCACGTCGATCACCGCTTCGGACGGTGTCGAGGTCACCGATATCGACAAGATCGACGGGACGGGGCCGCCGAGCGGGGCCTACCGGTGGGGCTTCGACAGCGCGCGGTACAAGTCGGCGAGCGAGTTCACGACGCAGTTCCGGGGCAAGGTGACCTTCGCCTATCCGAGTCACTCGTTCGAATTGTCGATCGGACGGCCGAAGGTGGTCGTGGCGCAGGGGAAGGGCACGCTCTACGCCGACGTCGAGCTGAAGACGACCAGCGGGGCGCCGTCGCCTCCCATCAACCAGCCGGGTGTCGAGCTCGCGTCGCTCGACCTTTCGGCGGCGAAGACCACCGAGGGCGCGGGAGTGCTGAGCGTCGCCGGGGTCAAGGTCACCCTGGGCAACGCTGAGGCGTTCGCGAAGTTCTACAAGGTCGGCGAGGTGCTCGACGAGGCCGCGGTGACGCTCGGTGCCTCGTGCGCGAACCTGCCGGGTGGTTCCGGGCCCGGTACGGGTCCTGGTGCGGGCTCGGGCTCCGGCTCCGACGACCTGGTGCCCGATGTGAAGTACCGGCCGGACTCGGCGCTGGCTTCCACCGGTGTCGAGAGCGGCGTCTGGCTGCTCGGGGGACTGGTGCTGCTGGGCGCCGGACTGCTTCTGGTGCTGGTGGTGCGTCGCCGGACCGCGTGATGTCGGTGGTCAGCGGGATGTCATGAAAGGGTCGTTCAGGACGAAAAACGTCCTGAACGACCCATTCATGACACTT
>NZ_JBFBGL010000052.1:0-58213 GCF_040684635.1 Amycolatopsis sp. NPDC089917 | reverse complement strand
GGGGTACCCCTATCGCATTGAAAAAGAAGTCCGGAACCAACCGAATGAAAAAAACCAAATATCCTGCCCAGATAAACCGGACGAAACCCAACCCAAAACACACACCCCAAACAACACCCCCAAAAAACAAAAAAACCCCCCCGCACCCCCCAAACCCCCCCCCCCCCGCTTCTTCTTTTCCTGGTTTCGCGGTGTGCGTGCCCTCCGGGTCGATCACCCGTCGTCATTGGTCGGAGCGGGGGACGTCTGCCGCTGTCCGTGGCGAAAGCCGGTTGCGCAGCGTGTTCGGTCCATTGTGGACAGTCGTAGTGCGTTGGGCCGAATGAGCGCATATCACTAGCCACAATGGACAGATGTGCTGACCACAGTGGACACAGGTTCCGAAAAGTGGGACCGTAGAGGACGTGTCCGAATTGAATGCAACAGCCGCCGCACTGCTCGGTCTTCTCCACGACGGTCCCGCCACGGGCGGGCAACTGGTCGCGGGGGCGGGTGAGCGTTTCGGCGCCTTCTTCAGCGTGACCCGCAGCCAGGTGTACCGCGAGCTCCCCGCCTTGTCGAAGGAGGGCCTCGTCCGTCTCGGCAAGCAGGGCCCGCGGTCGAGCCAGCAGTACCTCATCACCGCGGCGGGCAAGAAGGCGTTCAAGACGTGGCTGTCCTCCGAAGCCGGTCCTGACCACCTCCGCAGCCCGCTGATCCTGCGTCTCGTGCACGCCGGCTCGCTGACGGTGAAGCAGCGCTCGACCTTGCTCGAGTCGGCGCGCGCCAGCTACACCCAGCAGCTCGACGAGGCCAAGGCGGCCACCAAGGGCGCCGACGGTCCCTACGCCAAGGCGGTCGCCGAGTTCGCTCAGGCGCAGGCGAAAGCGGCGCTGAAACTGCTGGATTCCATCCCCCAGTCCTGACCCGGACAGGTGCCCACGGCCGGTTCCCCGCAACCGGTCGTGGGTTTTGCCGTAACCTTGGCCGACGTGAGTGATGAGTTCGATGCAGCACTGAAGGACCTGGCCGGCAAGCTGACGCAGATCGAGTCGGTGATGGACCTCGATGCGCTGCGTGCCCAGGTGGCCGAGCTGGAGGAACAGGCGTCCAGCCCGAACCTCTGGGACGACCCCGAAGCGGCGCAGAAGGTCACCAGCCAGTTGTCCCACCGGCAGAGTGAGCTGCGACGCATTTCCGAGCTGCGACAGCGGCTCGACGACCTGGGCGTCCTCTACGAACTGGCCGAGGCCGAGGGCGACTCCGCCAGCGTGGCCGAGTCCGAGTCCGAGCTCACGTCCCTCACCAAGGACATCGACGGGCTCGAGGTCCGCACCCTGCTGTCGGGTGAGTACGACCCGCGGAACGCCGTGGTCACCATCCGGTCCGAAGCGGGTGGCGTCGACGCGGCCGACTGGGCCGAGATGCTGCTCCGGATGTACCTGCGGTGGGCGGAGCGGCACAACTACCCGACGGACGTCTACGACATCTCCTACGCGGAAGAGGCGGGCATCAAGTCCGCCACGTTCAAGGTGAGCGCTCCCTACGTCTACGGCACGCTCTCGGTCGAGCAGGGCACGCACCGGCTGGTGCGCATCTCGCCGTTCGACAACCAGAGCCGCCGCCAGACCTCCTTCGCGCACGTCGAGGTCATGCCCGAGGTCGAGGAGGTCGACCACGTCGACATCCCCGAAAAGGACATCCGCGTCGACGTCTACCGCTCGTCCGGCCCCGGCGGCCAGAGCGTCAACACGACGGACTCGGCGGTGCGGATCACGCACATCCCGACCGGCGTGGTCGTTTCGTGTCAGAACGAAAAGTCGCAGCTGCAGAACAAGGCCGCCGCGATGAAGGTGCTCCAGGCGCGGCTGCTGCAGCGGAAGAAGGAAGAGGAGCGCGCCGAGATGGACGCGCTCAAGGACGGCGGCTCCAGCTGGGGCAACCAGATGCGTTCCTACGTGCTGCACCCGTACCAGATGGTCAAGGATCTGCGGACCGAGTTCGAGGTCGGCAACCCGTCGTCCGTGCTCGACGGCGAGATCGACGGCTTCCTGGAGGCGGGCATCCGCTGGCGCAAGCAGTCCGGAGCCGCGTAACAACCCTGCGTGAGAGACCAAGGGACCTTTGCTGTCACTTTCCGGGAGAGAGTGACAGCAAAGGTCCCTTGCTCGCTTGGCCGCCGGGACCGGGCTACCCGGGCTTAACGACGGGCATGGGTAGTATGCCGAACCGTGATCCGGCTCGAAGAGGTTTCCAAGGTCTACAAGACCTCGACCCGTCCCGCCCTCGAAAGGGTGTCGGTCGAGATCGACAAAGGCGAGTTCGTCTTCCTGATCGGTCCCTCGGGATCCGGGAAGTCGACCTTCCTGCGTCTCCTGCTGCGCGAAGAGGTGCCGAGCAAGGGTCGCGTCATGGTCTCCAACTTCGACGTCGCCAAGCTCGCCCGTCGCCGGGTGCCGCGGCTGCGGCAGACCATCGGCTGCGTGTTCCAGGACTTCCGCCTGCTGTCGAACAAGACCGTCGCCGAAAACGTCGCGTTCGCGCTCGAAGTCATCGGCAAGCCGCGCCCCACGATCCGCAAGGTCGTCCCCGAGGTCCTCGAACTCGTCGGGCTCGACGGCAAGGCCGACCGCCTGCCCAACGAACTCTCCGGTGGTGAGCAGCAGCGTGTCGCGATCGCCCGTGCGTTCGTGAACCGCCCGCTCGTGCTGCTCGCCGACGAACCGACCGGGAACCTGGACCCCGACACCAGCCAGGACATCATGTTGCTGCTGGAGCGGATCAACCGCACCGGCACCACGGTGCTCATGGCCACCCACGACCATTCGATCGTGGACTCGATGCGGCGAAGGGTCGTCGAGCTCCAGCTCGGCAAGGTCATCCGTGACGACGCCCGAGGCGTCTACGGCATCGGCCGCTGACCGGCCCCGCCCTCCTCCGTAACCCACGACTTCCAAGGGACATCAACCCCGATGCGCGCCAGTTTCGTCTTCAGCGAGGTAGTCACCGGCTTGCGCCGGAACGTCACGATGACCATCGCGATGATCCTCACCACCGCGGTCTCCCTCGCCATGCTCGGCTTCGGTCTGCTGGCCGTCGGAACGATCGACAAGATGAAGGCCAACTTCCTCGCCGACGTCGAGGTTTCGGTCTATCTGGTCAACGACATCAGCTCGGGTGACCCGAACTGCTCGCAGTCCGCCTGCCAGTCGCTGCGGCAGAATCTGCAGGCCAACGACGGTGTCGAGTCGGTCGTGTTCGAGAACCGCGAGCAGTCCTACGAGCGGTTCAAGAAGATGTTCGAGAGCCAGCCGGAACTGCTCGCGCTGACCGGGCCGGAGGCGCTGCCCGCGTCGCTCCACGTCAAGCTGAAGAACCCCGAGCGCAGCCAGGCGATCATCCAGGAGTACACCGGCAAACCCGGCGTCAGCAAGGTCGACGACCAGCAGAAGGCACTGGACCGCGTGTTCAACGCGCTCAACGGTGTGCGGAACCTGGCGTTCGGGGCCGCGCTGATCATGGCCATCGCCGCGCTGCTGCTGATCGCCAACACGATCCAGGTGTCGGCGTTCACCCGGCGCACCGAGGTCGGCATCATGCGACTGGTCGGCGCGACCCGGTGGTACACCCAGCTGCCGTTCCTCCTGGAGGCGGTGGTCGCCGGCCTTGTCGGCGCGCTCATCGGTATCGTTTTCCTGGTGCTCACCAAGGTGCTGTTGCTCGACCTGGTGCTCACCGGTGACGTGTTCCCCGCGGTCGGCATGCTCGAATTGCTGTTCCCGGTGGCGCCGATCCTGATCGCCGTCTCGGTCATCATCTCGGCGATCACCGGCTACGTGACGCTGCGTCTGTACGTGCGCCACTAGCCGCCCGATAACCACCTGCCCGAACACAGGAAATCACGTAGAGTCGCCGCTATGCCCAAGGAACGTGGACACAAGGTGATCGTGTCGAACCGCAAGGCTCGCCACGATTACTCCATCCTCGACACCTACGAAGCCGGTCTCGTGCTCGTCGGTACCGAGGTGAAGAGCCTGCGTGAAGGACGGGCATCACTGGCCGACGCGTTCGCCACGGTGGACGACGGCGAGGTCTGGCTGCGCAACGTGCACATCCCGGAGTACGTGCAGGGCACGTGGACGAACCACACGCCGCGGCGCACCCGGAAACTGCTGCTGCACCGCCAGGAGATCGAGAAGCTCATCGGCAAGACCAAGGAGAGCGGCCTTTCCCTGGTCCCGCTGTCGATGTACTTCAAGGACGGCAAGGTCAAGGTCGAGATCGCCTTGGCCAAGGGCAAGAAGTCCTACGACAAGCGGCAGGACATCGCCAAGCGGGACGCGGACCGCACCATCAGCCGGGCCATGGGCCGGGCGCTGAAGGGCCGGTACAACGATTGATCCACGGGCCCGCGTCGGACGCCGAGATCCCCGGCTGGATCTCGGCGCTGGGCATCGACGGGCTCGTGGACATCCACGTGCACTTCCTGCCGAAACCGGTCATGGACAAGGTGTGGGCCTATTTCGACCAGGCCGAGGAGCACTACGGCACGGCCTGGCCGGTGCATTACCGCACGTCGGAAGCGGAGCGGATCGAAACGCTGCGTTCGTTCGGCGTGCGCAAGTTCGCGCCGCTGGTCTATCCGCACAAGCCGGGAATGGCCGAATGGCTGACGTCCTGGGCGCTGGAGTTCGCCGAACGCGTCCCGGACGCCGTCCCGACCGGCACGTTCTACCCCGAGCCGTCCGCGCTGTCCGTTGTGGACGGTGCACTGCGCGCGGGCGCACGCTGTTTCAAGGCACACGTCCAGGTCGGCGCCTACGACCCACGTGACGAACTGCTGGACGGCGTCTGGGGCGCCCTGGCGGACGCGGGTGTCCCGGTGGTCGTCCACTGTGGACACGGTCCGTTGAAGGGCGCTTACACCGGGCTACGGTTGTTCGAAGAGATCCTGGTGCGGCATCCGAACCTGACGCTGGTGCTCGCGCACGCCGGGATGCCGGAGATCGATTTCGCGTTCGAGCTGGCCCGGAAGTATCCGCGCGTGCACCTCGACACCACGATGGTCGGGGTCGAGTTCTCCTTGCGCGGCAACCCGCTCCCGCCGGACTGGACGGATCTGCTGGCGGAGTTCCCGGATCGCGTCGTGTTCGGCACCGACTTCCCCAACATCCCGTACCCGTACGCCACACAGCTGCAGGCGATCGCCGGCTGGGCGGCCGACGATCGCCTGGGTGAGCCTTTCCTGCGGGCGGTGCTGCACGACACCCCCGCGAAACTGCTCAGCGTTTGAGCTGCGCCACTTCGGTGACCGAGACCGCGCGGCCGAGCAGGCGCGTCCCCAGCTCCGTGACCGGGACCTGCTTGCCCGCCAAGAGGAAACCGGCCGTCGCCAGCGCCACCCACGGCGCCGGGCCCTGGGCGAGACCGTCGCTGAGCGGGGCGAAACCGTGCGCGGCCAGCCCGAGCAGGCCACCGGCGATCGCCAGCCCGGCCAGGACGAGCTGAGGCGTCTGCGCGGTCGAGGCCGGGCCGGAGGACTGCGTTTCGAAGCGGGCGAACAGTCGCAGGAGACCGAGGAGCACCAGCCCGCAGGCGCCGAGCCAGGCCGGGACCATCGTCAGCCACAGCACGGAACCCGGTTCGGGGGTTTCGTAACCCAGGCCGTAGACCGCGACACCGGAGACGACGATCAGCGCCGGCATGTGCCACAGGTAGACGCTCATGAACTTCGGGCCGATCCACTTCAGAGCGGCGTCGAGGGCCGGCCGGGCGGCCAGAGCGTTCAGCTGCGGTTTGAAGGCCAGCAGGAGACCGATCTGCCCGATCGCGAGGAACGCCAGCAGCACGGTCGGCGGGCTCATGTTCGAAACCGGCGCACCCGGCATGCCGATCATGCTGGCCGGGTACGGACCGAAGGCGACCATCAGCGCGGTGATGCCGAATCCGGCTGCGGACATGCCCAGCGCGGCGTTGCGGCTCAGCGAGCCGAGACGACCCTGTGCGTAGTGGAAACCGAGCTGGTGCACGGCGACCCAGACGAAGATGGCGTTGGCGAAACCGATCAGGCCCAGGTCGTTGAAGCGGGCGACGTCGACGAGGACGGCGGCGGCCAGCATCACGAGCGGGACCTTGAGGCCCCAGCGGCGGTGCGCGGTCACCATCAGCGGGGTGAGCAGCACGGTGAGCACGTACACGGCCAGGAACCAGAGGAGCTGGGCGGCGATCGCGCCGCCGACCTGCAACGGCTGCTCCGGGATGCCCATCCCGCGCAGGATGTCCGGGACGAACAGCCAGACGGCCACCAGTGGCAGCACCGGGATCATCAGCCGCTTGAGGCGGGCCGCGAGCCAGGAACGGGAACTTTCCGCGCGGCTCAACGAGATCAGGTTCGCCGCGCCGCCGGCGAAGAAGACGAGCGGCATGACCTGGCTGAGCCAGGTGACGACCCACCAGTCCGGGGTCGCGAGGGCGTTCCCGGTGGACAGTTCGCCGTCCGCGTAGGAGAGCACCGGCATACCCCAGTGCTGGACCACGACCGCGAGGATCGCGACCGCTCGGACGATGTCCAGGAACCTGTCCCGGCCCTGTTTCCGGCTTGTGTGCATGGAAAGAAGCCTGGTGCTTTCCATGCCGGGAAACAGCAGTGCGGGCCGCCGTATCGGCCTTCCTGTTTTCGTCCTTCGAAGGTGGAGTTTTCCCTACCCCACACCGTCGGCTTCGGGCTCGGACCGCGGCGCGGGCTCCGGGATCGGTGCCTGGCACAGCCGGAATTCCCAGCAGTCGTCCTCGGCGAGGCCGAGTTCGTAGCGGGTTTCGATCTTCGGCCCGTCGTGCAGATGGACGTGCTTGAGGACGGTGCCCGCGATCGGTTCGGTGTCGCCGAGTTCCTGGACTCGTCCGTCCAGGGGACCGCCGAAGAAACGGGCGCTGTGGGAGGGCCGGTCGGTCATGGGTCCTCCTTGGTTCGGCTCGTCTCTCACCATCAGTCTGCCCATGTTAGGTGAGTGACTGCTTCGCCACCAAGAGCTACTTCAGCGTCCTAAGTAAGTGAGCACCGCGCGGACCCGGCGGTGTTCCACCGAACTCGCTTCGAGGCCGAGCTTCGAGAAGATGTTGCCGATGTGCTTCTCGACCGCGCCGTGCGAGACGACGAGCGAGTTCGCGATGGCGGTGTTCGACAGGCCCTGCGCCATCAGTCCGAGCACCTCGGATTCGCGGGCGGTGAGCGCGTCGAGCGGGTTCTTGCGGCCCCGCGCCATCAGCTGCGCGATGACGTCCGGGTCGATGGCCGTGCCACCGTCGGCGACACGTTTGACCGCGTCCAGGAAATCTCCGACGTCGGCGACGCGTTCCTTGAGCAGGTAACCGACTCCGCCCGCGCCGCCGGACAGCAGCTCGACGGCGTAGCTCTCCTCGACGTACTGGGAAAGCACGAGAACGGGCAGGCCGGGAACGGCTTCACGGGCTCCCAGAGCCGCGCGCAGGCCTTCGTCGGTGAAGGTGGGCGGCATGCGCACGTCGACGATCGCGAGGTCCGGCCGGTGCTCCTTGACCGCGCCGAGCAGGTCGTCGCCGTTGTCCACGGCGGCGACCGTCTCGATGTTCTCGTCGGCGAGCAGGCGGATCACCCCCGCGCGCAACAGCACAGCGTCTTCGGCGATGACAACCCGCATCCTGCCCCCAGGTTCGTGAGTGAACGGCAGGGCCTATTCACTCACGAACCGGTCACCACTGGCACGGCAGGTCCGCGCGAATCACCGTCGGGCCGCCGGGCGGGCTGACGACCGTGATCACGCCGTCGATCGTGGCCGCCCTGTCGGCGAGGCCCGCGAGCCCGCCACCTGGCCGGACTTCGGCGCCGCCGTGCCCGTTGTCGGTGATCTCGACGATCACCATCGATTCGGTGCGCCACACCTTCACACCCGCTTCGGTCGCGCCCGAATGCTTCGCGATGTTCGTCAGCGTCTCGCCGACGATGAAGTACGCCGTCGTCTCGACCGCGGCGGGCGGGCGCGGTTCGACGTCCACCTCCACGTCGACGTGGATCGGGGATTTCGCGGCCTGCGCGGACAACGCCGCGTCGAGGCCGCGGTCGCCGAGCACGGCCGGGTAGATGCCCCGGGCGAGATCGCGCAATTCCGACACCGCCAGCTTGGCGTCGAGATGTGCCTCGTCGATGAGTTCGCGCACGGCGTCCGGGTCCTGGTCGAACTTCGACTTCGCGCGGCCCAGGCTCATCGCGACCGCCACGAGACGCTGCTGGGCGCCGTCGTGCAAATCGCGTTCGATGCGACGGCGTTCGGCCTCGGCGGCGTCGACACCGCGAGCCCGCGACGCCTGCAGCCGCTCGGCCTTCTGCTCCAGCCGCTGGGTGCGGTTCGGGCCGAGCAGGGAGTGGGCGAGGTTGCCGTGCAGCCACCCGATCCACGGGGTCACCCAGATCGCCATCGGCAGCAGCACGATCGACGCGATCGCGATCGGGAGTTCCACGCAGGCGATCGGGAGCGCGACCATCAGGTAGGCGAAGTCGCGCCATGTCGTCGGATCGGTCAGCCGGGTCAGCCAGCGCTTGACCAGCGAAAGCCCTTCGGTGGGGAGGCGCTCGACCGGCTCCAGCGGAGTTTCGAGCATCTTCCGAGCCCAGCCGCGTTCGCGGTCGCCGGACCAGCGGATGAAGTTGGTCGTGGCCATGAGGATCGGGAAGCCGATCCACACCACCGCCGTCCCGATGCCGACCGCCAGGCCCACGATGATCAAGATGAACTGGATCAGCCGGAACACGAAGCTGACGAGCATGTAGACGATCGACCTCAACGGCCTGGGCCGCGGAATGTCGACTTGCCGGATCTGCTGATCGATCGTCATCCGTTCACCGTGCTCATCGTCGGAACCTCGCCCCATGAATCCTCCAGACGACGACGCTGGGCGTGAGTGGGCCCGAGCAACGCCGTGGCCAGCCGGGCATGCAGCCCCGCCAGCGCCTTCGTCAACGCTACCGACAGGGCGGCGCACAACACGCCGAGAGCCGCCCAAGGCAGCGCCGAGACCGTCGAGTCGACGGTGAACCACGCGTGTTCCCAGTTCGGGAAGCGATACTCGCCGCCGGGCAGGAAGCGGTAGTAGATCGGCAGGCCGGCGAGGCCGAGGCTGGTCGACCAGAACACCGTGACCAGCACGAACTCGATGACCCCGAGCGGGAAGAGCAGGAAGAAGTAGCCGAGGTCGCGCCAGGTCGAGGCGTCCTTCAGCCGCGCCTTCCACCGCACGGACTGGCTGCCGGCGGGCAGCGGGAGGTACGGCAGGTCGATGTAGCGGTCGAGCAGCGCGTACACCCGGGCGCGCTCCATCCGGGCCGCGCCGCGGACCGTCAGGATCACCAGCGCGAGGATGGGCAGCCCGATCCAGACGATCGCCGTGCCGATCCCCGCCCAGATGAACGCCATCAGGAGCGCGAAGGCAAGGATGCCCATCGGCAGGTTCATCAGCAGGTAGACCAGCGAGCCGCCGAACGACGGATCGGACCTGCTCAGCTCCCGCTCGGCCGCCAGCGAACTCATGGTCGTGCTCCTCTCCTGGTCGAGGAGACAAGCATCGCGCTCGCGGGCGCCCGCCGACATGGTGCTCACGGGCATCTGCCCGGTGGGGCTAGCCCCACCTGCGGGATTAACCCGGTTGCCGACCGCGTTATGATGTACAGGTTGTGTCCCACCAAGGGGGTGAACGGTTTCGACTTTGGACGTTGAATCAGGAGAAGCGTGCCGGTGCAGGCGAGAGACCACCGTAAGCGTCATCGCAAACCAATAAGCGCCGAGCCTAAGAGCCAGCGCGAGTTCGCTCTTGCTGCCTAAGCAGTAGAGCAACTCTGTCGGTCCGGGGTCGCCTCCGACCCGGTCACCGGCATCAGCTAGGAGGCTTACCGTCACACTCGGCTACGGGGTGTGGTTGGGAATCAAACAGTGGCTGGGCTCGTCACTTCAGCTTGTTCGCGTGACTGAAGGGGCCAAGTAGAGACAGAGCGGACTGCGCACGGAGAAGTCCTGGTGATGCGCCAGAGGACCCGGGTTCAATTCCCGGCACCTCCACTGGTTCGCCGAAGCGGCTCCACCCCTCGCGGGGTGGGGCCGCTTCTGTTTAGTCGCGGAACCGATCAGTCGCCTCCAGCAACGCGGCCAGTACGCCGGGCTCGTCGTACGCGTGCCCGGCGTCCGGAACGATCACCAGTTCCGATCGCGGCCAGGTCTTGTGCAGGTCCCACGCCGAAACCGCGGGCGTGGCGAGGTCGTACCGTCCCTGCACGATCACGCCGGGAATGTCCTTCAAGACGGCGGCGTCCCGGATCAGCTGCCCCTCCTCGAACCACCCGTTGTTCACGAAGTAGTGGTTCTCGATCCGCGCGAACGCCAGCGCGAACTCCGGCACGGCGAACTTCGCCACGAAATCGGGCTGGGGAAGCAGTGTCACCGTCGCGCCCTCCCAGGTACTCCACGCGACAGCGGCCGGGCCGTGCACCTCGGGGTCGGGATCGGCGAGCAGCTTCGCGTACAGCTCGACGGGATCGCCGTCGAGCCCGGCGATCGGCGCCGTGAATTTCTCCCACAGGTCTGGGAAGACGCGCGCCGTGCCACCCCGGTAGTACCAGTCCACTTCGGACGAACGCAGGGTGAAGACCCCGCGCAGCACCAACTCCGAGACGCGTTCCGGGTACTTCTCGGCGTACGCCAAGGCCAGCGTCGACCCCCATGACCCGCCGAAGAGCTGCCACCGCGAGACGTCCAGAGACTCCCGAAGGCGTTCCATGTCGTCGACGAGATGCCAGGTCGTGTTCGACGAAAGATCACCCGACGCCGACGCGTGCGGCAGCGACCGGCCGCACCCGCGCTGGTCGAACAGGACGATCCGATAGGCGGACGGGTCGAACAGCCGTCGGTGCGACGGTGAGCAGCCGCCACCGGGGCCGCCGTGCAGGAACACCACGGGTTTGCCGTCGGGGTTTCCGCATTCTTCCCAGTACACGAGGTTGCCGTCACCGGTGTCCAGGTGACCAGACGCGTGGGGCTCAATCTCCGGATACATGAGCCCATCGTCTGACAAAAGGGCCGGCTTACGCATCGTCGGCGACGGCGTTGGCGCGATCGATCTCGGCCATGTGCTGCTCGGCCCAGGCCCGCAACGCCGCCAGCGGGACCTCCAGCGACAGGCCAGCCTCGGGAACTGCTCCGTCTCGTGACGCCGTTCCTCGACGCCGACCAAGCAGTCTGAATATTTCCCGCAGAAACGTGCGATCCCACGAATGTCGCGACCGAAGCTTTGAAAGATTTCTGTGAATCACGGAGGGTAGCTAAATCAAGGTCGATTTCATCTCGATTCACCCTCAATGGTGATCTTGGTTGGGTGAGGTGTCATGCTGAGTGTCCGACCATGGCTCTCTAACGAAACGACCCCGTGTCGCCGGAGGGCCGGAAGAAGGTGGCAGATGACCTGGGCTAGGCACTCCAGTCGTCCCGATCCCGCAGAAGACCAGAGCCGGATGGCCGGCGTGCGCGCGGAGGAAGAAGTCCGCCTCACCCTGCAGAACGGCAGAGCCGCCAGGACTGTCGCCGGGCATGCCTCGGACGCCATCGACTGTGCGGAACTATTGGCCATGCTCGGTCTCGAGGGAGTCCAGAAGAAGCACGTTCAGCGGACCTGACCCCCGATCCGGGTGGTCAGTTCGGCCGCGGTCAGCCGGACCTCTTCGGCGAGGTCGGGCCAAGTTTCCTCGCAGCCTTCACTGCCTGGGCAAAGGTGGCGGAGGGTCACGCTGATCGCGGCCATCGGCCGTCCGCCGTGGTCGAAGACCGGGCACGCCACCGACGCGAATCCCTCGGTGACGTGGCCGTCTTCGACCGCCCAGCCCAGTCTGCCTTCCGCGTTCAGTGTGCGGCGCAGTTCGGCGAGAGTGCGCGGGCCGCGGCCGGTGCGCAGGACGAACGCCGACGCGGCCGGGAAGAGCGCGCGCACGTGCGGCGACGGCAGGTGGCGCAGTATCGCCCTGCCTGATGCCGTGAGCTGCCCCGGCAGCCGGACGCCGACCTCGGTGACCAGGGTTTCCGGGCGGGTGGGGCGCTCCTTCACCAGGTAGAGCGACTCGTTGCCGTGCAGGACGCCGAGGTGCGCGGTGTGGCCGACCCGATCGGCGAGTTTGCGTAGCAGCGGGACCGCGAGCCGTTCCAGTGGGTCGTGCCGCAGGTAGGCCGAGCCGAGTTCGAAGGCGGCGATGCCGAGGCCGTACCGGCGCTCGGCCGGCAGGTGCGTCACGAAGCCGGCGGCCTCCAGTTCGGCGAGCAGGTGATACGTCGTCGAGCGCGGCAGGCCGAGTTCGCGTGCGATCGCGGCCGCCGACACCGGGCCCGGGCGGGCGGCGAGCGCGCGAAGGATGCCGAGGCCGCGTCTGAGTGCCGGTACCTCGCTGCTGTCACCCACGTCGACCTCCTGATTCGTCCCGCGAGCGGTAGCAAGGGACCTTTGCTACCGCCTGTCTCAACGTTGAGAGAAGCGGTAGCAAAGGTCCCTTGCTCCCGCCGGGTGTGTCTTGAATACCAGACACAACCACCGGTTGGGGCCGCCCACCAGCGGGCATGGCGTTGTCCAATGGGCCTATGCCGGAAACCGTACTTCTGGGGTCCGAACCGCTTCGGCCCGAACAGGTCGTCGCGGTCGCCCGTGACCACTCGCCCGTCGCGGTCAGCGAAGCGGCCGAGAAGAACCTCGCCGCGACGCGGCAGCACATCGACAACCTCTCCCACGCCGAGACGCCGACGTACGGCGTCTCGACGGGCTTCGGCGCGCTCGCCACCAGGCACATCCCGCTGGAGAGCCGCACCGCCCTGCAGCGGTCGCTGATCCGTTCGCACGCGGCGGGTGCGGGGCCGGTCGTCGAGACCGAGGTCGTGCGCGCGCTGATGCTGCTGCGCCTCCGCACCCTCACCAGCGGCTACACCGGCATCCGCCCGGGGACCGCGCAAGCGCTTGCGGCCCTGCTCAACGCCGGGATCACCCCGCTCGTCCACGAGTACGGCTCCCTCGGCTGCTCGGGCGACCTCGCGCCCCTGGCCGCCGTCGCGCTCGCGCTGATGGGGGAGGGCGAGGTCGAGTACAACGGCGAAGTCGTCCAGGCCGGCGTAGCGCTGAAGCACGCTGGGATCGAGCCGGTCGTTCTCGCGGAGAAGGAGGGCCTCGCCCTCACGAACGGGACCGACGGCATGCTCGGCATGCTCCTGCTGGCCGCCGCGGACCTGCGCAAGCTTCTTGACACGGCCGACATCACCGCGGCGATGAGCGTCGAAGCGCTCCTCGGCACCGATCGCGCCTTCGCCGCCGACCTCCAGGCCCTGCGCCCGCACCCCGGACAGGCGCGGAGCGCCCTGCGCATGTGGACGGCGCTGCAGGACTCGAAGATCGTCGAGAGTCACCGCGGCCCGGACTGCAACCGCGTCCAGGACGCGTACTCCCTCCGCTGCGCGCCCCAGGTGCACGGCGGCGCACGCGACAGCCTCACGCACGCCGAACTCGTCGCCGAGCGTGAGCTCCACTCCGCGGTCGACAACCCGGTCGTGCTGTCCGACGGCCGCGTCGAGTCGAACGGCAACTTCCACGGCGCCCCGGTCGCGTACGTGCTCGACTTCCTCGCCATCCCGCTCGCGGACGTCGCCAGCATCGCCGAGCGCCGCACCGACCGGATGCTCGACAAGGCCCGCTCGCACGGCCTGCCGCCCTTCCTCGCGTTCGATCCCGGCGTCGACTCCGGCCACATGATCGCCCAGTACACGCAGGCCGCCGTCGTCAGCGAACTCAAGCGTCTCGCGGTGCCGGCGTCGGTCGACTCGATCCCGAGCAGCGCCATGCAGGAGGACCACGTCTCCATGGGCTGGTCCGCCGCGCGCAAGCTGCGCAAGGCCGTCGAGGGCCTCAACACCGTCCTCGCCGTCGAGCTGCTCACCGCCGCGCGGGCGCTCGACATGCGCGCGCCCTTGGTCCCGTCGCCGATCACCGGCCGGGTCCGGGATCTCGTCCGTACCAAGGTCGAGGGCCCCGGCCCCGACCGTCACCTGGCGCCGGAGATCGCCGCCGCCGAAAAACTCGTCGCGTCGGGTGCCGTCCTCGCCGCGGCCCAACTGGAGGTCTGAGCCCATGACCCGCACGGTCCGTGCCGCCCGAGGTACCACGCTCACCGCGAAGAACTGGCAGACCGAAGCCGCGCTGCGGATGTTCCACAACAACCTCGACCCCGACGTCGCCGAGCGACCGGAGGACCTGGTCGTCTACGGCGGCACCGGCAAGGCCGCCCGCAACTGGGCCAGCTTCGACGCGATCACCCGCGAGCTGACCACTTTGGACGCCGACGAGACGCTGCTCGTCCAGTCCGGCAAGCCGGTCGGCGTGTTCCGCACGCACGAATGGGCGCCGCGCGTGCTCATCGCGAACTCCAACCTCGTCGGCGACTGGGCGACGTGGCCGGAATTCCGCCGCCTGGAAGCGCAAGGCCTGACCATGTACGGCCAGATGACCGCCGGGTCCTGGATCTACATCGGCACGCAGGGAATCCTGCAGGGCACCTACGAAACGTTCGCCGCCGTCGCCAAGAAGCGCTTCGGCGGGACCCTCAAGGGCACGCTCACCGTGACCGCGGGCCTCGGCGGCATGGGCGGCGCGCAGCCGCTGGCCGTCACGATGAACGACGGCGTCGCGCTCGTCATCGAATGCGACCCGCAGCGCGCCCACCGCCGCGTCGAGACCCGCTACCTCGACGAGGTCGCCGACGACCTCGACGACGCGATCCGCCGAGTGGAGGCCGCCAAGAAGGAGAAGCGCGCGCTGTCCGTCGGCGTCGTCGGCAACGCCGCCGAGGTGCTGCCCGAACTGCTGCGCCGCGGCGTCGAGGTCGACATCGTCACCGACCAGACCTCAGCGCACGACCCGCTTTCGTACCTCCCCAAGGGGATCGGCGTCGACGAGTGGCAGGACTACGCGGACAAGAAGCCCGACGAGTTCACCGAACGCGCCCGCGAGTCGATGGCGGAGCACGTCGAGGCGATGCTCGGTTTCCTCGACAAGGGCGCCGAGGTCTTCGACTACGGCAACTCCCTGCGCGGCGAGGCGAAACTCGGCGGCTGCGAGCGCGCGTTCGACTTCCCGGGGTTCGTGCCCGCCTACATCCGGCCGCTGTTCTGCGAGGGCAACGGCCCGTTCCGCTGGGCGGCGCTGTCGGGTGACCCCGAGGACATCGCGGCGACCGACCGCGCGATGCTGGAACTGTTCCCGGAGAACGAATCCCTCGCGCGCTGGATCCGGCTCGCCGGGGAACGCGTCGCCTTCCAGGGGCTTCCGTCGCGGATCTGCTGGCTCGGCTACGGCGAGCGGCATCTGGCGGGCCTGCGCTTCAACGAGATGGTCGCCAGCGGCGAGCTGAAGGCGCCGGTCGTCATCGGCCGCGACCACCTCGACTCGGGCAGCGTCGCCTCGCCGTACCGCGAGACCGAGGGCATGGCCGACGGTTCCGACGCGATCGCCGACTGGCCGTTGCTGAACGCGCTGGTCAACACTTCCTCGGGCGCGAGCTGGGTGTCGATCCACCACGGCGGCGGCGTCGGCATGGGCCGCTCCATCCACGCGGGCCAGGTCAGTGTGGCCGACGGAACCCCGCTGGCCGCGCAGAAACTCGAGCGGGTGCTCACCAACGACCCGGGCATGGGCGTCATCCGGCACGTCGACGCCGGTTACGACCGTGCCGCCGACGTGGCCGGCGAGCGCGGCGTGCGCGTGCCGATGCGGGACGCCGAGTGACCGCGTCCTCGCTGCTGGCGGAGATTTCGGACGTCGGCCGCGACCCGAAGCGCGGCGGCTATTCCCGTCACGCCTTCGACGCGGCCGAAACCGAGCTCCGCGCGTGGTTCGTCGAACGTGCCGGGCGGCTGGGCCTGGGCGTCGAGACCGATCGCAACGGCAACATCTGGGCCTGGTGGGGAACCCCCGGCCCGGACGCGGTCGTCACTGGGAGCCATCTCGACTCGGTGCCCGGCGGTGGCGCCTTCGACGGCCCGCTCGGCGTCGCGAGCGCGCTCGACGCGGTGGAGATCCTGCAGGCCAAGGGTTTCCGCCCCGCCAAGCCGTTCGCCGTCGTGGTCTTCGCCGAGGAGGAAGGCGGCCGGTTCGGTGTGCCCTGCCTCGGCTCACGGTTGCTGACCGGGACCATCGACGCGGACAAGGCACGCGGCCTTCGTGACCCTGACGGCGTCACGTTCGCCGAAGCCGCGGCGAAATCCGGCCTCGATCCCGAACGCGTCGGCAGGGATTCCGAGCGTCTCGGCCTGATCGGACGGTTCCTCGAACTGCACGTCGAGCAGGGACGCGGACTGATCGACCTCGGCTCGCCGGTCGCCGTCGGCAACACGGTGATCGCTCACGGCCGCTGGCGATTCTCCTTCCAGGGAAAGGGAAACCACGCCGGGGCGACGCTGATCGGCGATCGCCGCGACCCGATGATCCCGGCGGCCGAGACCGTCCTCGCCGTGCGGAAGCTGGCGAAGGCGACGTCCGACGCCCGGGCCACGGTCGGCAGGCTCGTCCCGGTCCCGGGTGGGACCAACGTCATCGCGTCCACTGTGGACCTGTGGCTGGACGCGCGGGTGCCGGGCACGGCGACGCCCGAGCTGGTCGCGGAAATCGCGAAGCTGGCCGAAGAGGCTGCAGGTCAGGAAGGGTGCAGGGTTGAGGTCACCAGGGAGTCGTACTCGGACGACGTGATCTTCGACGACGCGCTGCGCCGCGACCTGGGCACTTGGCTGGGGGGACCGCCGGAGCTGCCGACCGGGGCCGGGCACGACGCGGCGATCCTCGCCGGATTCGTCCCGTCCGGGATGCTCTACGTGCGCAATCCGACCGGCATCAGTCATTCCCCGGAAGAGTTCTCCGAGGCCGACGACGTCGACCACGGTGCCCACGCCCTTGCCGACGTCCTGAAAAAACTGTCGACATGACGACATATTGGTGTGAACGGGCCTGGTTGCCGGACGGGATCGCCGATGCCGTCCGGATCGAGGTCGACGGCGGGAAGATCACTTCCGTGACGGCGAACGCGCCTCGCGAAGGAACTGTCCTGAGTGGACTGACCTTACCGGGTTTCGCCAACGGGCACTCACACGCGTTCCATCGCGCGCTGCGCGGCCGGACGCATCACGACCGCGGGACGTTCTGGACGTGGCGCGAGCGGATGTATTCGCTCGCGTCCCGGCTGGAGCCGGACTCGTACTACCGTTTGGCGCGCGGGGTCTACGCCGAGATGGTGCTGGCCGGGTACACGAGTGTCGGAGAGTTCCACTATCTGCACCACGCGCCGGGCGGAAAGCCTTACGCCGAGCCGAACGCGATGGGTGAGGCGCTGCGTGAGGCCGCCGCGGACGCCGGGATCCGGCTCACTCTCCTCGACGCCTGCTATCTGGCGGGTGGTATCGGCATCGAGCCGGACGAGGTGCAGCAGCGCTTCTCCGACGGTTCGGCTGCGAACTGGGCGCAACGAGTCGGCGAAATGCGTGAAGGGGAGACGTTCCGGGTGGGCGGCGCGATCCATTCGGTGCGCGCGGTCCCCGAAGAACAACTGTCCGAAGTGGACAACGGGACGCCCGCGGATCGTCCGCTGCACATCCACCTTTCCGAGCAGCGGGCGGAAAACGAGCAATGTCAAGCGGCTTATCACTGGACGCCGACGGGACTGCTCTGGGACAACGGAGTGCTGGACGAGCGGCTCACCGCGGTGCACGCGACGCACCTGACGGCGGGCGACATCAAATGGCTCGGGGAGGCGCGGAGCCGCGCGTGTTTCTGCCCGACGACCGAGCGGGATCTCGGCGACGGGATCGGCCCGGCGCGGACGCTGCTGGACGCGGGGGTGAGGCTGTCCCTCGGCAGCGACAGCAACGCGGTCGTCGACGCGTTCGAGGAGACCAGGGCGCTGGAACTGAACGAACGGCTCGCGAGTGAGCGGCGCGGCCGGTTCACCGCGGAGGAACTGCTCGCGGCGGCTACGGATCACGGCGCCGTCGGCTGGGACGAAGTCGGCGAGCTGGCTCCGGGAGCGGGCGCGGACCTGGTCACGGTCGGCCTCGGGTCGGTGCGGACCGCCGGGATCGAGCCGTCCGGGGTGGTCTTCGCCGCTTCCGGCGCGGATGTCCGGAACGTCGTCGTCGCCGGGCGCGAGATCGTCCGCGATGGCGCACACCAGCTGATCGACCGGCCGGAAACGGTCTTGGCCAAGGAGATCGAGGCATTGTGGCAGTACTGATCACGGGTATCGGCGAGCTCACCACGAACGACGCCGAGCTGGGCAAGCTCCGCGACGCGGCCGTCGTCGTCGATGGAGAAGCGATCGCGTGGGTCGGCTCGGCGGCGGACGCGCCCGAGGCGGACGAGCGGATCGACGTCGACGGCCGCGCGGTGCTGCCGGGCTGGGTGGACAGCCATACGCACCTCGTGTTCGCGGGAGACCGCACCGCCGAGTTCGAGGCGCGGATGGCCGGGAAGGCGTACAGCGCCGGGGGGATCGCGGTCACCGTCGATGCGACGCGGTCGGCGTCCGACGAGCAGCTGGCGGCGAACCTGCGACGTCACGTCGACGAAGCGGCGAAGCAGGGCACGACCTGCCTGGAGACGAAGACCGGGTACGGGCTCAACGTCGAAGACGAGGCGCGCTCGGCACGGATCGCCGCCGACGTGGCCGACGAGGTCACGTTCCTGGGCGCGCATCTGGTGCCGCCGGGCGCCGACGCGGAATCCTACGTGGACCTGGTGTGCGGCGACATGCTCGACGCCGTCGCGCCGCTCGTGCGGTGGGCGGATGTGTTCTGCGAGACCGGCGCGTTCGACGAGGCGCAGTCCGGGCGGGTGCTGAAGGCGGCGCGGGAACGCGGCCTCGGGCTGCGGGTGCACGGAAACCAGCTGGGGGAGGGGCCCGGTGTGCGGCTCGCTGTCGAGCTGGGGGCGGCGAGTGTCGATCACTGCACGTACCTGAGCGAAGCGGACGTCGAGGCTCTCGCCGCTTCGGACACCGTCGCGACCCTGTTGCCGGCGTGCGACCTGTCGACCCGGCAGCCGTTGGCGCCGGCGCGGCGGCTGCTGGACGCGGGGGCGACTGTCGCGCTGGCCAGCAACGCGAATCCGGGCAGTTCGTACACGACTTCGATGGCGTTCTGCGTAACGACCGCGGTGCTGCAGATGCGGATGACGATCGACGAGGCGGTGTGGTCGGCGACGGCGGGCGGCGCTCGCGCGCTTCGGCGCGACGATGTGGGCTTCGCGCGGCCTGGGGCACGTGCCGACCTTCAGGTGCTGGAGGCGCCTTCGGCGACGCATCTGGCGTACCGGCCCGGAGTGCCGCTGACGGCCGCTGTGTGGCGCCGTGGGGAGCTGCTGACCAGCGTTTTCGCGTCAAAGTGATAGCAAAGGTCCCTTGCTCCCCCTGCGGTCAGGAGGCCTGGTCGAGGGTCTCCTGAACCCGTTCACGCAACGCGGGCGGAAGCTCGTCGAGCAGGTGGGACCACTGCTCGACGCGCTTCTCACTCAGGTGGGTGAGCAGGTCGAGCACCGGCGCCCACAGATCCTCGTCGGCGGCCGCGACCTGCAGGAGACCGCGGAACCGGGCTTCGGAGAGCAGCCCGAGGACGTGATCGATCCGGCTCTTGTCGTCGAGGACGAACGCGATGCGGATCAACGCCTCGTCGCCGATGACGCCGAGAGCCCGGCGCACGGTCGGATCGGGCAGATGTCCGACGAAGCGGCCGACGGTGATCCAGTCCTCGCGGCGCACCAGTTCGCCGGCGACCGCGACGACGGTGTCGAGCGGGATGCGCGCGATGATCGCGCTCGCCCGGCGCGGATCCAATTCGGCCGCGACGTCGGACAGGAACTGCGGCTTCAGGCGCTTCGCGACGTCGACGCCCCTGGAGGCGTCCACGAGTCCGGCGATCCGCGCGCACAGAAGCGGGCCGAAGACCTTCTCGGCGATCTTCGCGAGGATCGGGCTCGGGACGAGCTTGCTCGCCATCGCCATCCGTTCGAGGGCGGCGAGGTTGGCGTCGAACAGGGTGTCCGTGACCTGCTCGCGGAACGCCTGGAGCTCCGCCGCGTCCACGCTCTCCAGGTAGGACAGTCGTTCGGGATCGGTGCCGAGGACGCGGGCGAGCTTGAGGATCTCCGCCTGCGCGGCGAAGTTTCCGGTGGTCACAGGCCCACCACCTTGCGGATGGTGCCGCGCAGGAGGGCGGGTACGTACTTCAGGCCCTCTTCGCCCGCCTCGGCCAAGGCCTTGGCCTGACGGTGGCGCGCGTCGCGCAACGCGTCGGAGAGGTCCTGCTTTTTGTTGTCGGCCAGCGCTTCGATGCCTGCCGGGACAGGACCGCCTAGCTGGCCGGTGAGTGTGCGCTCGGCCATGGTCGATCATCATGCCTCATGAATCGGGCGGAGACCGGATGATCTGGGGACCTTTACTTTCGTCCATGGCGGACGGCTCGGCGCGACTTGTAGCGTCCAGGCCTGTGAAGGACGCAGAGGCGCCGGTGCGGCGCGCGCGACGGCTGATCATGGACGTCGCCCTGTGGCTCGGGCTCTGCGGCTGGGTGGTCATCGACGCCGGATCCAGCACGAAGCAGTGGGAACTGTTCGGCGGGCTCGCCGCGACCACCGCCGCGATCGCGGTGTCGCGCCGGTATCCGCTGGTCTCGCTCGGGATCGCGATGGTCGCCAGTTTCGTGGTCATGGGCAGCTTCGGCGGCCGGGTGCCGGTCTGGGAAGGGTTCGTCCTGGTCGCGGTGAGCTACCTCGCCGGCTACCGGCAACCGGTCGCGAAGCCGATGTTGCGCCTCTTCACCGTCGTTTCCTTGATCGCGGTCCCCGTCGCGCTGGTGTGGAGCAAGGACGGGTTCGCGTCCTGGGGTGCCCTGCTCGGTGTCCTGGTCTTCGCGTCGGTGACGCCGTGGCTGATGGGCCGGTACATCCGGCAGCGCGAGGACATGTCGCGCGACGGCTGGCGCCGCGCCGAGGAGATGGAAAGCCGTCAGCGGCTCGTCGCCGACCGCGCGCGGCTGCGCGAGCGCACCCGGATCGCCAGCGACATGCACGACTCGCTGGGCCACGAGCTGAGCCTCATCGCGGTGCGCGCGGCGGCTTTGGAGGTCGCGGGCGGGCTCGACGAGCCCCAGCGGCAGGCCGCGGGCGAACTGCGGCAGAGCGCCGCGACGGCGACCGAACGGCTGCGCGAGATCATCGGGGTCCTGCGCGAGGACGACGCGCCGACCGAACCGGTGGACGAGAGCATCGACGACCTGCTCGACCGTGCCCGGGCGTCGGGCGTGCTGATCGAGTCCTCCGTGGACGGCCCGGTGGACGGTGAGCCGCGGATGGTCGACCGCGGCGCGTATCGCGTGGTCCAGGAATCGGTCACGAACGTGGTGAAACACGCGCCGGGGGCCGCCGTCACCGTCCGGGTCGTGCGTTCGGCGGGGCGGACGGACGTCGTGGTCACGAACGCCGCGCCCCCCGCGGGGCCGCTGCCGGGCAGGACTTCGGGCAAACGCGGCCTGATCGGACTTCGGGAGCGGGTCCGGCTGGTCGGCGGGACTCTGCGGGCCGGACCCCACGAAGGCGGATTCGAGGTCAGCGCGACCTTGCCGCACGACGCGGCGCCGTCGGAGGAATCGCCGGAGAGCCAGGCGGCGATGGACGCCGAGGTGGGACAGTCCGTTTCGGCCAGAGAACTGGAGCGTGCGCGCCGCGACGTCCGGCGCAGCCTGATCCAGGCGATCGTCGTGCCGATCGGGCTCTTCGGCGTGGTGGTCGCGATCAGCGGGGCCGTGTTCCTCGTCCAGTGGTACGGCTCGGTCCTCCCCGGCGGCGACTACGATCGCATCCGGCTGGGCCAGACGCGGGCGGAGATCGCGTCGGCGCTGCCCGGCAGCCAGCGGATCGCGAGGCCACGGGGGGTGGAATCGCCGGTGCCCGCCGGAGCGATCTGCGAGTACTACGGCACCGAGCGCAGCTTGTTCAACTCCAGCTACGAGGCCTACCGGTTGTGCTTCGCCGACGGGAAACTCGTGGCGAAGGACGTGATCAGTGAAGACGAGCAAAGGGGGAACCCGGATGATCCGGGTGGTGCTGGCCGATGACGAGGCGATGATCCGCGCCGGGGTGTCGGCGATTCTGGCGGCGGACGCCGGGATCGAGGTGGTCGCGGAGGCCGAGAACGGCAGCGCCGCCGTCGAGCAGACGCGCGCGACCAGGCCTGATGTCGTGCTGCTGGACATCCGGATGCCGGTCATGGACGGGCTCAAGGCCGCCGAAGAGATCCGGCGGCTGCTACCGGAGGTCGGCGTGATCATGCTGACCACGTTCGGCGAAGACTCCTACATCGAGCGCGCACTGGGTCTCGGCGCGAGTGGATTCCTGGTGAAATCCGGCGATCCCCGCGAATTGCTCGCGGGGATCCACGCCGTCGCCGGTGGCGCGGCCTTCCTCTCGCCGAAGGTCGCGCAGCGGGTCATCGCCCGGTTCTCCGGCTACCAGGTCTCCCGTGCCGAAGAGGCCAAGGAGATGGTCGGCAAACTGACGCCGCGTGAGCAGGAAGTGCTGGCGCTGCTGGGTTCCGGACTGTCCAATGCGGACATCGCGGCGAAGCTGTTCGTCGTCGAAGGCACCGTGAAGGCTTACGTGAGCACGATCCTGAACCGGCTCGGCGCCCGGAACCGGGTGCAGGCGGCGATCACGGCGTACGAGGCGGGACTGGTCGGCGGGGAACGGGAGGAGTCCAGCCGCTGACGCTCGCGCCGATGCGGGCGGTGAGCGCGCCGGGGAGCAGGCGGAGCACGCCGTTGCGGACGGCCACGGCGAGCGGATTGCGCAGCTGTGGTCCGGCTTTCCCGGCCTGAACCGAGGCTTTGACGACGCCTTGGGCGCGTGGCCGGCGTTGCTCGTCGTAGCTCTTCAGCGCCGTGTCGATATCTTCGGTGGTGCTGAGCGCCGCGGCGAGCACGACGGCGTCTTCGATCGCCTGGCAGCCGCCCTGCCCGAGGAACGGCGGCATCGCGTGGGCCGCGTCGCCGAGGAGGGCGACGCGGCCCTTCACGTAGGAGGGCAGGGGAGTGCCGAGCAGGTAGAGATCGTGGTGCAGCAGCGTTTCGGGGTCGGTCGCGTCGATGAGCCCGGGAATGGGCGCGTGCCAGCCGCCGAAGCGGTTCTTCAGGTACGACTTCGGGTCTTCGTGGCGGATACCCGCTTCGGCGACGTAGCTCGCCCACCAGTAGACGCGGCCGTCGTGCAGCGGGAGGACGCCGATCTCGGCGCCGTCGTCCCAGCTCGTGCTGAGCTCGACCGGCCGGGGAGGGGCGGTCACCGCGCGGAAGGCGGTGCTGCCGCTGTAGACCGGTTCGGGATGGCGCGGCCACAGCTGTTTCCGGATCCCGCTGTGGATGCCGTCGGCGGCGATGATGACGTCCGTGTCGAGATCGTCGAGGCTTGCGACCTCGAAGCCGGTGCGGACGCGGTTCGCGGGCAGAGCGTCGCGGAGCGCGCCGATGAGGTCGGCGCGGTGGATGGCGGCGAGCGGGCGGCCGTGGTGACGGCGGAACGCCTCGGCGTCCCAGCGGGTGATGCGACGGCCTTCGCGGTCGTGGAGGCCGCCCGACGACTGTTCCCGCAGGTCGCCGAGGTGGATGTCCAGTGTTTCGAGTGAGCGCAGGGCGTTCGGCCACAGGGAGATGCCGGCGCCGACGGCGGTGAGCTCCGGGGCGCGTTCCAGGACGGTGACCTCCCAGCCGATGCCGCGCAGTCCGATGGCGGCTGTCAGTCCGCCGATTCCTCCGCCGACCACGATCGCTTTGGGCATGTCGACCTCCTCTACATGTGTAGAGTACTACTACACTTGTAGAGTGCGAAAGGCGACGATCGGGGACGCGGCCATCGAGGTGATCGCGGCCGAAGGGATGCGAGGGCTGACGCATCGCGCGGTCGACCGGTTCGCCGGACTGCCGCCGGGGTCGACGTCGTACTACGCGCGGACGCGGGCGGCGCTGCTGGAGCTGGCGATCTCGCGGATGGTCGAACTCGACGAGGTCACCCTCGACCTGCCACCCGGTGGGCTGGCCGAGTACGTGGCGGGGTTCGCGCACGCGGCGATCACGGGCGGGCGGACGCGGATGCTCGCGCGGTACGAGTTCGCGCTGGAGGCGACGCGGCGGCCGGAGCTGCGCGAGGCCTACGACCGCGGCGGGCTGGTGATCCGGCGGCGGTGCGCCGAGGTGCTGGCCGACCGCGAATCGGCGGAGCCGGAGCGGCACGCGCGGGTGCTCGTCGCGTGGCTGGACGGGACGATCTTCGACGCGCTGGCCGGGACCGGGTCGCTGCGGCCGCCGGGGCTGGCGGAGCTGACGGCGGGGGCGCGGGAGGTGCTGGCGGGGCTCGGGGTCGCGGGGTAGCAGGGGACCTTTGGTATCGCCGGGGGTGCTGACCTGCGGTTTGGGTGCGGAAGAAGCAAGGGACCTTTGCTGTCGCGAGGGGTGTGTGGAGATAGGGACGTTGAGTGTCCCTGTCTCCACACACCCTCGATGCCCGGTGACCGTGTGGATTTTGGTGCGTTGGATGAGCAGAAATCCACACAGTCACAGCGCCCACCTGCGCAAAGAGAGCAAGGGACCTTTGCTCTCACTTCTCTCGATGTTGAGACAAGCGAGAGCAAAGGCCCCTTGCTCCCTGTCAGGCGTCGCGGCGCCGCAGGACGGTGGAACCGGTGACGAGACCGGCCGCCGCCCACGCCGTACAGAGCGCGATGCCGACCCAGGGCGCGTAGGGCGCGACGCCGCCGAAGATCGGGTTCGGCTCCCCTGAAGTGACCATCGCGCTGACACCCGCGAAGCCGGGGAAGTAGTTCACGATGTCCTCTCCGCCCAGCGAGCCGGCGAACATCGGGATCATCACCAGCAGCACGAACACCGTCACGATCGTCCCCGCCGTGCTCCGCAGCGCCGTTCCCAGGCCGAGGCAGAGCAGGCCCAGCAGCGCGAAGTAGCCGCCCATACTCGCCGACGTCGCGAGGACGTCGCCCACCGAAGAATCCCGTGCCGGGATCAGCGGTGCCGAGATCGCCACCCCGGCGAGGGTGTTCAGGACGCCGTAACCGAACAGCACCGGCACCAGTACGGCCGATTTCGCGGCGAGGACCCGGTTCCGCACCGGGACCCACTGCAACGTCGAGCGGATGCTGCCGCTGGCGTACTCGCTCGTGATGAACAGTGTCGCCAGCGCGACCACGGCGAACTGGGTGAGGTAGAAAGCCGCCCCGGTCACCACGGCGTGCGGTGCCATCGAGCGTTCGACGCCCGCGTTCGCGGCCATGCCCAGCGCACCGGAATAGGCGAGCATCAGCAGGAGTCCGCTGATCAGGCACCACCAGGTCGACCGGACCGACCAGAACTTCGTCCATTCCGAAGAGATCGCGTTCATCGTGCGCTCCACTGCTTGAAGAAGCCGGTCAGCTTGGCGCGGAAGAAGTCCAGCGCCTTCCCCGAGTCGATCGAGCCGTACTGGTTCTCGACTTCGGCAGGAGGCAGTTGCGGCCGCAGCCCCAGCTGGTCGATCAGGATCGCCGCGTCCGTCACCGACGAATGGCCGCTGTCCTTGACCAGGAACCGTTCCTTCGGCCCGGTGAGCCGCGGCCAGGTCTCGTCCCAGGTCGGGCCGAAATGCTTCTCGCCGATCGGGCTCGCGAGGAGAAGCAGCGGCCGGTCGAGGGAAACGGTGCCGTAGAACGGGCCGTCGACGTCCACGCCCGTCTTGATCCGCCGGTCCGCGACCATCGCGGCGGCGGTCGCCGAACCGCCCGCCGAGTGACCGGCCATCCCGATCTTCCCGGCGTCGATCGACCAGCGCCGGTCCTTCAGCAGGGTGTCGACGACGAACGACGTGTCGATCGCGCGGTTCGCGATCGCGGCGGGCCAAGGGTCGGGCTGCTGTCCACAAGCGACACACTGGCGCAGTCCGTCGGGGAACTCCGTCGCCCAGGCTTCGTAGGCGTGGTCGATCCCGGCGACCACGAAACCCTGGGAAGCAAGGTGTTCCGCCACCGAGGTCAGCGTCATCCGGTTGTTGCCCGCACCCGGCGACAGCACCACCAGCGGACGCCGTCCGGGCAGGGAAGGCGCGTTCTCCCGCGAGTGGACGCGGATCTTGCTCAGCGCGTCCGGCGGCAGATCGAGTTTCCGCCCGGCGACCGCGGCCGCCGACTCCGCCGTCGTCATGTACGACGGCGCGCGCCCGATCGGGACGGCCGGGTACCAGACGTTGACCATCAGCTCACGCCGTTTCTCCGGCACCCAGGGATCGGCTCGCTGCTGATCGGTGAGATGCAGCGTGCGCAACCCGATCGGGAGCGGACCGCCCGGCGCGGGCAGCGACAACTCCGGCTTCGCAGGTGCCGCCGACGCGGCCGCCGGCACCCCCAGCAGGCCGGCGATCACCGCCACCGTGACCACGAGTGACTTCATGCCGCTACTCCTGTTCCGTATTCGACCGACGACGCGGTCAATTCCATGTAGGCCTGTTCGAGTGACGCGGTCCGCTCGGCGAGTTCGTGCACGCGGATCCCGAGTTCGTGCACGGCGTCGCCGACGCGGTGCACCGGCAGTTCGTGCACGAGCAGTTCGTCCCGGTCGGTTTCCGTGGTCGCGCCGAGCGCGCGCAGACGCTGTTCGAGCGCGCGCAGTTCGGCGGGAACGGGTACCCGCACCGCGACCGAAGTCCGCGAATTGCCCGCGATGAATTCGTCGACCGGGGCGTCGGCGAGCAGTTTTCCCTTGCCGATGATGACCAGCCTGTCCGCGGTCAGCTGCATTTCGCTCATCAGATGGCTCGACACGAACACCGTGCGGCCCTCCGCCGCGAGCGAACGCATCAGATGCCGCACCCAGCGGACGCCGTCGGGGTCGAGGCCGTTGACCGGCTCGTCGAACATCAGCACGCGTGGATCGCCCAGCAGCGCGCCGGCGATCCCGAGCCGCTGGCCCATGCCGAGGGAGAACGTCCCGGCCCGCTTGCCCGCGACGTCGGTGAGGCCGACCGTCGCGAGCACCTCGTCCACCCGGCTCTCCGGGATCCCGTTGCTGCGCGCCATCGCGAGCAGGTGCTTGCCCGCGCTCCGGCCGGGGTGCAGTGCCTTGGCCTCCAGCAGAGCGCCGACCTCGCGCAGCGGATACGGCAGGTCCGCGTACCGCTTGCCGTCGATGCGGACATCGCCCGCGCTCGGCGTGTCGAGGCCGAGTGTCATCCGCATGGTCGTCGACTTGCCCGCGCCGTTGGGACCGAGGAAGCCGGTCACCTTGCCCGGCTCGACGGCGAAGGTCAGCCCGTCGACCACCGTCTTTTCGCCATAGCGCTTCGTGAGTCCTCGAAGCGTGATCATCCGCGCCCTCCTTCGTGTCCTTGAAGTCTTCAGCGCGGAGGCACCCGAGGGCATTGCCCCGAAGTCATCGGCCACCCCTTACTTTCGGCAGGTGCCGCTCGGCACGAGTCACGGAGGAAAGGCAGAATCGGCGGCATGACCACCCGCGAACAACGGCGCGTGAATCCGCTAGACCTGGTGATGCTCGTCCTCGCCGTGTTCTCCGTCGGGCTGCTCGTCTACGTGACGTTCTTCCCGCATTCGGCGGAGACGGCGCACATTGTCTTCGTCATCGACACGACGGTGTGCGGGATCTTCGCGCTGGAATTCCTGTGGCGATGGCGGCGTCACGGCTGGGAGAAGTGGTTCCCGCTGCGCAACTGGTACGAGATCCTCGGCATGATCCCCATCGCGCATCCGGCACTGCGCGGGTTCCGGCTGCTGCGGGTCCTGGTCGTGCTCGTCCGCCTCGCGCGCACGGCCGACCGCGCTTTCGGGGAGCGGTTCACCCAGCGGCTGGTCGAACGGCTTTCGCGGCCGATCGTGCTGGCGATCAAGAAGCCGATCACGATCGCGGTGCTCGACGAGGTCGTCAAGGTGCTGGAGACCGGGAACTACCCGCAGAACCTCGCGCGCTCACTCGGCGACAACCAGACGCTGCTGCGCGGGATCATCGCCGAGAAACTCAAGAACGACCCGCAGGCGGGACGGCTTTCCAAGCTGCCGTTCCACGACGAGGTGGTGCGTTCGGTGATCGACACCGCGATGCGCGTGATCCTCGAGGTGCTGACGGATCCGCGCATCGACGAGTTCTTCGCGCATGTGGTCCGGGAGAACCGCGAGCAGATCCGGAGCGCGGTGCAGCTCGGGCTGAACGAGCGCGAAGACGACGAGGAACTGGCGTCGCGGCTGCCGACCCGGCCTCAGCACCAGCTGATGGACTGAGTCACGCCCGGCGCTGGGCCCGCCGGGTGGGCGCGGCGCTCAGCGGGTCTTCCGGCCAGGGATGCTTCGGGTAGCGCCCGCGGAGGTCGGCGCGCACGGCCGCGTAACCGTTGCGCCAGAACGACTCCAGATCGGCGGTGACGGCGGCCGGCCGTCCGGCGGGCGAGAGCAGGTGCAGCACGACGGGCACCCCCGCCAGTTCCGGCGTCGTGAGCCAGCCGAAGGTCTCCTGCAGTTTCACGGCCAGCACCGGCTGCTCGCCCGAGTAGTCGACCCGGATCCGTGAACCCGTCGGCACCTCCAGCCGGTCCGGCGCCAGCTCGTCCAGGCGCGACGCTTCGGGCCAGGGCAACAGCCCACGCAACGCGGCGCCCGCGTCCAGCGACGCCAGGTCCGATCGGCGCCGCGCCGAGCCGAGATCGAGCCAATTGTCCAAAGTGGACAGCAAAGCCGAATCGGAGACCGCGGGCCAAGGCGAGCCCAGCACCCGATGCAGGAAGGACAAACGTTCGCGCAGCCGTCGCCCGTCTTCCGGCCATCGCAGCAGCCCGAGCCCTTCGGCGCGCAAACCGTCCAGCAACGCGGCGCGGATCGCGTCCGGCGCGGGCGAGCGCAACGGCTTCTCCGACAGCACGATCGCCCCGAGCCGCCGCACCGAACGCGCCACGACGTCACCCGAGGACCAGCGCACCTCGTCCTCCGCCGACATCAGATTCGGCGCCGCGCGCACCGCGAGGTCTTCGCCCGCGGGCGCGGCCAGCCGGATGACGCCCTGCGCGCGGCCGGGATCCCGGGTCGCTTCGGCCACCGCCAGCCATTCGACGTCGGCCAGCCCGCTGCCGCGTGGCAGTTCCGCCGCCGTCCCACCGGCCATCAGATACACCGGCGTGCCCGAGGAACGCCGTCGCGCGAGCCGTTCGGGGTGCGCCAACGCCACGACCAGTGCCGGATCGGCCGCGCCGCCACCGTCGGGTACCAGCTTGGAAAGCCGTCGCACGTCGGATTTCCAGCGCTCGTCGCCCCGCACGCGCCGCAGTTCGGCTTCGAGGTCGGTGAGCGTGCCGCCGCTGTCCAGCAGCGCGACGACCTCGGCCGCCGAACGCGCGTTGGTCCTCGCCGCGCCGTCGAGCAACGCCCGCGCCAGCCGCGGATGCAGGCCCAGTCCGGCCATCTTCCGGCCGCGTTCGGTCACCGTTCCGTCTTCCGTGGTCGCGCCGAGCGTGGTCAGCAGCGCGCGACCGGCGGCCAGCGCGCCTTCGCCGGGCGGATCCCACCAGGCGAGGCCGGAACCGTCCGGAGTGGACCAGCACGCGAGTTCGAGCGCGAACCGCGCCAGTTCCGCCGTCCTGATCTCGGGTTCGGGGTACGCGGGAAGGGAACCCTGCTCGTGCGCCGCCCAGCAGCGGTAAGCGCGTCCCGGCGCCTCGCGTCCGGCTCGTCCGGCGCGCTGTTCCGCGACCGCGGCCGAAACCCGGACCGTCGCCAGTCCCGGCAGGCCGCGCCGGTGATCGACCCGTGGCACCCGGGACAGCCCGCAGTCCACCACCGCGCGAACGCCCGGCACGGTCAGGCTCGACTCGGCGACCGACGTCGAGAGCACCACCCGGCGGCGGGCGCGCGGGCGCAGCGCGTCGTCCTGGCTCGCCGCCGGCAGCCGGCCGTGCAGCGGCAGCACGTCGGCGTCCAGGCCGTCGAGCATTCCGCTCACCCTGGCGATCTCACCCGCTCCCGGCAGGAAAGCGAGGACGTCACCGTCTCCTTCGGACAGTGCTTTGTGGATCGCGCGGACCACGGTCGCCTCGATCCGCTCGCCGCGCACGGGCGGGGAGTACGCGACGTCGACCGGATAGGTCCGCGCCTGGGCGGTGATCACCGGAGCGTCCCCGAGCAGGGCCGCCAGCCGTCCCGCCGCGACGGTGGCGGACGTCGCGAGCAGGCGCAGGTCGTCCCGCAGCCCGGCGCGGACGTCCAGCAGCAGCGCGAGCAGCAGGTCCGCGTCGAGATGGCGTTCGTGGCATTCGTCGAGCAGGACGGTCGACACCCCGGCCAGTTCGGGATCGCCCTGCACCCGCCGGACGAGCAGCCCCGAGGTGACCACTTCGATCCGCGTCGAAGACGAAACCTTCCGGTCTCCGCGCACCGAATAGCCGACCGTCTCGCCGACGCGTTCGCCCAGCAGCGACGCCATCCGCGCCGCCGCGGCTCGCGCGGCCAGCCGCCTCGGTTCGGCGACGATCACCCGGCCTTCGCCGGTGTCCAAAGCGAGCGGCACCAGCGTGGTCTTGCCGGTGCCCGGAGGCGCGACGAGGACCGCGGTGCCATGGGCGTCGAGCGCGGCTTCGAGTTCGGGCAGGACGGCGCGAACCGGCAGATCGGGAAGGCTCACTGCTCGGTGACCTGCGGCGGAGGCGGGATCCGGTAGCCGGACGGGCCAATGTTGCGGTTCAGCGATTCGAGCCATTCCCCGGACGAGATCATCTTCCGGATGGCCTTGGCCACCGCCGCCCGCCCTTCGATGTCGTCCTTGCGCAGGCCGACGCCGTATTTCTCCTTCGAGAACGGCTTGCCGACGACTCTCAGCAACTCCGGGTTCTGCGCCACGTAACCGGCCAGGATGACGTCGTCGGTGGTCACCGCGTCCACCTGTCCCGCGAGCAGCGCCGTGACGCAGTCCTGGTAGCGCGGGTACTCGACGAGCTGGACGGCCTGCGCGAACTTGTCGCGCACCTGCTCGGCCGAGGTGGTGCCGCCCACGGCGCACAGCTTGCGGCCGTTGAGGTTCTCGGGGCCGGTGATGTCGGTCGACCTGAGACGGACGAGCAGGTCCTGGCCGGTGTCGAAATACGGCCCGGCGAAGGCGACGGCCTGTTTGCGTTTCTCGGTGATCGAGTAGGTCGCCACCATCAGGTCCGTGATCCCGGAGGTGATGTCCGTCTCGCGTGACGACGGCCTGCTGTCGTGCCAGGTGATGTGATCCTCGTCGACGCCCAATTCGCTCGCGATGTACTTCGCCACGTCGACGTCGAACCCGACGTACCGGCCGTCGACCGTCTGCTGGGAGAGCCCCGGCTGGTCGAAGCGGATTCCGATGGTGAGTTTGTTGAACGCGACGGCACGGGCGACCAGGGAATCCGACGGGCCCGCCTCTTTGCCGCAGGCCGCCGCTGTGACCAGCATCAAGCAAGCCATCAGCAGGGCGCGTCCCCTCATCGGGTGCCTCCGTCCGCCGCCTCACGTTGTTCTCAGGGTCGACGGCTAGCCTAGGCCCGTGCGTAGACCGCCCCAAGTCGTACTCGACGCCGTGGGCACACTCGCCCGGCTCGGACTCGCCGCCGTCTGGTTGGTTTCCGGAGCGCTGAAGATCAGCGATCCGGGACAGACCTACATTGCGGTGCAGGCCTTCGACGTCCTGCCGGACGGGCTCGTGCGCCCTGTCGCCGTCGGGATGCCGATCGTCGAACTGGCGCTCGGCCTGCTCCTGCTCGCCGGGTTCGTGACCCGCTGGGTTTCGGTGCTGTCGGTGCTGCTGCTCGCGGTGCTCATCGCCGCGATCGCCCAATCCTGGGCGCGCGGGCTGAGCATCGATTGCGGCTGCTTCGGCGGTGGCGGTCAGATCGCCGCGGATCAGACGCAGTATCCGCAGGAGATCGCCAGGGACCTCGGATTCGCGCTCCTCGGTGTCTGGCTGATCGTGCGGCCGCGGACCTGGCTGTCGGTGGACGGCTGGCTCGGGAACTCCGGGGGCCCCGCCGACGACGACTATGTGGGTATCGCTGAAGGGAACGAATAATCGTGGGTGGAGCTGAGCGCAACGCTCGGAAACGCAAGCAGCAGCAGACGGCGGCGCGCTCGGTGGCACAGGCCAGGGGCGTCGCGGGCGGCGACAAGAAGAAGGTCGTCGCGATCACCGTCGCGGTGGTCGTGCTCGCCGCGCTGGTGATCGGTGGCGTGATCTGGACGACGTCCAGCAAGAACACCACCGAGGGCAAGGACATCACGGCGCAATCGGGCACCTGGGCGCCCGGTGTCGTCGAGAAGCGCGACGGAGCCGTCGTGACCGCCGGCAAGCCGGAGGCCAAGAAGACGATCGACGTCTACGCCGACTTCCTGTGCCCGATCTGCAAGCAGTTCGAAGAGTCGTTCAAGGACCAGATCCACGAGCAGGTGAACAACGGGACCATCCAGGTCCGGTACCACATGCTGCCGATGCTGAACCAGCGTTCCGACCCGCCGGGCTACTCGCTGGACTCGGCCAACGCCTCGCTCGCCGCGGCCGACGCGGGCAAGTTCCTCGCCTTCCACGACGCGCTGTTCAAGGATCAGCCGCAGGAAGGCGCGCGCGGGTTCGACAAGGCGCAGCTGATCAAGCTCGGGCAGGACGTCGGCATCACCGACCCCGCGTTCGCGACGGCGATCAACACCGGCGTCTACGAGCAGCAGATCCAGGACGCGTACAAGAAGATCTCGACGGATCCGTCGTTGCAGCAGGACTTCGGCAACGGCCCCGGTTTCGGGACGCCGACCGTGACCGCGAACGGTCAGGTCGTGAAGCTGGAGCAGAACTGGCTGGAGAAGGCCCTCGGCTAGTTCTTTCGGGACTCGCGTGAAGGCCCCCTTCCCTCGGCTGAGCCGAGGGAAGGGGGCCTTCACGCTGGTCGGGGCTGGTCGGGGCTGGGGTGCGGCAGGGCGATAGCAAAGGTCCCTTGCTCTCCCGGCTTACCGCTCGGGACTCGCACCACCCAGTGCTGTCTGGCGGCGAGGACGCGTTGCGAAAGCCACTTTCGCAACGCGTTCCTGTGGGGGTCATCGGTAGCAGGGGTGGGGCGATCGTGGGCGGCGAACCCCTCGCACCCGCTCACCCCTGGCCTCGGATGTCGCGAAAGCCACTTTCGCGACATCAGACGTCCCGAAAGTGGCTTTCGCGACACCGGCGACCACGAGCCAGCGCCGCTTCGGTACAGAGGGGGCGTGAGCGGCGATTCGTGTGCTCTCCCGCCGCATTCAGAGGACGAAACGCGGTAGTTGCGCGCGCAAGGATCGCGTTAGTGGGCGAAATGCGGTAGTTGCGTGTGCATGGACCGCATTTAGAGGGCGAAATGCGGGAGTCAGGGGAGCGAAGCGGAGGCGACGGCCGCGAAGGCCTGTACGCGGGCTGTCTCCGCGGAGCGCGGCCAGACGAGCCCCCACTCGACGTCGGGCGCGCCGGCGAAGGGCACGAAGCGGATTCGCGGATGGCTGAAGTACTCCCGCGCGTGCGCGGCGAGCGGGCAGATGCCGGCGCCGGTGGCGATCGCGGCGAGCAACTCCTGGAACGTCGCGAAGGGCTTGCCCCGGGTCACCGGGTGCCCGGCAGGCGTCAGCCATCGCCGCGGTTCCTCGATCCAGTACGGCTCCGGCGGATGCGCCGCGCGGAGGACGGTGTCGCGGGCGAGGTCGTCCAGGGTGACCGACTTCCGTCGCGCGAAAGGGTGTTTCGACGACACCGCGAGCACCATCGGTTCGGTGTGCACGGCCGGTCCGGTCGCGAGATCGGGTTCGTCGACCGGGAGCAGCGTCACCAGGACGTCGATCTCACCCGAGCGCAGCATCGCGAACGGATCGGCGAAATCGGCCTCCCGGATGAGCAGTTCCGTGTCCGGGTAGCGCCGCCGGAAACGGTCCAGCAGGTCTTCGGTCAGATCGGCGACGCCGGGCGCCTCGAAGCCCAGCCGCAGCACGCCGCCGGTCCCGCGCCCGGCGGCGACCGCGCGATCGATGCCCTCGTGCAGCGCACGATAGGCGGGACCGAGGTCGTCCCGTAGCCGTTCGCCGATCGGCGTGAGCCGGACCCGCCTGCTGGTGCGGGCGAACAGCGGCGCGCCGATCCGGCGCTCGACCTGCTTGATCGACTGGCTCACCCGGGCCTGCGAGACGTGCAGCCGTTCCGCGGTGTGGCCGAAATGCAGCTCGTCGGCCAGCGCCAGGAAGATCTCGATGTCCCGCAGTTCCATAATCCCCAGGTTATCGATTCGGGCCGATGCCGGTCAGTGGGAACCGTCTTTTTCGCAGGTCTAGACCACGGAAGCTTCATCATGCGTTAATTCAAGCCTTGAACTTACGCCCCGTGTGTCGAGGAGGACCCGGATGCGGAGATTCACCCTGGGGATACTGGCCGCCGCGCTCGTGCTCGGGTCGCACACCCCGGCACTGGCCGGAAACGGCCCCGCTTACCGGGACGCCTGGCGGCCGGTGAAGGTCCGCGTGGCCGATCTGCTCTCGCGGATGACCCTGGAAGAGAAGATCGGCCAGATGACGCAGGCCGAACGCCTCGGCGTCAAGGCGCCCGGCGACGTCACCAAGGGAATGCTCGGCTCGCTGCTCTCCGGCGGCAGCTCCCAGCCGACCCCGAACAACGCGGTCACCTGGGCCGACATGTACGACGGTTTCCAGAAAGAAGCGCTCGCCACCCGGCTCGGCATTCCGCTGATCTACGGCGTCGACGCCGTCCACGGTCACAATGGGCTCTACGGAGCCACCGTCTTCCCGCACAACATCGGCCTCGGCGCGACGCGCGATCCCGCACTGGTCGAGAAGATCGGCCGCGCGACCGCGGAAGAGGTGTCGGGCACCGGGATCGACTGGAACTTCGCGCCGTGCCTGTGCGTCGCGCGTAATGACCGGTGGGGCCGGACGTACGAATCCTTCGGCGAGGCACCGGAAATCGCCTCCGCGATGACGACGGCCATCGACGGCCTGCAGGGCCGTTCGCTGTCCGCGCCGGGCTCGGTCCTCGCGACGGCGAAGCACTACATCGGCGACGGCGGTACGACCGGCGGCGACGATCAGGGCGAGACCGACATCAGTGAAGCCGAACTCCGCGCGGTGCATCTGCCGCCGTTCCGCGAGGCCGTCCGCCGCGGGGTCGGTTCGGTGATGATCTCCTACAGCAGCTGGAACGGGCTCAAGATGCACGCCGGTTCCTACCTGATCAACGACGTGCTCAAGGGCGAACTGAAGTTCTCCGGCATCGTCATCTCGGACTACAACGGCATCGACCAGATCGACCGGCAACCGGGCTTCACGCCGGCCGAGGTCACCGCGTCGATCAACGCCGGCATCGACATGGTCATGGTCCCCTTCGAGTACCAGAAGTTCATGGACACGCTGAAGGCCGAAGTCCTCGCCGGGCGGGTCACGCGGGCGCGGATCGACGACGCGAACCGGCGCATCCTCACGAAGAAGTTCGAACTGGGCCTGTTCGAACGGCCGCTGACCGATCGCCGCTTCCTCGGGACCATCGGCAGCGACGAGCACCGCGCCCTCGCGCGGAAGGCCGTCCGCGCATCGCAGGTGTTGCTGAAGAACGAGAACCGCGTGCTGCCGCTCGACAAGTCGCGCAACCGGATCTTCGTCGCGGGCAAGAGCGCCGACGACATCGGCAACCAGAGCGGCGGCTGGACCGTCGGGTGGCAGGGCAAGAGCGGTCCGGTCACCGAGGGAACGACCATCCTGCAAGGGATCCGGCACACCGCGAAGGCCTCGTCCACGGTCACCTTCGACAAGGACGCGAACGGGATCGACGAGTCCTACGACGTCGCGGTCGCGGTGGTCGGGGAGACGCCGTACGCCGAGGGCCGCGGCGACAAACCGGAGGGAATGGGGCTCGACGCCGAAGATCTCGCGACTCTGCGGCGGCTCAAGGACAGCGGTGTCCCGACCGTGGTGGTGCTCGTTTCCGGGCGGCCGCTGGACATCGCCGCGCAGCTGCCGGACTGGGACGGGCTGATCGCGTCGTGGCTGCCGGGTTCGGAAGGTCAAGGCGTCGCGGACGTCCTCTTCGGTGATTACAACCCCACCGGCAAGTTGCCGGTGACGTGGATGCACAGCGCTGACCAGCAGCCGATCAACGTCGGTGATGGAAAGTCCGGGCTGTTCCCGTTCGGGTTCGGCCTTCGCTATCGGCATGGGTGGTGAGGTATGAGGAGATTCGCGGTCCGGCTCGCTCTGCTGTTCGTTTCGTGTCTCGCGCTGGCTCTGGCGCCGGTCACGGCACAGGCGGCACCCGCGTTCAAAGTGCTCGCCTTCTACAACGGGACCTACGACGCGGCGCACATCAGCTTCGTCAAGGAAGCCAACCAGTGGTTCCCGAAAACCGCGTCACAGAACAACTTCAGCTACACCGCGACCAGCAACTGGAACCAGCTGAACTCGCTTCAGCCCTCGCAGTACCAGGTCGTGCTGTTCCTGGACGACCTGCCGCAGACCTCGGCGCAGCGCTCGGGCTTCGAGCGATACATGAACGCGGGCGGGGCGTTCTTCGGCTTCCACGTGGCGGCTTTCACCACCGATCCGTCGGCTTGGGACTGGTACCACAACAGGTTCCTCGGCACGGGTGGCTTCAAGTCCAACACCTGGGGGCCGACGACGGCGACGCTCAAGGTGGAGAACCGGACGCATCCGTCGACCACGCGGCTGCCCGCGACGTTCACCTCTTCGGTGAGCGAGTGGTACGCCTGGAACAACGACCTGCGCAAGAACCCGGACATCAAGATCCTCGCGTCGGTGGATCCGGTGAGCTTCCCGCTCGGGACCGACCCGAACCAGTCCTGGTACAGCGGGTACTACCCGATCCTCTGGACGAACAACAAGTACAAGATGCTGTACGCCAACTTCGGGCACAACAAGATGAACTACGAGACCAACCAGCCGCTCTCGTCGACCTTCGGGAGCGAGGTGCAGAACCGCTTCACCGTCGACGGTCTGCTGTGGCTCGGCGGAAAGCGAACCGCACGAGAATGAGCAGGGCCAGCCGGGCCAGGTTCGCGCGATGCCATTTCTCGGCGAGTTCCTCGCGGCGGATCCGGTCCGGCTGTTCCTTCAGCAGCGGCAGGTTGACCGAGCGGACGAGGTGGACCGTGATGCCGGTGGCGACGGCCGTGCCCGCGGCGGCGGTGACGATCGCGCGCCGATCGCCGCCGTCGTGCCAGCTGCCGGTGAGGGCGAGCGCCGTCGACGTGATCGTCACCGGCGCTGCCGGGATGAAGTAGCGCGCGGGGCTGCCGGAGGTGAGGAGCCCGGGGGAGCGGTCGCCGGTGAGGCTGGGAACGTCGACGACGGCTTCGTAGAGGTTCCCGAAGAACCAGTGGGCCTGGCCGACCGTGGCGATCCGGGCCCAGCGGCCGGTCTTGACCTGCATGAACCCAGATTGCCACAGCGGCGGCCCCGGCGACGCGACAGCAAAGGTCCCTTGCTCTCTTTTCGCAGGTCAGGGGCCTCGGCGAGAGCAAAGGTCCCTTGCTCCCCCGTGGCCTGGCCTCGTGCGTCGTGAAGGCCTCCTTGCCTACCCTGAAGGTAGTAAAGGAGGCCTTCACGGACTCTGGGTCTCTCAAGGGGGCCTTCACGGACAGGCCGGCCCGGTGCCTCCGCGCACCCAGGCCGCCGGGCGAGAGCAAAGGTCCCTTGCTACTCCTCGATGGCGCCGCCGACCGAGCGCAGGTGCTCCCGGAACGTCAGCGAAGGCAGCGTCGCGCGCGCAGCGAGGAAGTCGGCGAAGCGGACTTGCTCGCGAAGGGACTCTCCGGCGCGGATCCGCTCGGCCTGGAGCCGTTCGGTGTCGCGGATGGCCTCGGCGCGGTCCAGGACCTCGTCCGCCCGGTCGGCCGGGACGAACAGCACCCCGTCCTCGTCGCCGAACACGAGGTCCTCCCTCGTCACCGTCCACTCCCCGACGACGGCCGAGTCGAGCGCGCCGTCCGGGCGGGCGGAGACCGAGAGCGGGCCGGTCGGGATCGAGCCGAGGCTGAACACCGGCAGCCCGATCTTCTTGATGTCGCCGGTGTCGCGGTGCAGCCCCCAGATGACCACGCCGCTCAGCCCGGCCGCTTCGGCTTCGAGGACGGCGAGGTCCCCGACGCAGCTTTCGTCGAGCCTGCCGCCGTTGTCGACGACGAGGACGTCGCAGGGGTTCGCGATTTCGTACGCCTCCAGGAAGACGTCGACGCTGCCGACGTGCCGGGCGGGGGTCACCCGCCCGGCGATCCGGCTGCCGGGCACGACCGCGTGCGTGCCGGCGGGCGCGCACCGGACCGGGACGCCGGCGCGGACGCAGCCGTCGGTCAGGTGCGCGGTGGTCAGCAGGGTGAACCGCTGCCGAAGCTCTTCGGGATCCATGTCCCGACTTTAGCCACGGCGCCACACCACGGGGATGCCGTCGATACCGCCCTCCAGCGTTCCGGCGATCTCACCGTTGTCGCCCACGACGGTGCCGTACGCGTTCCCGGGGGAGGGGAGCGCCGTCACCGGGGCACCCGGAGACCACGCCGTGGGGATCCTCGGCGAAATCCATCCCGTGACCAGGCCGGACCCGTTGAGCGCCATGGTGGACATGCCGCCCGGCACCTCCTGGGAGGTGTCGTACGCCGTCCAGAGCCGGTCACCCAGCTGGGTCGAGGCCAGCACCTTCCCGTTCCGGATCGCGATGCCGCGTGATTCGCGAACACCCTCCGGCAGGACGAGTTGCCGCAGGACACCGTCCTTCCAGAGCCAGGTGCCGCCGAACTGCTCGTTCAGCAGGATGGTGCCGTCCTGGTCGATGTCGACGGGGGAGAGCAACGGCGGGACGTCCAGCTTCACCGGGTGCTCGCGGTCGCCGGACGGCCAGAAAGCGGCGGTGGAGCCGGAGCGAATGTCGTTGAACACCGTGCCGACGACGTCGCCGCGGTCGTTCGTGCCGAGGGCTTGCGAGTTGTAGTAGCCCGGAACCTTGCCCAGGAACTGGAAGCCGCCGTTCTCGAAGACGAAGGCGTGCTTGCCCGGGTAGTGGCTTCCTGCCGAGTAGTAGACGGCGCTGCCGAGGACGGAACCGGACGCGTTCTCGTCCGCCGCCTCGACCCTGGTGTAGCCCGCCGGGACGCCGTGGTCCGCGAAGGTCCCGCCTGCCCAGGTGACCAGACTCCCGTCGGCGGTCCCCGAGTAGCCCCCGGCACCGTTCGTGCCGGCCACCCGTGCCGTGCCGCTGCCGCCGGGCGGCAACGGCAGGTAGCTCATCGTCCATCCGCTCGCCGACGCGGTGCCCGCCGACAGCAGCCCGGCGGTGACGGTGGCGGCCAGGACCAAGCTCGTTCTTTTCATCGAATACCCCCTGTGAGTGGTGTACGCCCTGTTTAACGGGGGTGCGGGCCTCCCGTCTGCGTCACCTGACACTCATCGGGAGGTAAGTAACATCCGTGCAGTACTGTATGTAAGGGGTTGATAAATACAGACCTGTCTGTATCTTCAATCCCAGTAGCGACCCGGCAACGACAAGGAGCGTCGTGGTGGCCAACAAGGTGTACGTCGTCGGCGTGGGCATGACGAAGTTCGAGAAACCCGGTCGCCGCGAGGACTGGGACTACCCGCAGATGGCCAAGGAATCCGGGACGAAGGCGCTCGAAGACGCCGGGATCTCGTTCGACGAGGTGCGGCAGGCCTACGTCGGCTACGTCTACGGCGAGTCGACCTCGGGGCAGCGCGCGGTCTACGAACTGGGCATGACCGGGATCCCGGTGGTCAACGTCAACAACAACTGCTCGACCGGATCGACGGCGCTGTACCTGGCCGCGGAAGCGATCCGCGGCGGCCGCGCGGACTGCGCGCTCGCGCTCGGGTTCGAGAAGATGCAGCCGGGCTCGCTCGGCTCGACCTATGACGACCGAGAGCAGCCGATGGGCAAGCACCTCCAGGCGCTCGCGGAGATCTCCGAGGTGCTCTTCCCGCCCGCGCCGTGGATGTTCGGCGCGGCGGGCCGCGAGCATATGAAGACCTACGGCACCACCGCCGAGCACTTCGCCAAGATCGGCGAGAAGAACCACCGGCACTCGGTGAACAACCCGTACGCGCAGTTCCAGGAAAGCTATTCGCTGCAGGACATCCTCGACTCGCGGATGATCTACGACCCGCTCACCAAGCTCCAGTGCTCGCCGACCTCGGACGGCTCGGGCGCGGCGATCCTCGCCAGTGAGTCCTTTGTGGACTCGCACGGGCTCGCCGGGCAGGCCGTCGAGATCGTCGGGCAGGCGATGACCACGGACTTCGCCAGCACCTTCGACGGGACCGCGAAGAACATCATCGGCTACGACATGAACGTCCAGGCCGCGCGCCAGGTGTACGACCAGGCCGGGCTCGGCGCGGAGGACTTCCAGGTCATCGAGCTGCACGACTGCTTCTCCGCCAACGAACTGCTGCTCTACGAAGCGCTCGGGCTCTGCGCCGAAGGGGAAGCCGGGAAGCTCGTCGACTCCGAGGACACCACCTACGGCGGCAAATGGGTCGTCAACCCGTCCGGCGGGCTGATCTCCAAAGGGCATCCGCTCGGCGCCACCGGCCTCGCGCAATGCGCCGAACTGACCTGGCAGCTGCGCGGCACCGCCGACAAACGCCAGGTCGACGGCGTCGAAGCCGCGCTCCAGCACAACATCGGACTCGGCGGCGCCGCCGTCGTCACCGCCTACCAGCGCGCCGAGCGCTGATCTCACCGAAAGGAAGAACCATGGGCAAGATCAGTGCCTCCGTCGAACTCCCCGCGGCCCCCGACAAGGTCTGGGCGGAGTTCTCCAACCCCAACAACTTCGAGAAGTGGCTGACCATCCACACCAAGTGGAAGGGCGAGGTCCCGGCCGAGTTCTCCAAGGGTGCGCAGGCTTCCGAGGTCGTCACGATGCTCGGGATGCCGAACACGATCACCTGGACCGTCGACGAGTTCGAGGCACCGTCGAAGCTGGCGATCTCCGGAACCGGGATGGCCGGGGTGAAGGTCAAGTTCGAGCTGTCCGTGGAGACGTCCGGAGACGGTTCCCTCGCCAGCATCGACGCGGAGTTCGCCGGGCAGATGATCGTCGGCGCGCTCGGCAAGGCCGTCGAGAAGGACGGCAAGAAGAACCTCGACGCCTCCCTCGAGAACTTCAAGGCGCTGGTCGCGTGACCGACGAGCGGTTCGATCCCGGCGGGCTCGGCAAGTGGACCGACGAGTCCCGGTTCGAGGTGACCCGCGAGCGGCTGATCGAGTACGCGAAGGCCACCAACGACCCGATCCCGGCGCATCTCGCCGGGGACGTCGCGAGCCCCGTGTTCGCGATCGTGCCGGTGTTCGAGTCGCTGATGGAACCCGCGCTGGAGGTCGTGCCGGTCGGCTTGTTCGGCCGGATCGTGCACGGGGAACAGGAATTCCGTTTCCACCGGCCGATCCGGCCCGGCGACAGGCTCGTGTCGCGGGCGCGGATGACCGGCTACGAAGGCCTGTCGAACGGCACGCGCGGCACCATCCACCTCGAATGCCGGACCGAGGACGGCGACCTGGTCAACGAGCAGTACGTGACGTTGTTCGTGCGCGGTTTCGACACCGGCGAGACGCGCGGGGAGCTCGGGCCGGACCACAAGTTCGACGACGCGTTGCGCTCGCGGGCGCCGGTCGCGAAGGTGAACCAGCACGTCGACGACGACCAGACCTACCGGTACGCGCCCGCCGCCGGTGATCCGATGCCGATCCATCTCGACGAAGAGGTCGCGAGGGATTCGGGACTGCCGGGGATCATCGCGCACGGGCTGTGCACCATGGCGTTCACGTCGTGGGCCCTGCTGACCGAGGTCGCCGGGTCCGAGGTGGACAGCCTGAAGCGGTTCGCCGTCCGGTTCGCCAAACCGGTGCTGCCCGGTCAGGACCTGACCACACACATCTGGCGCGCTGGCGCCGGGAGCTACGCGTTCGAAACCACCGTCGGCGACACCGTCGTGATCAAGGACGGCCTCGCGGAATTCGCGGAGTAGGAGCAAAAGCCATGGGAGCACTCGACGGACGCGTCGCCGTCATCACCGGCGCCGGACGCGGGATCGGCCGCGAGCACGCGCTGCTGTTCGCGCGGGAGGGCGCGAGCGTCGTGGTCAACGACCTCGGCGGAGCGAACGACGGCAGCGGGGCCGACGTCGGCCCCGCGCAGGAGGTCGTCGACGAGATCCGCGCGGCCGGTGGGAAGGCCGTGGCCAACACGGCCGATGTCGCGGACTGGGCGGGCGCCGAGGAGCTGGTCGCGCAGGCGGTGGGCGAGTTCGGCAGGCTCGACGTCGTCGTGAACAACGCCGGCATCCTGCGAGACGCTTTCCTTGCCGGGCTTGAGGAATCGCAGTGGGATTCCGTGATCGCCGTGCACCTCAAGGGGCATGCGGCGGTACTGCGGCACGCGGCCGCGTACTGGAAGGCGGCGAGCAAGGCCGGTGAGCCGGTCGCGGGTTCGGTGATCAACACCGCGTCGGCGTCCGGGACCACGCTGCCGAACGCGGGGCAGGCGAACTACGGCGCGGCGAAAGCGGGGATCGCCGCGCTGACACTGGTCGCCGCCGAAGAGCTGGAGCGGTACGGCGTGCGGGTCAACGCGATCGCGCCGATCGCACGCACGCGCCTCACGCTGGCGACGCCGGGGATGGGCGCGATCTTCGCGCAGGAGGTCGAGGAAGGGGAGTTCGACGCGTTCTCCCCGGCCAACATCTCGCCGCTGGTGGCGTACCTCGCGACCGAGAAATGCCCGCTCACCGGCAAGGTTTTCGCGGTGCAGGGCGGCGCGATCTCGGAACTCGCCGGCTGGCACGACGTCAAGGTGATCGAAACCGAGGAAGCCTGGGAGATCGACGACATCGCCGCGAGGCTGCCGTGATCGAGTGGTCCGAGACCGAACTGCTGATCCGCGACGCGATCCGCGAGTTCGTCGACAAGGAGATCCGGCCGCACCTCGACGCGCTGGAAAGCGGGACGCTGCCGCCGTACGACCTCATCCGCAAGATGTTCGCCTCCTTCGGCATCGACGCGCTCGCGCGGGAATCGGTGACGAAGCTGCTGTCGAAGGAGCGTGGCTCCGCTGGCGGCGGAGGCCTGGCGTTCGGCGGGCAGGAGGCGATGGCGCTCATCGCGGTGAGTGAACTGGCCGGGGTCAGCCTCGGCATCGTCGCCTCGCTCGGGGTGAGCATCGGGCTGACCGCGCAGACGATCCTGACCAAGGGCACGCAGGCGCAGAAGGAACGCTGGCTGCCCGAACTGGCGACGTTCGAGAAGGTCGGCGCGTGGGCGATCACCGAACCCGACTCCGGCTCGGACGCTTTCGGCGGGATGAAGACGTCTGTGCGGCGTGACGGCGACGAGTACGTCCTCAATGGACAGAAGACGTTCATCACCAACGGGCCCTACGCCGACACGATCATCGTCTACGCGAAGCTGGACGACGGCTCGGATGTCCGCGATCGCAAGGTGCTGACGTTCGTGCTGGACAAGGGCATGCCGGGGCTCACGCAGGGCAAGCCGTTCAAGAAGATGGGCATGATGTCGTCGCCGACCGGCGAGCTGTTCTTCAGCGACGTCCGGCTCGGGCGGGACAGGCTGCTCGGCGAGTCCGAGACCGGTCGCGACGGTGACAGCAAGGCCGAGGTGAAGTCCGGGTTCGCCGTCGAGAGGGTCGGGGTCGCGGCGCTGGCGCTCGGGATCATCGACGAGTGCCACCGGCTGTGCGTGGACTACGCGAAGAACCGGAAGCTGTGGGGCCAGGAGATCGGGCGATTCCAGCTGATCCAGCTGAAGCTGGCGAAGATGGAGGTCGCGCGGATCAACGTGCGGAACATGGTGTTCCAGCTGATCGAGACGCTGCGCGCGGGCAAGATGCCGACGCTGGCCGAGGCTTCGGCGATGAAGCTGTACTCGTCGGAGGCGGCCACCGAGGTCGCGATGGAGGCCGTGCAGCTGTTCGGCGGGAACGGGTACATGGCGGAGTACCGCGTGGAGCAGCTGGCGCGGGACGCGAAGTCGCTGATGATCTACGCGGGAAGCAACGAGATCCAGGTGACGCACATCGCGAAGGGGCTGCTGGGTCGCTGAAGGTGAGTCCCCCGGGAGCGTCATGAGGGGTCCCCATGGGACGAAAGATGTCCTATGGGGACCCCTCATGACACCTGGGGCGGGGCTCAGCCGAGGACGACCGACCGGCCCGACCGCACGGAGTCGGCGAGCGACTCCAGCACCGACACGGTGCTGTTGAGGTCGAGGCAGGCGTCGGTGATGCTCACCCCGTAAGGCGCCGGGTGATCCTGTCGTCCCTCTCGGAGGAACGACTCCATCATGATCCCCGCGATTCCCCGCTCACCACAGGCGATTCGGCCGGCGATGTCGGCGACGACACCGGCCTGGCGACGGTGGTCCTTGCGGGAGTTGCCGTGCGACGCGTCGATGACGACACGGTCGAGGGATTTCGCGGCGCGCAGTCCCTCGATGGCCGCGTCCACGGTCTCCGAGTCGTAGTTGGTTCCGGCCGCGGTGCCGCGGAGGATCAAGTGCGCCGTCGAGTTGCCGGGTGAACTCCGCACGACGAGAGCGCCGTGTTCGCTCACCGCCGGGTGCCGCTGCGCGGTGCCGGCGCAACGGATCGCGGCGGTGGCGACCGTCAAGTCGCCGTCGAGGCCGTTCTTGATCCCGATCGGCATCGGCAGCTGGGACGCGAGCTCCCGGTGCGACTGGCTGGAGACCGTCCGCGCCCCGATGGCACCGTAGCTGAGGAGATCGCTCAGATAGGGGGCGAGCATCGGCTCGACGAACTCGCCTGCCAGCGGCAGACCGGTGTCCGCGGCCATGATCAGGAAGCGGCGCCCGGTTCGCAGACCTCCGGAGATGTCTTCGGAGCCGTCGAGCCAGGGATCGTGGAGCAGGCCCTTCCAGCCGACCGCGGTTCGCGGCTTCTCCAGGTAGGCCCGGAGCACGACGAGCAAGTGGTCCTTCATCGGTGCGGCCGACTCGGCCAGCCGGGCGGCGTAGTCGAGGACGGCGATCGGGTCGTGGACGGAACACGGGCCGACGACGGCCATCAACCGGCCGTCGCGGCCGTTGAGCACGTCGGTGATCGCCGAGCGATGCTCCCGGATTTCGTCGACGACCCGGGCGGGGACGGGATGTTCGGCGGCCAGTTCCGCCGGGCTCGGCAACAGTTCGTAGCTGGGGATGGTGGTCACTGCGCTCTCCGTTTCTTGGTCCGGGAAACGCCGACACCGGCAAGGCAAAGAGCCCCGCCAAGGATGGCGAGCAGAGTGGGAACCTCGTCGAGGAAAAGCCAGGACAACGCGATCACGATCACCGGAACCACGTAGGTGGTCACGCCGAGCTTGCCCGCCGGAGTCCGGGACAACGCGTAGGCCCACGTGTAGAACGCGAGCGCGGTGGGCAGCAACCCCAGGTAGACCATCGACCAGGTGGCCGAGGCCGGTGCGGTGGTCACGTCGTGGATCAGCTGACCGCTGAACGGAAGGCAGGCGACGGCGCCGACGGCACAGCCGAAGGTCGTGGCCTGCAAAGCGGTGGCGTGGCTCAAAGCCGGTTTCTGGGAGACGACGCCCACCGCGTACCCCGCCGCGGCCAGCAGGCAGAGCGCGACGCCGAGGGCACTGGAGTCACCGTGCTGCGAGGACAGGCCCACGATCGCCGCGCCGGTGAAAGCGACGACGAGCCCGATCACCAGAGGGCGGGGAAGTCCTTCCTTCAGGACGATTCCGGCGAGTATCGCGGCGAAGACCGGGCCGATCCCGACCAGGAGCGACGCCGTTCCGGCGTCGGTGTGGCGTTCACCCCAGTTCAGGGCGACCATGTACAGGCCGAACCAGAAGACCCCGGCGCCGGCGATGCCGGGCCATGCCTTGCGCGGCGGGAACGGCATGCCCTTGACCACCGCGACCGCCCCGAGGGCGAGCGCGCCGACCAGCAGCCTGCCCAGTGCCAGCGACCCGGGCTCGTAGTGCGCGCCGGCGAAGCGGATGCCGACGAAGGCGGAGGCCCACAAGACCAACGTGACGCTGACCGCGGCGACGGCCTTGAAGTCGACGCCGGCCTCGGCCTCGGCCTTGGTGCTCATCGAACGGCCGCCAGTGTCCGGAGCGCCCGGCGGTCCAGCTTGCCGACCGGAGTGCGGGGAAGGGATTCGACGACGATGATGTCCTCCGGTATTTCGTACCAGCTCAGGTTCTTCTGGGTCAGGGAGCCGATCTCGGCGATCACCCGGTCGGGCTCGGCGCCCTCGTCCAGTTCGACGTGGGCGCGCAGTGAAGTCGTGGCGGACTCCCGGCGCACCGAGCACACACCGGCCGCGCGGACGGCGGGATGGCTCACCAGGAGATCTTCGATCTCGGCGGGATGCACGTTCTGCCCGCCGACGATCTCGATGTCGTCCAGCCTGCCGTGCAGGCGGACGAAGCCGTCGGGATCCACGGTGGCGGCGTCCCCGGTCACGTACCAGTCGTCCGGCGTTCGCCGGGGTGTGTCGGAGCCGTGGGCGACTCCGGGGGCGATCGTCGGGCCACGAACCTCCAGCTTCCCCTCCACCCCGGCAGGCACCTCTCGGCGCAGCTGGTCGACGACCCGCATGCGGTACGGCGGAAGGATCCGGCCGATACTGCCGTCCCGTTGCGAGGACAGGGTGTTCGCGATCAACGCGTGCCCGATTTCCGTGGTGCCGAAGATGTTGAGGAACCTGTTCCCGAGCGTTTCGCGGAGCGTGGTTTCGACGCTTTCGGGCAATGGTTCACCGGCGACCAGCGCCACCCTCAGGCTTTGGAGCGCCTCAGCGAAGGGATGCCGGAGCAGCCGGGCGTAGAAGCTGGGCTGTCCATAAAGGACCGAAACCCGGTGCCGGGTGATCAGCTCCAAGGCCGCGGGTTCGGTGAGCCGTTCCCGGCTGAGCACCGTCGTGCCTCCGCGAAGCAGGGGCAGGAGGAGGGAGTTGCCGAATCCGTAGGCGAAGTACATTCGCGACACGGACAGGGTGACGTCGTCCGGGGTCAGGTCCACCACCGAGCCGATGGCCTGGTCGTAGAACTCTGGGTCGCCGTGAGTGTGGAAGCAGAGCCGGGGGCTTCCTGTCGTGCCGGAGGTGAAGAAGGCGAACGCGGGCGTGTCCGCGCTGGTCTCGGCGTACCCGGCCGCCGGCTCGTGGTCGAGGAGTCGCGCAGGCGCGACCGGAACGACCTGGTCGAGGCCGGGTGTCCCCGGTTCCGCGATGGTCAGGAAGGGGCTCGCGGTTTCGGCCGCACGCCGGACGGCCGCCTCGTGGAGGAAGGTGTTGACGGGGATCGCCACGGCCCCCAGCCGGATCGTGCCGAGGACGGCCTGCACGAGTTCGACGCTGTCGGGAAGCACCAGCAGGACTCGGTCTCCCGCTTTCACCCCGCGTGCGGCCAGTCCGCCGGCGTAGCGCGCCGAACCGGCGTACAACTCCGCGTAGGACACCGCCACGTCGTCGGTACGGTATGCGGTTCGCTCGGACCAGCCGTTCTTCCTTGAGAGCGAGGCAAGGTGGCCGGCCAGATTCATTGGACTATCGCCTCGATTTCGACGAGCAGATCGGGGCGGCAGATGTCGACGTTCAAATAGACGACCCGTGCGTCCGGGGAAAAGACTTCTTCGCACCGTGAGCGGACGAAAGGGATGTCTTCGGGGCGGCTGACGTACACCTTGATCAAGTCGAGGTCTTTGAGGCTGTAGCCGCCTTCGGGCCGGACTTTCCCCAGGTTTTCCGTGCTGATCAGCGTCGTGATGTTCTCCAGGGTGACGTCGACCTGGCCCGAGATGTCCCCCTTGTGCACGGTCTCGTCACCGATGATGCTCGCGGTCCCGGAAATGTACAGGGTTCCGTCGGCGAAGGTGGCTCGCGCGAAACTCGGCGCTTTGGGGCCGTAGCTTTCCGGGTAATGGTAAGCGGGGGTCTGCCGGGGATTCTCCAGGTGGTGCACCTCGGCGTCGGCGCGTCCGGAGATGAAGTACAGGTACACGCCGTCGCCCCGGGTGCCGATGCCGGTGGCCGCCGGGATGTGGAGGATCCTGCCCGACCACAGGGCGAAGGCTTCGGCTCGTCCCGCGCAGAAGTCGCGGTAGATCTCCACGCCGTCCGCGTTGTCGTCGATGATGCCGCCGACCAGATTCCACATGCGAAGGATGTTCGGGTAGCCCAGCCGCGTGGCGAGTTCGAAGGCGGAGTCGTAGGCGATCCTGGCCGCGTCGCGATAGACGTCGCGTTCGGTGACCTGGACGGCGCAGAACAGATGACGGCCGTCCACGGCGTAGACGAGGCCGCCTTCCCTGCCTGCCACGACCGGTCCCGAGGCGGCGAAAACCTCGTGGAATCCCGGCTCGGTGTCCGTGGTCATCGGCACGCCCACCGTGGGCACGCCCTTGTGCAATTCAGGGGCGAAACCATTCTTTGCGAACGCCACGCGGGCGAGAATGTTCTGGTTGTCCGACTCTTCTTCCGATTCCTCGAACTTAATGTTCGGTCGTATTTCTCTCGGTGAGTCGAGAAGGTCGACAAAACTCGGCATCACGATTCCCCTCAGTATTAGAGTCACAGCTCTACTGTCTGAATATTTGCGTGAAGTGTCCGGGCCGAGCGGGCCGATGGGAAATCTATCGGCATCTCGACCGCAAGGTCAACTGACGATAGGGAAAATGGGAATCGCCCGATTGGACGCTTGTGATTCCGGGACGCCGGAGCTCGGAAGATCTTCTCGGGCCCGCACGCGGGGGCTCCTACGATTTCAGTGGTGAGACCGGGGGGACGATGCTGAAACCGTCTCGCGGTCCGAGGCGGTCGAGCGCGCACAGGCTCCTTAGGTTGCCCTTAGGCGCAAGCAAGGTGTCCGCCTGGCTTACGCCATCCGTAGGCAGAAGACAGAAGGCCCTCTTGCTCACGACCGGCGTGAGCAAGGGGGCCTTCGATGATCGGGGATCAGTCGCGTTCGATCAGGTGGCCGACGACCTCGGGGCCGGGGTGGGCGTGGCCGGAGCCGTCGCGCCGCGGGTCGACCTCGGGCAGTTCCACCGGGTCGCCGTTGCGGCCGGCACCGGCCGGACGCGGCCCGATCCAGCCGACGACCAACCGCGTCTCGCCCTTGAGGAACCGCTGCGCCCGGACACCGCCGGTCGCGCGGCCCTTCGCCGGGTACTCGCTGAACGGCGTCACCTTCACACTCGCGCCGGTCGCGGTGACGACCATCGGCTCGCCGTGTTCGGCGTCGTCGGTCCGGATCGCGCCGAAGAAGACCACTTCCGCCTCGCCGCGCACGACGATGCCGGCCATGCCGCCGCCCTTGAGACCCTGCGGCCGCACCAGCGAAGCGGCGTAGCGCAGCAGGGACGCTTCGGACGACAGGAACGCCAGCGTCTCGTTGCCGTCGGTGAGCCAGGTGGCGCCGACGACCTCGTCGCCGTCCTTCAGGCTGATCACGTCGAACTCGTCCGAGCGGACCGGCCATTCCGGCGCGCACACCTTCACCACGCCGTGCTTCGTGCCGAGCGCGAGACCCGGGGAGCCGGCGGCCTGCTCGCCGAGCGGGGCCAGGCCGATGACGCGCTCGCCCTTGTCCAGCGGCACCAGTTCCTTCGCGGCCATCCCGCCGCGCAGTGACACGGTGCCCGCCTGGTCGGGCAGCACCGGCAGCGGCAGCACGTCGGTCTTGAACGCGCGGCCGCGGTTGGTCACCAGCAGCACCTGGCCGCGTGCGGTCGAGTGGACCACCGCGGACACCGAGTCGTGTTTGACGCGGCCGTTGCGGCGCCGCACCTCCGACGACTCCTCCGATTCCGCGGCCGTCCGCGCGACCAGTCCGGTCGCCGAAAGGATCACCTGACACGGGTCGTCGGCGACCTCCAGCGGGCCCGACGGCTTCGACGCGGCGAGGACCTCCTTGAGGTCACCGTCGATCAGCGCGGTGCGGCGTTCGGTGGGGTGGTCCTTGGCGACCTTGGCCAGCTCGGCCGAGACGACCTTCTTCAGCACCGACTCGTCGTCGAGGATCTTCGACAGCTCGGCGATCTCCTCGCGCAGCCTGTCCTGCTCGGCTTCGAGTTCGATCCGGTCGTACTTCGTCAGTCGCCGCAGCGGGGTGTCCAGGATGTAGGTCGCCTGGATCTCGGAGAGCTTGAACCGCGTCATCAGGCCGTCCTTCGCGGCCGCGGCGTTCTCGCTCTCGCGGATCAGCTTGATCACCTTGTCGATGTTGAGCAGGGCGATCAGCAGACCGTCGACCAGGTGCAGGCGTTCTTCGCGCTTGCGGCGCCGGTACCGGGTGCGGCGGGTGACGACCTCGTAGCGGTGGCTGAGGAAGACCTCCAGCAGCGCCTTGAGCCCCAGCGTCTGCGGCTGCCCGTCCACCAGCACCAGGTTGTTGATGCCGAAGGACTGCTCAAGCGGCGTCAGGCGGTACAGATCCGCCAGCAGCGCCTGCGGGTTCACGCCGACCTTGCATTCGATGACCAGCCGCGTGCCGTTCTCGCGGTCGGTGAGGTCCTTGACGTCGGCGATCCCGGTGAGCCGCTTGGACTTGTTGACCTCGTCGGTGATCTTCTCGATCACCTTCTCCGGGCCGACGCCGTACGGCAGTTCGGTGACGGTGATCGCCTGACGGCCGCGGCTGCCCTCCAGTGGCCCGGTCTCGGCGCTCGCGCGCATGCGCACCACACCGCGGCCGGTCTCGTACGCGCGGCGGACCTCGTCCAGCCCCAGCAGCGAACCACCGGTCGGCAGGTCGGGGCCGGGGACGAACTCCATCAGCTTGTCGAGGGTGGCGTTCGGGTGGTTGATCAGCCACCGCGCCGCCCCGATGACCTCGGTCAGGTTGTGCGGGATCATGTTGGTCGCCATCCCGACCGCGATCCCGGAAGTGCCGTTGACCAGCAGGTTCGGGAACGCGGCGGGCAGCACCGACGGCTCTTCGAGCGAACCGTCGTAGTTCGGCCGGAAGTCGACGGTGTCCTCGCCGAGCTCACCGACCAGCAGCATCGCTTCGGGGGACAGCCGCGCCTCGGTGTACCGGGAGGCGGCCGGACCGTCGTCGGGGGAGCCGAAGTTGCCGTGCCCGTCGACCAGCGGGACGTTGAGCGAGAAGTCCTGCGCGAGCCGGACCATGGCGTCGTAGATCGCGGTGTCGCCGTGCGGGTGGTACTTGCCCATCACGTCGCCGACCACGCGGGACGACTTCACGTACGCGTGCGTCGGCCGGTAGCCGTTCTCGTTCATCGAGTACATGATCCGGCGGTGCACCGGCTTCAGCCCGTCCCGCGCGTCCGGGAGCGCCCGCGAGTGGATGACCGAGTAGGCGTACTCCAGGTACGAATCCTCGATCTCCGTCTTCAGCGAGTTGTCGAAGACGTTCGCGCCGGGCTGGTCGAACGCTGACGGGTCGACCTTGGTGGTGGTGCCCTTACGGCGTGCCATTGCTCAAAGCTCCTTGAATAGCAACGAAATCAGGCGTCGATGGCTTCGCGGTCGACCCGGTCGGAGGATTCGACCAGCCAGTTGCGGCGCGGTTCGACCTTCTCGCCCATCAACAGTTCGAGCGCGGTCTCCGCGGCTTCGACGTCGTCGAGGGTGATGCGGCGGACCGAACGGGTGGCGGGGTTCATGGTGGTGTCCCACAGTTCGTCGGCGTCCATCTCGCCGAGACCCTTGAACCGCGGCACCGGTGTGACGATCTGCTTGCCCGCCCGCTCCAGCGCCGCGAACTTGGTCTCCATCTCCTTCTGGGTGAAGGTGAAGTGGGTCTCCGGGTTGCGGCCCTTGGTGACCAGTTTGTGCAGCGGCGGCATCGCGGCGTAGAGCCTGCCGTCCTCGATCACCGGCCGCATGTACTTGGCGAACAGCGTGATCAGCAGCGTCCGGATATGCGAGCCGTCGACGTCCGCGTCGGCCATCAGGATCACCCGGCCGTAGCGCATGGTCGACAGGTCGAAGGTGCGCCCGCTGCCCGCGCCGAGCACCTGCACGATCGAGGCGATCTCGGCGTTCTTCAAGGTGTCGCCGAGCGACGCCTTCTGGACGTTGAGGATCTTGCCGCGCAAGGGAAGCAGCGCCTGGTACTCCGACACGCGCGCCATCCGCGCCGAACCGAGCGCGCTGTCACCCTCGACGAGGAACAGTTCGCTGCGGGAGACGCCGGTGGTGCGGCAGTCGACCAGCTTCGGCGGCATGGCCGCGCCTTCGAGCGCGGTCTTGCGCCGGGCGGCGTCCTTCTGCTGTTTCTGGGTGAGCCGGACGCGCGCCGCGTCGACCACCTTCTGCAGCACGATCTTCGCCTCGGACTTGGTCTTGCGCTCCTCGGTCCAGGACCGGACGTGCTTGTCGACGACGCCCTGGATGACGCGGGTGATGCCGGCGGTGGACAGCTCGTCCTTGGTCTGCGAGGTGAACTGCGGCTCCGGCAGCCGGACGTGGACGACCGCCGTCATGCCTTCGAGGACGTCCTCGACGGTCGGCATGTCCTCCTTGGGCTTCAGGAGTCCGCGGGTTTTGGAAATGGCGTCCTGCAAGGCTTTCAGGACCGCGCGGTCGAAGCCGCGGCGGTGCGTGCCGCCGTGCACGTTGCGGATGGTGTTGGTGAAGCACTCGACCGTGCGCTCGTAGCCGGTGCCCCAGCGGAGCGCGACCTCGATCTCGGCGTGACGCTCCACATTGGACTGCATGACACCGCTGGCGTCGGCGGCGTTCTCCTTGTACGTGCCCTCGCCGTTGATGATCAGCGTGCCGCAGACGGGTTTTTCGCTGTCCGGGGCCAGGAAGTCGACCATGTCGGCGAGGCCGTTGGGGAAGTGGAAGGTCTCTTCGCTGATCGAGTCGTCGACCGCGGTGCGCAGCACGTACGTGACGCCGGGGACCAGGAACGCGGTGTTGCGCATCTTCGCGCGGACGCCCTCGACGTCGAGCGCGGCGCCGCTCTCGAAGTAGCGCGAGTCGTACCAGTAGCGGATCGACGTGCCGGAGCGCTCGCCGCGCTTCATCTTGCCGGTGACGTTCAGCCCGGACCGGCGGGTGAACTTGGCCTTCGGGCCGGGTCCGTCGAAGACGCCGGGCACGCCGTGCGCGAACGACATCTGGTGGACCTTGCCGCTCTGCTTCACCGTGACGTCGAAGCGGTGCGACAGCGCGTTCACCGCCGAAGCGCCGACGCCGTGCAGACCGCCGGAGGTCTTGTAGCCGGATCCGCCGAACTTGCCGCCGGCGTGCAGCCTGGTCAGCACCAGCTCGACACCGGACAAACCGGATTTGGCGTGCGTGCCGGTGGGGATGCCGCGGCCGTCGTCGTCCACCTGGACACTGCCGTCGGCGTGCAGGGTGACCACGATCTTCGCGGCGTGACCCGCCACACCTTCATCGGTCGAGTTGTCCACGACCTCGGAGAACAGGTGGTTGATGCCGCGGCTGTCGGTGGAGCCGATGTACATGCCGGGGCGCTTGCGGACCGCTTCCAGACCCTCGAGATGCGTCAGGTCGTCGGCCCCGTACAGGGTCTCAGCAGTCACTGGGTACTTCTCCTGGAGTCGTGGCTCGCGAACTTGCTCGTGGAGGTGGCGTTCAACGCGACACCGTACTGGAGGATATCCGTCCCCTCCGACAGCTTCCTCTTCCCGAGCCTCACGGTGTGGCGGAACACCCGTCCCGATGGCCGGGTCACGGCTGGGGAAAGCGGCTTCCTCGCCGCTTGGACGAGGCGTTATCGTTTCCGGTGTCACAGGGTGACGGGGGGAAGGAAGTGGTCGTCGGACTCGGGCCGAAGCGCGCGTCGACCGTACAGCGCGTCGTGAGTCTCTGGTATTTCGTGGCGGTCGTCGTGTCACTCGGCGTGCTCGCGCCGCTGCCGCTCATGCACGCCGCCCTGCGGCTGCGCCGGGCGTCTTTGTGGCCGTTCATCCTGGCTTACGCCGCGGTGTCCTTACTGATGGTCTACGCCCTCGCGCGGGCGGGCGACGCGGACAACACGGAGATCGCTTTCGGCTTTCTCTGGTTCTTCGGCACGATCCTGTACGTCACCGCGTCGTGTGTCCACCTGGCCCTGCTGCGGAAGAAGATCCTCTACCCGCCGCCGACGGTCTGGGTGGAGACCGGCATGCACTGCGGGCTGTTCTCGATCGACATCGCCGGGTTCGGCCTGGTCGGGCGCAGCAGTGAGATCTTCGTCCAGGTCCGGCGGATGCTCTTCGGCCTGCTGGAGAACGCCTTCGCGGGCAGTGGGATCGCCTGGGAAGTCTGCCTGAAGCACGACACCGGGGACGGGATGATCGTGGTCGTCCCGCCGCAGTTCCCGAAGTTCCGGCTGCTGTACCCGCTCCTTTCCCGGCTGGCCGCGGACCTGGCCCAGTACAACGTCGTCACCGCGCCCGGTCTGCGGATCCGGGTGCGGGTGGCGATCCACGCCGGGGAGGTCACGCTCGACGAGTACGGCGTGACGGGACGGCCGAAGGTGCTGCTGGCCCGGCTGCTCGATTCGCGGGTGCTGCGCGACGCGCTGGCCGAGGCGCCGGACGGCTCGCCCATGGTCGTGCTCGTTTCCGACAGGTTCCACGAGGACGTCCAGGACCAGGGCGGTCCCGGTCTCCACACGATGAGCTACCGGCAGGTGCTCGTCCACGAGAAGGAGACCGAGGTCCGCGCCTGGCTGCACGTCCCGGATCCGATGCTCAGAGGGCTGCCGTGAGGACCTCCAGCGCACTGTGCTGACGGGCGGCGTCGATCTTGTCGACCGGTCCCGCCCAGCGCAGGCCGTGCTGGTCGAGCGACGTGCGGTTGTTCGCGATCGTCGAATTCGCTTGGCGGGTCAGGTAAGCGCGGTACGGCCTGCCTGTCAGCGCCCGGTCCAGCTCGCCGAGACCGCGGGCGTACGCGCCTTTGAACGACGGCCCGTCGGCGCCGCAGTCACCGGACTCGCACGGGTCGCGCAGGATCCCGTTCGAGTGAAGCTGCGGGGTCGTGGTGGAGGCGTCCGCGAGCTGACGGGCCCGGGTGAGCAGGGCGGCGTCGCCGGTCGCGCGGTTCAGCTCGACCAGCGCGCCGAGGACGATGCCCTGGTTGTAGCTCCAGACTGCCTGCCCGTTGTTGGCGCAGGAGGAGTTCAGCCCGTCGTTGACCAGGTCGCTCCCGTTGATCATGCCGCTCGCCCGGAACCAGTCCCAGACCTCGCGCGCCCTGGCGAGCTGGACCGTGTCGCCGGGGAGCCGGTTGTGCAGGGACGCGGCGACCTTGACGTACAGCTCGTTGGTGACGGCGTTCTTGTACGTCTTCGCCGTCGACCACCAGAGCCCGCCGCCGCAGGTCCCGTCGCGGTAGGAGTACATGTAGTCCGCCGCGATGACGGCGGTGTCGAGGTAGCGGCGGTCCTTGGTCAGGTCGTAGGCGCGGATCCAGGCGAGCGCCCACCAGCCGGTGTCGTCGATGTACTCGTTCGTGAAGTTGTTGCCACGGTTGCGGTCGAAGGTGTTGGCGATGGCGTACCGGTAGTTCTGCGAGCCGGCGCGCGTGCTGTAGTCGAGGATCGCCGTGAGCGCGTTCGCCGAGTTCCACCAGCCCGTGGTCTGCCAGAGCCCGGTGCCGTTGTCGTAGAACTGCATGAGCGCGGTGGCCGCGGCTTCGGCGCGATCGTTCGCGGCGACCGTGGTGCGGAACCACGGCGTGCAGGCGATTTCCGGCCGGTTGCCGGCTTTCCCGCAGGCGCGCAGGGCGCCGAAGCGGTGGCCGCCGGGATCGTCCACGTTGTACATCAGGGTCCGCCAGCCGCGTTGCCCGGCGGGGATCTTCGTGTCGCCGATCCGGCTGTCGCCGGACCAGGTGCGGCCGCCGTCGAAGGAACGGTCGAGCCAGAGTTCGTCGCCGGGGTCGCCGTCGGCGATGCTGCCCCAGCCCATGTCGTCGCCGTCGGACAGGTGCAGCGTGATGCCGCGGCCCCAGACCGTCGCCGTGCCGGGTCTTCTGTCGCCGACGGCCAGCGCGGGATCGCGGCTGTCGCAGTACTTGGCGCAGATCGTCGCCGAGACGGTGGGTTCGGGAGTGGTGGCGGCCGGCGTGAGAGCGAATGTCAACGTTGTCACAAGCAGGGGAATGAGCCACATGGATTCGAGTGTGAGCGCGACCACTTTCCGGGCCGATCAAGTCACCCTTTCAGCTCGCGCCGATGGTCTGGAATACTTCTTGCGCGCGTGAGGTTGAACGCTCAAGCAAGAACAACCCGGCTTAGGGAGCAGGTCATGCAGTTCGGAATCTTCACGGTGGGCGATGTGACGACCGACCCGACCACCGGGGAGGCGCCCAGCGAGTACGAGCGGATCAAGGCGATGGTGCGGATCGCGCTCAAGGCCGAAGAAGCCGGCCTCGACGTCTTCGCGACCGGTGAGCACCACAATCCGCCGTTCGTGCCTTCGTCGCCGACGACGATGCTCGGCTACATCGCCGCGCGGACGTCGAAACTCATCCTTTCCACCTCGACCACGCTGATCACCACGAACGACCCGGTGAAGATCGCCGAGGACTTCGCGATGCTGCAGCATCTGGCCGACGGCCGCGTCGACCTGATGATGGGCCGCGGCAACACCGGCCCGGTGTACCCGTGGTTCGGGAAGGACATCCGCCAGGGCATCCCGCTGGCGATCGAGAACTACCACCTGCTGCACCGGTTGTGGCGCGAGGACGTGGTCAGCTGGTCCGGCAAGTTCCGGACGCCGCTGCAGGAGTTCACCTCGACCCCGCGACCGCTCGACGGTGTCCCGCCGTTCGTCTGGCACGGTTCGATCCGCAGCCCGGAGATCGCGGAACAGGCCGCCTACTACGGCGACGGGTTCTTCGCGAACCACATCTTCTGGCCGAAGGAGCACTTCCAGGCGTTGATCGACCTGTACCGCGAGCGGTACGAGCACTACGGGCACGGCAAGGCGGACCAGGCGATCGTCGGACTCGGCGGTCAGGTGTTCCTGCGGCCGAAGTCGCAGGACGCGGTGCGGGAGTTCCGGCCGTACTTCGACAACGCGCCGGTGTACGGGCACGGGCCGTCGCTGGAGGAGTTCACCGAGCAGACGCCGCTGACCGTCGGCAGCCCGCAAGAGGTGATCGACAAGACGCTGAGCTTCCGCGAGCACTTCGGCGACTACCAGCGCCAGCTGTTCCTGATGGACCACGCTGGGTTGCCGCTGAAGACCGTGCTGGAGCAGCTCGACCTGCTGGGCGAGCACGTGATCCCGGTGCTGCGCAAGGAACTCGACGCTCTTCGTCCGGCGCATGTGCCCGAGGCTCCTACGCACGCTTCGCTTCTTGTGGCTTCTGCTCCGGAGGTCTTGGCATGACGACGATCGCCGTCGTGACAGCGGGGTTGAGTCAGCCGTCCTCGACGCGGCTGCTCGCGGACAAGCTGGCTTTGTCGGTTTCTTCCGCGCTTCCGGAGGCGAAGATCGAGGTGATCGAACTCCGCGACCTGGCCCTCGACGTCACGAAGAACATGCTGACCGGGTTTCCCTCCCCGGCCCTGCGCGCGGCCATCGACACGGTGACCGCCGCGGACGGGCTGATCGCCGTGACACCGGTGTTCACCGCGTCGTACAGCGGGCTGTTCAAGTCGTTCTTCGACGTGCTGGACCAGAAGGCGCTCGACGGGAAGCCGGTGCTGATCGGTGCCACCGGCGGAACCGAACGGCACTCGTTGGTGCTCGACTTCGCGCTGCGTCCGCTCTTCGCCTACCTCCGCGCGGAGCCTGTCTCGACGGCGGTGTACGCCGCTTCGTCGGACTGGGCTTCTCCGGGGGACCTCGACACGCGGGCCTCGCGGGCCGGGCGGGAGCTCGCCGCTCGGCTGTCGTCCGTGCCTGCCGAGCCGGTGAACAGCGGATTCGTGCCCTTCGAGCAGCTGCTGGCCGGCGGGGAGTGAGCAAGGGACCTTTGCTATCGCCTGCTCACCGGGCCCTGGCGCAAGTCCGTGAAGGCCTGGCGGATTCACCTGGTGGTTGCAACGTTGGTTGTTTCGTTCGGGAAGAGTAGTCGTCGTAGGCACTCGGCTGGTGTT
>NZ_JBFBGL010000051.1:0-58644 GCF_040684635.1 Amycolatopsis sp. NPDC089917 | reverse complement strand
TCTTTGAGAAACGAACCGAATTGCTCCCCGGGCGCGAAGGCCTCGGTCCATCCGTTGCGCTGCAAGGCTTCCTGCCACTGCGGCGTCTTCTGCAGAGTTCCTGCCGCGCCTTGACCTTCCCGATGAGCGACTTCGCCCCGGCGACCGCCGCCTTGCCCGCGCCCTTCGCGCTCGCGGCCAGGAACGTCGTCCAGTCGAAATAGTCGCGCCACAGCACGATCCGGCCGTCGCGCACTTCGAACGTGCCGCACACCCAGAACTCCGCCTCCCACGAACCACGCCGGAGGACGTCGGTGCGCTCGGTGAGCACGATCGGGCCGTCGGCGGCGATGTGGTGGGTGCGCGCCTCGAACCCGCTGCCGTAGCGGGCCATGGTGCGCAATTGCTTCTCCACCGCCGAAAACCCGCGGGCGGCGGGAAGCGGGACGTTCTGATAGACGATGTCGATCGCCACGAAGCCCAGCGCGCGGTCGATGTCGAGCTCTTCGAGGGCCTGAAGGAAACCGGTCACCACGGTCTTCGGATCCGTCATGCCGACCAAGGCTAATCCGGTTTTGAACCGCCGGAAGGTCACAGCCGTATCACAGAACGGAGGGGCCGGTTTCCCTGACTACGGAGGTATCGATGCGACGACGACTGCCGATGGCACTGTCCGCGCTGGTCGTCTGGGTGCTCGCGGCCTGCTCGACGGCCACGGGCGCGGCGCCGGCGGCGAACACGCCCGGCGCCAACCAGGCCGACGTCACCTTCTCCCAGCAGATGGTCCCGCACCACCAGCAGTCGATCCAGGTGGCGAACCTGGCTTCGGAACGGTCGGCTTCCGACTACGTGAAGGCCACCGCGGCCAAGATCGTCGAGGCCGAGTCGGCCGAGGTCCGGACGATGACCGGCTGGCTCCAGGCGTGGAACGCCGCCGTGCTGCCCGCGGCGGGCCACGCGGGACACGCAATGCCGGGGATGATCACCGAAGGACAGGTCGCCTCGCTCCAGAACCTGACCGGCGCCGAGTTCGACAAGACGTGGCTCCCGCTGATGGCCGAGCACCTGCGCAACGGCGTCGCGATGGCCAAGACCGTGCTCTCCTCGGGCGAGCACGCCGAGACCAAAGCGCTGGCCCAGGAGATCGTGGAGAACCAGACGGCGGCGATCGACGAGATCACCGCGCAGCTTTCCTGACCCCCTGAAGACCCCGGAAGGCCCTCCGGTATTGTTCTCGGCGGTGGCGTGTCCGAGCGGCCGAAGGAGCACGACTCGAAATCGTGTGACGGTTAATACCCGTCCGTGGGTTCAAATCCCACCGCCACCGCGGCGAAGAGCCCGGTCTCCACGGAGACCGGGCTCTTCTGCGTCAGTCCCGTCCGCGCTGCCCGTGGAAGAAGTCTTCGAGCAGGGCCGCGCATTCGGACTCCAGCACCCCGCCGACGACTTCCGCGCGATGGCTGAGCCGACGGTCGCGGACGACGTCCCACAGCGAACCCACGGCGCCCGTCTTGGGCTCCCAGGCGCCGAAGACGAGCTTCGAGACCCGGGCCATCACGAGCGCGCCCGCGCACATCGTGCAGGGCTCCAGCGTCACCGCGAGCGTGCAGCCTTCGAGGCGCCAGCCGTCGCCGTAGCTCTCGGACGCGGCCCGCAGCGCGAGGATCTCCGCATGCGCCGTCGGGTCGCCGAGTTCTTCGCGGGCGTTGCGCGCGGAGGCCAGCGGGGTCCCGTCGGGGGAAAGGACGACGGCGCCGATCGGCACGTCGTCGCCCGCACCTCGCGCCGCATCGATCGCCGCCTGGACGGCGGCGATGTCGGCGGCGGAGGCGGCGGGGCTCAGATCTCGTCCAGGATCTTGGCGAACTCGGCGGCGAATCCGCACCGCTGCGCGACCATCTGGAGCTGCTCGTCCGGATAGAGCTCGACCTCGCCGACGATCACCTGGAGCTCGGCCCCCGGCAGTCCGAGATCGGACAGGATCTCCAGATCGCCTTCCGGCCAGACCGCGTCGTCGTCCTCATCCGGGGGATCGACTCTCAGCACGTCGAGCACGTCGGCGGCGATGTCGTAGTCGAGCGCCGCGGCGGCGTCGGACAGCAGCAGCGACGGACCTCTGGGGCTCGGCCGGACGATCACGAAGAACTCGTCGTCGATCGCCAGCAGGCCGAACGCGGCACCGGTCGAACGCAGTTTTCCCAGCTCGGTGATCGCAGCGTCGAGTTCGGCGAGCGCCCCCTGATCCAGGGAACTGCACCGCCATCGACCGTCCTCCCGCACCACGGCCACCGCGAACCCCGTGATCGGCTCTTGCACCGCCATGCGCACACCGTATTCCGCCCGCATTCGGAACGCACGCACGGTGCGCCCGAAGCGCCGCATGCGCCACTATCGAGACATGACCGGACCCACCGACCTTCCCACCCTCCCCGATGCCCGCTTCGCCGGATTGCTGGACGAGGCCCGGGCGCTTCAAACGAAAACCGTGGAACTCCGCCGGGAGATCCACCGGAATCCGGAGATCGGCCTCCATCTGCCGAAGACCCAGGCCGTGATCAAAGCGGCCCTCGAGGGCCTGCCCCTGGAGATCAGCGAGGGCAAATCGACCACTTCGCTGACCGCCGTCCTGCGGGGCGGGAAGCCCGGCCCGGCGATCCTGCTCCGCGGCGACATGGACGCGCTGCCGCTGCACGAGGACACCGGTCTCGACTTCGCCTCCGAAGACGACGGCTCGATGCACGCCTGCGGGCACGACACCCACGTCGCCATGCTGGCGTCGGCCGCGCGGCTGCTCAGCGAGCACGTCGACGAGCTGGCCGGGTCGGTGGTGTTCATGTTCCAGCCGGGCGAGGAAGGCGAGCACGGCGCGCGCCACATGATCCACGAAGGCGTGCTCGACGCCGCGGGCGAGCGGGTCGAGAAGGCGTTCGGCCTGCACATCTTCACCTCGGCCGCGTCCGGCGTCGTGCAGACGCGGCCGGGTCCGATCATGGCGTCGGCGAACAGCTTCCACGTCACCGTCACCGGCCGGGGCGGGCACGGCTCGGCGCCGCACCAGGCGATCGACCCGGTGCCGGCGGCGGCCGCGATGGTGAGCGCGCTGCAGACGATGGTGACCCGCAAGGTGAGCGTGTTCGAACCCGCGGTGGTCTCGGTGACCCGCATCGAGACCGGGACCACGACGAACATCATCCCGGAGACGGCGTTCCTGGAGGGCACGATCCGCACGCTGTCCGAGCGGACGCAGGCGTTCGTGCGCGAGGAGCTGCCGCGGGTGTGCGAGGCGGTCGGCGCGGCGCACGGCGTCCGCGTGAGCGCCGAAGTCCTCCCCGGCTACCCGGTCACGGTGAACGATCCGCACGTCGCGGCGCGGGTGCAGGAGCTGGCGGCCGAGGTCCTCGGGGCGAAGAACTCCGAGCCCATGGAGAACCCGGTGATGGGCGCGGAGGACTTCTCGTATGTCCTGCAACGCGTCCCGGGCGCGTTCGCCTTCCTCGGCGCCTGCCCGCCCGAGGCCGACCTGGCCACGGTCGAGGCGAACCACTCGAACCGCGTGATCTTCCACGAGGACGCCATGGCCAACGGCGTCGCGATGTACGCCGCGTTCGCCCTGGACGCGCTTCGGTAGCCATTACACAACGCTGTTGATTTAATGGGGTCATGAGCGATGACACCCTGGCCGTCCTGGCCGCGCAGGAGGAGCGCCTGGTCTTCCGCCGGTTCGACAACGAGACCGCGCTGGAGCTGGGCGCCCACCTGCTCGCGGTGGCACGGGACCGCGCCCTTCCGGTGACGGTCTCCGTGCGCCGCGGCGACCAGCGGCTGTTCCACGCGTCGCTGCCGGGCACCTCGGCCGACAACGACGCGTGGATCGACCGCAAGAGCCGCGTCGTCGACCGCTACGGGCACAGCTCGTTCCTCGTCGGCGAACGGTTCCGCGCGAAGGGCACGACGTTCGAGGCCGGCTCCCGCCTCGATCCGGACCTGTACGCCGCGCACGGCGGCGTGTTCCCGGTGATCGTCGACGGTGTCGGCCCGGTCGGCACCGTCGGCGTCTCGGGACTGCCTCAGGCCGACGATCACGCGTTCGTCGTCGAGCAGCTGGAGACCTTCCTCGCTCGATTGTCCTAAGTAGACTATCCACGGAGTTGTCCACAGGTTGTTCACGTGTGGACAACTCCGTCCGCCGACGACAAAACCGGACGAGTTCCGGTGATTTCTTGACAAACTCCCTAGTGGTCTAGTCCAATCTCTGACGTGACGTGAACCACATCCGAGGGAGTCCCCATGCGCCGGAAATCCGTCGTCGGCATCGTTTTCCTCTTACTGGGCCTGCTGATGCCCGCCACGGCCCAGGCCGCGATCCCGGCCCACGCCCTGGTCGGCTACCTGCACACGAGCTTCGCGAACGGTTCCGGCTACACGCGGATCGCCGACGTCCCCGACGACTGGGACATCATCGACCTCGCCTTCGCCGAGCCTACTTCCGTGACCTCGGGCGAACTCCGGTTCGGCCTCTGCCCGGCAGCGGAATGCCCGAACGTCGAATCCGAGGCGGAGTTCATCGCCGGGATCAAGGCGCAGCGGGAAAAGGGCAAGAAGGTGGTCGTCTCGGTCGGCGGGCAGAACGGGCAGGTGCGGCTGACCACCCCCGCCGCGCGGGACGCGTTCGTCACTTCCGCGAGCGCGATCATCGACAAGTACGGCCTGGACGGCATCGACATCGACTTCGAGGGCCACTCGCTGTCGCTGGACGCGGGCGACTCCGACTTCAAGAACCCGAAGACTCCCGTGGTGGTCAACCTGATCTCCGCGCTGAAGACGTTGAAAGCCAAGTACGGCAACGACTTCGTGCTGACGATGGCGCCGGAGACGTTCTTCGTCCAACTCGGACACCAGTTCTACGGCCCGGGTCCGAACGGGAGCGCCGACCCGCGGTCCGGGGCGTACCTGCCGGTGATCCACGCGCTGCGGGACTCGCTGACGGTGCTGCACGTCCAGGACTACAACTCCGGCCCGATCATGGGCCTCGACGGCCAGTACCACACGATGGGGACCGCGGACTTCCACACGGCGATGACCGACATGGTGCTCGCCGGCTTCCCAGTCGCGGGCGACGCGGCGAACGTCTTCCCCGCGCTGAAGCCGGAGCAGGTCGCCATCGGCCTGCCGGCGGCGCCGTCCGCGGGCAACGGGCACACGACTCCGGCCGACGTGCGCGCGTCGCTGGACTGCCTGACGAAGGGAAGCGGCTGCGGCTCCTACAAGCCGCACGGCACCTTCCCGGCGCTGCGCGGGCTGATGACGTGGTCGATCAACTGGGACAAGTACAACGGCTGGGAGTTCTCGAAGAACTTCGCTTCCTACTTCGGCTGAGCTCCACCCCGAGACCGCTGTCCGTGAAGGCCTCCTTGAGGGACTCTGGGTCCCTCAAGGAGGCCTTCACGGACTTGCGCACAGGGCGGGTGTCCTGACTTTCAGGACAAGTGGTCTGGTAACGTGCGACGTCACATCATATATCAGATCGGACATGCCAGTGAGCTCCACTTCCCGGTTCGACGAGCGGAAACGGCGGCTGTCCGGGGTCGTGGCCATCCCGGTGACGCCGTTCGACGCGGGCGGCGCCGTGGATCCGGAGACCTACGCGAAGCTCGTGGACCGGGTGATCGCGGCCGGCGTCGAGGTAGTGACGCCGAACGGCAACACCGGCGAGTTCTACGCGCTGGACGAGACCGAGACGCGGCACTGTCTCGAAGTGACGGTCGAGGCCGCGGCCGGGCGGGCGAGTGTGGTCGCCGGCGTCGGGCACGATCTCCGGACCGCGATCGGCGCGGCGCGGCACGCGCGGGAGACCGGCGCCGGGCTGATCATGATCCATCAGCCGGTGCATCCGTACGTCTCGGCGGAGGGCTGGGTCGAGTACCACCGCGCCATCGCGGCGGCGGTCCCGGAACTGGGCGTCGTGCCGTACGTGCGCGACGCGCGGATCGAGGGCGAGCAGCTGGCCAGGCTCGGCGACGCCGCGGAGAACGTCATCGGGGTGAAGTACGCGGTGCCGGATCCGGTGCGGTTCGCCTCGGTGGCGCGGGACGCGGGGCTCGATCGCTTCACGTGGATCGCCGGGCTGGCGGAGCTGTCGGCGCCGGGCTACTTCGCCGTCGGCGCGACCGGGTTCACCTCGGGGCTGGTGAACGTCGCGCCGTCGCTCTCGCTGGAGATGTTCCGCGCGCTGCGGGACGGCGATTTCGGCGCCACGATGGCCTGCTGGGAGCGCGTCCGGCCCTTCGAGGAGCTTCGTGCCGCGGACGGGAACGCCCACAACGTGAGCGTGGTGAAGGAAGCGCTGGCGCGGCTGGGGTTGTGCCGCCGCGACGTCCGTCCGCCGAGCCGTCCGCTCACCACCGAAGAGCGGGAACGGGTCGAGGGCGCGCTGTGGCCGGGGTTACTCACGCGTTAACAAGGCGTCAGCGAGCCCTCGGAACGCGTCAGGGAGGCGTTGGCGGAGCGGCCGGGCCGGGTCGATCGGAGTTGTGCTGACGGGGCACTGACCGATCGACGCGGAGGTAACCGTGACGCTCAGCGAGCTCCTGCCCAGCCTCGGTTGCGAGGCCGCCGACCACCTCGAATCCGGGGTCTGGCCACGGAGCACCCGGCTCGGACCGGGCGGTGAACTGCTGTTCGCCGGCGCGCCGGTCTCGCACCTCGCCGCGAGGTTCGGGACCCCGGCGTACCTGATCGACGAGGACGAGGTCCGGCAGAACGCCCGCGCGTACCGCCAAGCCTTGCCGGACGCCGAGGTGGCGTACGCGAGCAAGGCGCTGTGCACCCGCGCGGTGCTGCGGTGGGTCGCCGAGGAGGGGCTTTCCCTCGACACCTGTTCGGCGGGCGAGATCGCGGTGGCGCGGTCGGTCGGCTTCCCCGCCGAGCGGATCCTGCTGCACGGCAACGCGAAGACCCCCGAGGACCTCAAGGCCGCGCTCTCCTACGGCGTCCGCCGGATCGTGGTGGACTCGCTCGACGAGGTCGAGCAGCTCGGCGCGCTGGCCACCGGCGCACAGCAGGTGCTGATCCGCGTGACCCCGGACGTCTCGGCGGGCACGCACGCGGCGATCACCACCGGCACCGAAGGGCAGAAGTTCGGCTTCTCACTCCGCGAGGAGGTCCGCGACAACCTCGGCCGGGCCGTCTCGGCCGTACTCGCGCAACCGGGGCTCCGCCTGGCCGGGCTGCACTGCCACATCGGCTCGCAGGTGTCCCGCGTGGACTTCTACGAACTGGCCGCCCGCAAGATGATCGGGGTGCTCGTCGCACTCCGTGAGAGCCACGGCGTCACGTTGCGGGAATTGGACCTCGGCGGCGGGCACGCCGTCCGCTATCTGCCCGGCGACACCGGTTTCGACATCGACGGATACGTGCGGCGGCTGCGGGTCGCGCTCGCCTACGAATGCGCGTCGCACGGCTTCCCGCCGCCGAAACTGACGATCGAACCGGGCCGCGCGATCGTCGGCCCGGCCGGGATCACCGTGTACCGGGTCTGCGCGGTAAAACGCGGTTCGCGCACTTTCGTCGCCGTCGACGGCGGGATGAGCGACAACGCGCGGCCCGCGCTCTACGGGGCGGCGTACACCGCGCGCCTGATCGGCAGGCGCAGCCGGGCGGCCCGCCGGCCGATGACGGTGGTCGGACGGCACTGCGAATCGGGCGACGTCCTCGCCGACGGGCTCACGCTCCCCGACGACGTCCACCCCGGCGATCTGCTCGCCGTCCCGTGCACCGGGGCATACCATCACTCGCTCGCGTCGAATTACAATCTCGTCGGCAGGCCCCCGCTCGTCGGCGTTTCCCGCGGCACGGCGACCCTCCTCGTGCGCCGCGAAACCGAGGAAGACCTGCTCAAACGCGATCTCGGCTGACCCCGGTTCCGAAAACCTCGGCACTCTCCCTGTCGGACGACCGATTCCTTCGCGTCACAGCGCCGGGAAAGAGAATCGCGACAAACAACTTAACGGCGGTAGCATTCTGGACATTGATCGATACGCTGCGCGACAAGAATCGCATGCCGAAACAAAGGGAGGGACGGCATGGGTGACGAACCACGCGCGCAGATGGAGCAGCGCACACCTAGAGGGTTGGACAATACCGATCGCACTCTGATCGCCCTACTGCAAGTCGACGGGCGGGCCTCGTTCACGGCACTCGCCAAAGCCGTCGGCTTGTCGGAGGGCGCCGTGCGGCAGCGCGTCCAGCGCCTGCTGCGGGACGAGACGATGCAGATCGTCGCGGTCACCGATCCGGCCAATGTCGGGCTCGGCCGTCAGGCGATGGTCGGGATCAGAGTCCAAGGCGATCCGCGAGCGGTCTCCGACCAGCTCTCCGGGTTGCCGGACGTCCATTACGTCGTGCTCACCGCGGGAGGCTACGACCTGCTCGCCGAGGTGGCCTGCCGGGACGACGAGCACCTCTTGAGTGTGTTGAACGACGACATCCGGCCCATCCCGGGAGTCGTCAGCACCGAAACGCTCGTTTACCTGAAACTCGCAAAACAGACATATGCCTGGGGCAATCTGACCCGGTGATCCACAGAAGGGGGGAGTCGTGAGTGTTCGCACGGAAAGAACACTCACGACACCTTGGCCCCCTAGACGCACCGCAGATACACGTCGGGAGTCCGCCGCCCGGAATCGAGACCGCGGAGGACTTTCGGCAGCCGCCCGCCGTACAGGACCCCGAGCCGCTGCGTCGCCCGCGTCAGCGCGACGTACAGCTCCGCCGCGCCGTTCGGGCCGCCGGCGAGGATCCGCTCCGGTCCCACCACCAGGACGGCGTCGTACTCCAGGCCCTTGGCCGCGGACGGCGTGATCGCGCCCGGCACGCCGGGCGGCCCGATGACGACCGACGTCCCCTCGCGCCCTGATTCCTCGCGGACGAATTCCGCGACGGCGTCCTCGACGTCGACCGTGTCCATTTCGGACAGTCGACGGGCCCACGGTGGCACGCCGCACGAACGCACCGATTCCGGCGGCACGACGTCCGGGGCGAAACTCGCCAGCACCGAGGCCGCCACCGCCATGATCTCCGACGGCGTCCGGTAGTTGACGGTCAGCTTCCGGTACACCCACCGGTCGGCGACGTACCGGGAGAGCATCTCGTCCCACGACCGAGCGCCGGACGGCGAGCGGCGCTGCGCGAGATCCCCGACGACGGTGAAAGACCGGCTGGGGCACCGCCTCATCAGCACTCGCCAGTCCATTTCGGACAGTTCCTGTGCCTCGTCGACCACGACGTGCCCGTAGGTCCATTCCCGATCGGCGGCGGCGCGTTCGGCCAGATCCCGCTCGTCGCGTTCGGCGAACCGCTCCGCGAGGTCCTCCGCCTTCAGGACGTCCATCGGGCGAAGCGCGAACTCGTAGTCGTCGTGATCCTCTTCGACCTCGACGATTTCCAGCACGCGCTCCGCGTATTCCCGCTGCGCGAGCTGTCGCCGTTCCTCGGCCCGCCGTTCGGCCGCGCGGTCCCAGCCGAGCAGTTCGACGGCCTCGTCCAGCAGCGGCACGTCGGACACCGTCCACGCGGCGGCGTCCGCGCGGAACAGCGCCGGATCGGCCCCTGCCGCCCTCAACCGCTCCGGCGAGGCGTAGAGGTCGGCGAGGAGCCGCCGCGGCGTCAGGACCGGCCAGAGGCGGTCGAGCACCGCACCGAGCGCCACGCTGCCCTCCAGATCGCGCCGGAGGTTCTTGAGCATCTCCGGACGGGTGTGCCGGTCGTCCTTCGGCAGCCAGCCCGCGCCGATCCGGTCGACGGCGCGTTCGGCGAGCGCGACGACCACCTCGCGTTCGAAAACGGACTTCGCCTCGTTGTGCAGCAGATCGCTGTCCCTGGCCACCTCGCGCGCGGCGGCCACGACCTCGGCGTCCAGCGGCACGGTGACGTCGTCGAGCTCGATCGGCTCCGGCCCGGCGGGCAGTTCCTGCCGGTCCGCCACCGCCGCCGCGAGCACGTCGAGGATCGCCAGCGAGCCCTTGAGCCGCTGCACCTCCGGCGGATCCTCGCGTTCGGCGCGCAGCCCGGCGACGAGGCCGCCGGGCGTCGTGAAGACGGCGGCGGTCTCGCCCGGGGACGGCAGGACCCGGCCGATGTGGTCGAGGAAGCCGCTGCTCGGCCCGACCACGAGCACGCCGCGGCGTTCCATCCGCTCCCGTTTCGTGTACAGCAGGTACGCCACCCGGTGCAGCGCCACCGCCGTCTTCCCGGTGCCCGGACCGCCCTCCACGACGACGACCCCCGCGTGGTCCAGGCGGATGATCTCGTCCTGCTCGGCCTGGATCGTCGCGACGATGTCCCGCATCCCCTCGCCGCGCGGCGCGTTGACCGCGGCCAGCAGCGCGACGTCACCCCGTTCCCCCGATTCCGGACGGCCGAAGACCTCGTCGGTGAAGTCGAGGACTTCACGGCCGAGCGTGCGGAATTGGCGGCGCCTCGACATTCCTTCCGGCGACGCGCCCGTCGCGCAGTAAAAGGCTCGCGACGCCGGCGCCCGCCAATCCAGCACCAGCGGTTCGTAGTCGTTCTCTTCGTCGAAAAGGCCGATGCGGCCGACGTAGGACCGGTCGCCCGAAAGGGCGTCCAAACGGCCGAAACAAAGGCCCTCGTCGGCGATCTTCAACCTCGCGATCTCGCGGGCTTTCGTCCCGACCGAGACTTCCCGGTCGGAAAGCGCGAAGCCTTCTCCCCGCAGCGCACCCGCGTACGCTTCGCCCACCCGCACGCGTTCCGCGTCCAGCCGCCCGTAGAGCGACGCGACGTACTCCCGTTCGGACCGCAATTCCTCGTCGTACCCCTGATTTGACAAGTTCCCCTCACAGCGGTTAGACTGACAACACAATTCGGCGCGCTGATCAAAGAATATGATCAGACGCCGATTTTTTATTGTCCACCCCTTGTCAAGAGGATCCCGCATTCCCCGGGAAACGATCGTGCGCGATAATGGGGACGGACATCCGCCATTACCGCGCACGATCCGCGGCACTCAGCCGAGCATGAACTCGCGCGGGTCCAGCGCCCTTCCCACCACGCGGACGTCACCCAGCCAGCCGTGGAACGCCTGCTCGACGATCGAGTCGTAGGCGTAGGCGCCGATCAGCCAGGAGCCACCGGGGTTCGCGATCCCCGCCGCGGCCGTCTTCGGATTCCGCAGCACCGGGCAGCCGTCGACGTAGAGCGTCGTCCGCCTGCCGTCGTTGACGGCGGCGACGTGGATCCATTCCTTCAGCGCCATTTCGTGTCCCCACGCGGTCGAGATCCCGTTCTGGTTCAGCGGGAACACTGCCCACTGGAACGCCGCACCGTCCGAAAGGGACAGTGTGGCCGACGGCTCGCCGGGATCGTCGCCGGTCTTGCCCGCCTTGCCGCCGGACCCCTGCCTGCCGAAGATCGCGGCCCAGGAGTGCTTGCCGTCCTTGAAATCCTCGGGCAGTTTCACGAACGCCTCGACGGTGTAACCGCGCGCGAACGTCTCCGCGTTCATCGGCGCGGAATCCGCCGTGCGCAGATACGCGCCGCGCGCCGGCTTCTTGCCGCCCTCGAACCGGAGACTCGACCTCGACGGCTGCCGTCCGGAGAACTCCCCGGAGTACCGCAGCGTTTCGGGGGCGCTGCCCGGCAGGGTCACCCGGACCAGGTCGTTACCCCGGCCGGAAAGGTCGCGGACCCCGTCGACGGCCGCGCCGTCCCGGCCTTCGAACCGCCAGTACGCCACGGTCCCGCGGATCAGCTGCCGGTCGGCTGGCCGCGCGGGCGGGGCCGCGACCGGCGCGAACCCGGCGAACCTCGACTCGAAGTCGATCTCCAGGCTGAAGTAGTCCGAGGGACCGGTGCGCTCGATCTCCCGCCGCTGCAGCTCGTTGAGCCGGGGTGCCTGATCCGCCAGCCACGGCGAGAACGTGCGGACGTCGATCACGTTCCGCGCGAGGTCGAACCGGTAGAGCCGGATCATCGCGCTGCCGCCGTAGTAGCGGTCCTGGTAGTTGGTGATGTGCAGGTGGACGTCGTGGCCCGCGTTGTTCCGCTTCACCGCGCGCCCGGGCGGCCAGTAGTGCCCGTTGAGGGTCAGGAAGATCTGGTCGTTCCCGGCGATCAGCTCGTCCCACACCTTCTGCCCGAACTCGGAAAGCTGCGCCTGACCGGCCTCGTCGGCCCATACCAATTCGTGGATGGTCAGGATCGCCGGGAGCCGCGGATTCCGCGCGAGCACCGACCGCGCCCACTCCAGCCCGCCCGCCGAGGGCCGCCAGTCGAGCGCGAGCAGTAGCCAGTCGCGTCCGCCTGCCCGGAAGACGTGATGGCTGTTGTAGCCGTCCGGGCTCGCCCCGCGGAAGGTCTTCGAGCCGCGCTGCCGCTGCGGGCCGAACGCGTCGAGGTACGGCGTGCGGCCGCGCTGGTCGTCGGTCGAGGACTTGATGTCGTGGTTGCCCGCGAGGGTGCTGTACGGGAACCGGCGCCGGTCCAGGTGCCCGAAGGACCGGCTGATCTGGTCGAACTCGCCCAGCTGCCCGTTCTCGGTGAGGTCGCCGAGATGTGCCAGGAAGACGATGTTCTCGTCGCCGCCGGTGACGTACCGCAGCGTGGCGTCCAAGGGCGCGGGGTCGCCGCGGTCGGCGTCGAACAGGTACTGGGTGTCGGGCAGGACCGCGAGGGTGAAGCATTCGTCGTCGGCGTCCGGGCCGTGGTGGCCGAAGGACGCGGAAGCCGCGGGGGCGCCGAGAGCGGACACCGCCGCACCGGCGCCGAGCAGGCCCGCGCCGCGCAGGAAGGTCCGTCTGGAGGAGTCGTTCACGGCCGCAACCTACGGTCGCGGAGGCAACGCGTCCCGAACCGCGGATGAACACTTGCCCCGCTCGGTAGCTTCGTCACGATGGGGAACGTCAACCGCTGGCCCGTGCTCGCCGGGGCCGGTGTGGTGGTGGCCGCGGCGACCTGGTGGATCGTGATCGAGATGCCGTCGGTGGACGACAAGGTGGTGCACGAGGCGCTGCCCTCGATCGACGAACATCTGCGCACGCACGCGTGGACCGGCGTGCTCGCCGGCTCCGGCCTCGCCGACGTCCGCTGGGTGTGCACCCAGAAGGTGATCGAAACCCGGCCGGACGGTGACCGGGTCAAGGTCGGCCTGGTCGCGGGCTGCGACGAGACCGCACGGGACGGCGCCGGGCTCGTCACGGGCAGCGGCTTCCGGCAACCGATGGTCTACGTCGTCGAGCGCGGGGAGCGGGGTTACCGCGTCCTGGACCGGCAACTCGCGAAGGACGGCGCGGGCTGCTCGCCTTCGGTCAAGGCCATGTTCTCGTGGCTCGGCGCCCGTCGCGTGCTCGACGGCGCGAGCCCGGACGACCCGAAATCGGTGTCGGCCGCCGCGTTCGGCCTGCCGGACGACACCCCGGTCCGCGCCTGGCGCTGATCAGCCGCGGTTGATCAGTTTCGGCACGACGAACCACATGCCGACGAACAGCGCGGCCGACACCACGCCCAGGACCGCCATCGCGATCGGGCCGTAGACGACCTTGGCGATGAGCGCGACGGTCGTGGTGATCGCGGCCGCGAGGCAGCCGAGTCCGATCAGGACGGAACGGTTGCCGTAGGTGAGGATCCGTTCGCGGTTCCCGGTGCGGAACAGCAGCCGGTGCCACGCGGCGGGCGCCGTCAGGAGCACCGTCGAGCCGACCGTCAGCACGACCGCCGTCAGGTGGACGGACTTCTCGAATCCGCTCGCCTCGTGGAATTCGTCGGTGAACACCACCGTGAGCAGGAAACCGAAGAGGATCTGGACGCCCGCCTGCGCGACCCGGAGTTCCTGCAGGAGCTCACTGACGTTGCGGGTCAGGCGTTCGTTCTTCGTCTCGCCGGTGTGCTCGGTCATGCGGCGGCTCCAGGACCATCGGTTGACGCCTGACCTTCTCGTGCCAGCCGAGCGAGGTCACCGCGACGACCACGACGGCGAGGCCCAGCCATTGCGTTCCGGACAGATGCGCGTCCAGGAACGATACGCCGATCACGGCCGCCGTGACGGGGAACGCGAGCTCCGCCAGCGTCGCCCTGGCGGCCGGTGTCGACCGGAGACCCAGGTAGTACAGGCTCAGCGCCAGCAGCCCGGGAACCAGCGCGAGCAGCCCGAGGCCGAGCGCGTTGTCCCAGCCGACCGCGAACCGGCCGCCTTGGTACGCCACGATGCCCGCCGCGACCGGGAGCCCGACGGTGAAGCGCAGCGTGGTGACCTCCTTGGGCGCCAGCTCGGTGGAAAGCAGCCTGCCGAGTACCGTGCCCGCCGCCCACAACGCGGCCGCGCCGATCGCCAGCAACGCCGCCTTCGCCGCGGCGAGCTGGATGTTCAGCGGATCCTTGAACGCGAGCAGCCAAGCGCCCAGCAGCGCCGGGATCGCGAAAAAGGCGTAGCCCGGACGGACTCGCTCACGGAGTACGAAGTATGCCGCCAGCACGGCGAAAACCGGCTGGAGCTTCTGCAGCACCAACGGCGTCACGGGGTCGCCCAGTTTGAAGGCGGCGGTGAACATCGCCGTCGCGAGCGCGGAGGAACCGCCACCGATCGCGAGCACGGCCAGCCATTCCCGCGGTCCGCACCGCCGCAGCGCGCGGAAAGCGCCGGGGATGAAGGGGCTCAGCACGAGCACCACGAGCAGGTGCTCCCAGAAGACGACCGTGGCCGCCGGGAGTGCTTCGGCGAGCGGGAGCCGCAAAAGCCCGTCGGTGCCCCAAAGCGCTGCTGCGACCGCGACCAGCCAAGTGCGATCCGGAGGGTTGCTACTCACTTTTCCTGCCCATAGTTTGAGAATGATCGCCCGACGGAGTGACGTGTCTGGCGTGTCCGATTCGTGCGGACTAGGCAAGGGGACATGCGCCCCGTCCCCGTACTCGTCTCAGTCCTGTCCGCGGCCGCCTTGGCCATGACCTCCGGCGCCGGGCCGGCCACCGCCGCCGCCTCCGGCCCCCGCGTCCACGTGATCACCGCCAAGAGCGGCCTCACGATCTACAAACCCGACCTCGTCCCGGCCGGCTCACGCGCGCACGTCTTCGGGTTGACCTCCAAGGCTTTCGGCACCTCGACCGCGGTCCTCGTGACCGGGCTGCTGCCGAACCGCGAATACGGCGCGCACGCGCACACGAAGCCGTGCGGCGCCACCGGCGACCTCGCCGGACCGCACTACCAGAACGTCCAAGACCCGGTGCAGCCGTCGGTGGATCCGGCCTACGCCAACCCCCAGAACGAGATCTGGCTCGACCTCACCACCGACGCCACCGGCCGCGGCGCCGCCGTGTCCAAAGTGGACTGGACGTTCGCCGACCGCCGGGCGAACTCGATCGTGATCCACGAAACGCATACGCACACCGACCCCGGCCACGCCGGGACCGCGGGGGCCCGGCTGGCCTGCGTGACGGTCGGGTTCTAGAAGCCCCAGGTACGTTCGGGCCGGATCCTGATCCGGACGTGGTACTCCCGGTCGAATTTCGGGACGTCGTAGTCGATCGCCGGATAGTGCTTCTCGTACTTTTCGAGGAAGCCCGGCTGTTCCGACGGGAGACCGTCCGGCAGGATCTCGGCCCGGCCGCCGACCACCAGGATCGAGCCGCCGTGCTCGTCGCTGTTGAAGTGGAGGCTGACCTCGGGGTTGGCTTCGATGTGCCGCGTCTTCGCCGTGTCCGGCTGGCTGAAGACGAGGAAATCCTCGCCGTCGAGCACGAACCACACCGGGCGGGGCGAAGGGCGGCCCTTCGGGCTGATCGTGGTCAGCCAGGCGACGCTCTCCTTCGCCCGGTCGGCCAGCCGCGGGTCGGGTTGATAGGTCATGAACCGAGCAACCACGACCCGGCGGCTTTTCTTCCGAGTCCGCTCAGCGAGACGCGACGAGTTTCGCGTAGCGCGTCCCGGCGCCGAGCAGCACCAGACCGGCGAGGAGGAAGGCGGCGACCCGGGCCAGGCCGTCGAGCGCGGAGAGGTCGAACAGGACCAGCTTCAGCACCGCCGCGCCGACCAGCACCAGGCCGATCACCCGCAGGCCGACCACCGAGACGCCGCGGATGAGCAGCACCAGCGCGGCGACCGTCCAGGACACCGTGATCACCACGTGGCCGAGCAGGAAACCCGAACGGCCGGGGACGGCCAGCAGCGCGCCGCACAGCACCATCGCGCCGGCGCCGTAGAGCGCGGCGATCCCGGCGAAGAGCCACGGCACCAGGTTCTCCGACGGCGCCTTGAACACCCCGAGCCGGTGCGCCACCCACGGAAGCGTGATCGCGACGGCCAGGATCGCGAAGCCCACCAGCAACGCGGCGGCGAGGCGGCCCGTCGGCCGGTCCCAGATCACGTAGAAGAGCGTCGGCTGGACGTCGAAGGCCAGCGCGACCAGGCCACCGATCACGGCGAAGACCAGCCCGCCGGCGAGCGCCACGTGCTTCTTCGTCCACAGCGCGACCAGGGCGAGCAAGACACCTTCACCGATCAGGATCGCCGAGCGGGCGCTGCCGTCGAAGAGCGTCATCGTCGTCTGCAAGGCCGCGAGGAGCCCGGTGGCACCCGCGAGTTCGCCGATCCAGCCGTCGAGCCACTGCCCGGCCGCCCACACCCCGAGCAGCACCAGCGTGACCGACGCGGTGACGAGCACCGCCGGGGTCTTCGGCAGGAACAGCGCGGCGAGCAGCGACGGCGCCGGGGCGACGGCGAGCAAGGCGAACGAGGCGGTGTCACCCGGGCGTTTGAGAGTGACGATCAGGGCGAGCGCGAGACCGACGGCGCCCGCGGCCAGCGCGGCGGCGGTGTTGGCAGCGCTGCCGCCGAAACCGGTGAACGCGGTGCTGAAGACCGACGCGACCAGCGGCGGGATCCCGGCGGCGACCGCGACCGACGGCCACGACTGGCGCAGCTGCACCGGCGTCGAAGCGAGCTGGACGGCCAGCAGGAACGCGACCAGTTCCGGGGTGAACCCCTGCGTGATGATCGGCGCGCAGACCACGCAGCCGAGCACGACGGCCACCGCGAGCAGCGACGACTTCCACCGCACGGCCAGCAGCAACCCGCCGACCGCGATCAGCAGACCGAGCGCGAGCCCGGCGTAGGCCGGGAGGTACTCGTACATCGTCGTCGCGGCGATGGCGTCGAGGTACAGCGCGCCGATCCCGGTCGCGGCGAGCGCGAACGCCCCCGTGCGACCGGCCGGGTTGCGGTGCAGCCTCAGGCCGATCCCGACCAGCGCGGCCCCGAGGACGGCGCCGCCGATCACCCGGGGCATCGGGCCGAACCAGCCGCGCTGGATGGCGAGCACGAGGAACAGCACGACGCCGAGCAACGTGACCGCGCCGCCGACCCAGGCCAGCAGCCTGCTCCCGGCGCCTTCCTTGCTCAGCTTCTCCGCGAGCGTGACCTTCGGGACGGGCTGGTAGTGCGGGCGATACGGCTGCTGCTGGTACTGCTGACGCTGTTGCTGCTGCCACTGCGCGTATTGGGCTTGCTGGTACTGGGCCTGGTACTGAGGGTGCTGTGGGTGCTGTGGGTGCGTGAAGTACCGCGGCGGCTGCGGCTGGTGCTGCGGCGGTGCCTGTGGTGGCACCGGCGGAATGGGCTGCTGCTGCGGTACCTGCTGCTCAGGCAGCTCTTGGGGCGCCTGCTCGGGCGCCTCTTCCTGCTTCGGCTCCGCCACGGACCGGGCGGTCCGCAGCTCCGTGCCGACCCGCGCGAGGCGGGCCCCAAGGTCGTCGATCTCCCCGGCGAGCCTGAGGAGCACATCCCCATCGGTGGTCATGGGGACAAGCATGGTTCCCGGAGGCCGCCGCGGGATCCGTAGCACTACTCAATCGAGATGACGATGTGGTCGCGACCTGCGAGATCATCGCGATCGAGCCCACACCCGGAGTGCCCTCAAGAGGTCGATGTACCGGAATCCCGGCCAGTTGGCTTCCGTGGATCTGCCGACGCGTCTCCGGCCTGAAGACCGGTCGACGGCACAGTCGGACCCGCTCACACCGGACTTCCGTTCGTATCGACCATCCACGGCTGAACCTTGAGTCTCACGCGACGGAGACCGGCCCACCTGCGAGTGACAGACACCACAGGCGACAATGGAGGGCGTGACCGCCACCCTGAGCAAGCCCAGCCTGAAGATCGGCCCCTACGAGGTCGATCCCCCGGTCGTGCTCGCCCCGATGGCCGGCATCACCAACGTCGCCTTCCGGCAGCTGTGCCAGGAGTACGGCGCGGGCATCTACGTCTGCGAGATGATCACCGCCCGCGCGGTGGTCGAGCGCCACCCCGGCACGATGCACATGATGACCTTCGGCGAGAACGAAAAGCCCAGGTCCATGCAGCTCTACGGGGTCGACCCCAAGACGATGGCCGAGGCCGTCCGCATCATCACCGGCGAGGGTCTCGCCGACCACATCGACAGCAACTTCGGCTGCCCGGTGGCGAAGGTGACGCGCAAGGGCGGCGGCGCGGCGCTGCCGTTCAAGCGCAAGCTGTTCGCCGACATCGTGCGCGAGTCGGCGAAGGCCGCGGCCGAGGCGGGCGTGCCGTTCACGGTCAAGTTCCGGGTCGGCATCGACGACGACCACCTGACCTACCTCGACGCCGGGCGCATCGCGGAGGCCGAGGGCGCGGCGGCGGTCAGCCTGCACGCGCGCACGGCCGCGCAGCGGTACTCCGGTCAGGCGGACTGGACGAAGATCGCGGCCCTCAAGGAAGCCGTCACCGGCATCCCGGTGCTGGGCAACGGCGACATCTTCTCCGCCGAGGACGCGCTGCGCATGGTCGACGAGACCGGCTGCGACGGCGTCGTGGTCGGACGCGGCTGCCTGGGCAGGCCGTGGCTGTTCGGCGAGCTGGAAGCCGCCTTCGCCGGGCGCCCCCAGCCCACCCCGCCGAACCTCGGAGAGGTCGCGGAGGTGCTGCGCCGCCACACCGAACTGCTCGTCGAGCACGACGGCCACGACAAGGCCATGCGCGACATCCGCAAGCACATGGCCTGGTACTTCATGGGCTTCCCGGTCGGCTCCGAACTGCGCCGCGGTTTCGCGATGCTGTCCAGCATGGACCAGCTCGACGATCTCATCGCCCGGCTCGACCACGACGCGCCCTTCCCCAGCGCCGCCACCGGGCCGCGCGGGCGGCAGGGTTCACCGGGCAAGGTCACGCTGCCGCACGGCTGGCTCGACGACCCGGACGACGACTGCGTCCCCGAGGCCGAGGACATGCACTCGGGCGGCTGAACCGAAAAACGCTCCCGCCGGACGGACCGGCGGGAGCGTTTTCGTTCACGACTCAGGTGCCCCTGGTCTTGTAGGCGAACTTCCACTGATTGGTATCCACCTCGAAGCACCGCATGGTGATCGTGTAGTACCTCGCCATGTTGCTCTGCTCGATCTGGCAACTGCTCAGACTGGAATACGGCCCGAGCTGACACCCCGGATTCCCGTCACAGACTCCGGCGACCGACACCGGCGCCCCTTCGGCCACGGCGAGATTCGCCGCCGTGACGGCGATTCCGCCCGCGAGCGCGACGGAAGCGGCGCCGGCGGCGAGCCGGCGCTTCCAGCTATTCGACATGTATTACCCCAGTTTTCCCCAGTGCGGCCGAAGATCGGTCGCGGAGGTCATTAGATGCGAATCGGACACTCGGCGTCAATCCCTTGCCGTCCGCCCGAAACCGGCGGCCCGTAGAGTCGGCGTCGTGATCGAGCAGCTGAGCGTTCCCACCGCGGCCGGTTCCTTCGACGCCATCGCGGCGGGCCCCGAAGACGGCCGCCCCGTCCTGTTGCTGCACGGGTTTCCCGAGGCCGCGGTGGAATGGGAGCACCAGGTCGCGACGCTCGGCGTGCTCGGATATCGCGCGGTGGCACCGGATCAGCGCGGCTACTCGCCGGGCGTCCGGCCGGAACAGGCGTCCGAATACGGGATCGACGATCTCGTCGGCGACGTCGTCGCGATCGCGGATCGTTTGGGGTGGAACGAATTCGATCTCGTCGGACACGACTGGGGCGGCGCCGTCGCGTGGTGGACGGCCGACGCGCATCCCGGGCGGCTCCGCAGTCTCGCCGTCATTTCGACGCCGCATCCCGCGGCCCTGGCCGAGGCCATGAAGACCGACGAGGACCAGCATCTCCGCTCGGCGTACATGACCGAGTGGCGCCAGACCCGCGTCACCGAACGGCGGATGCTCGAGAACAACGCCGACGCGCTGCGCCGCATCTTCGACTGGAAGGTGCCGCCGAGCAAGGTCGAGGAGTACGTCCAGCGCCTGTCCGAGCCGGGCGCCCTGACCGCCGCGCTCAACTGGTACCGAGCCGGCCGCCCCGGCGGGAAGATCGGGCACATCGAGGTCCCGACGCTCTACGTCTGGAGCACCGAGGACGCCGCGTTCGGGTCGACGGCCGCGATCGACACGGCGAACCGCGTCACCGGCCCGTACCGCTTCGAGATGATCGAGGACGCCTCGCACTGGGTGGTGGAAGAGGCGCCCGAGGCCGTCACTTCTTTGCTCGTGGAGCACCTTTCGTCCCACTAACAGGGGTAACTCTGGTCGCGGTACCGGTTACAGACAGCCTGCTGGTTCAGTGGGTCCGATGAACGACACGACCACACTCGACACCGAACGCATCGTCTACGTCACCGAAGACGGTGAACCGACCGGCGAAACCGCGCCCAAACTGGCCGCGCACCACGAGAACACCCGGCTGCACCTGGCGTTCTCGTGCTATCTGTTGCGCAGCAGCGACCAGGCCCTGCTCATCACCAGCCGCGCCGCGTCGAAGAAGGTGTGGCCCCGGGTCTGGACCAACAGTGTCTGCGGGCACCCCGCACCGGGTGAACCGATCGAAGAGGCCGTCCGGCGCCGGGCCGCCTTCGAACTCGGACTGCCCCGGCTGGACGGGCTCCGCTGCGTCCTTCCGGCGTACCGGTACAGCACACCGCCGTTCGAAGGCGTGGTCGAGAACGAGTTCTGCCCGGTCTTCGTCGCCTGGGTCGACGACGATCCGGCCCCGCATCCGGACGAGGTCGACGACTGGCGGTGGGTGAACTGGAACGATTACGCACTGTTGCTGAATGACGATGTGACTGACGTGAGTTACTGGGCGAAGGATCAGTTTTCCCAGCTCAAAGACTTCGAGCCGTTTTCGTCCTTACAGAACGGCACTTCGGTCCGTGACAATGGCGCGGAACCGTCGTCCACTTGAGCGATATTCACTTTGGCCCGTACCGATACCTCAAGACCCGCCTCCTATACGACGAAAACCAATTCGTGGCGGAGGTGAGCGTGGTAGCCGACGACGAGGCCGCGCTCCCACCGAGCGCGCCGGCCACCGATCTGCTCAGCCTGCACGAGTCGATCGCCGGGGTGCTCGCCACCCAGGGTGACTGGCGGCGCGCCTATCACCACCTCAAATCCGCCTTCGACCTCGCCCGCGCGGGCAGCCTGCGGGACACCCTGACGTCCAGCTACAACCGCCGCTACCTCGACCAGTGGCTGCACGGCCCGGCCGTCGACCACCGCGGCCCGCCCGGGATCGCGATCGCGCTGGTCGATCTCGACCTGTTCAAGGAAGTCAACGACACTTTCGGGCATCTGGTCGGCGACCGGGTGCTGCGCGAAGTGGCCGACCTGCTGCAGCAGGGACTTCCGCCGGAAGCGTTCTGCGCCCGCTACGGCGGCGAGGAATTCGCGCTGGTCATCCCGGATGTCGACGCCGCCCGGGCGGTGCGCATCGCCGACACCGCCCGCATCCGGGTGGCCCGCCATCCGTGGCGCCGGATCCGCCCCGGCCTTTCGGTGACGATCAGCGTCGGGCTCGCGCACGAAGGCCGGACGGAACCGGAACGCACGGTCGAACCGGAACGGCAGTTGCGCCATGCCGACGCATTGTTGTATATGGCGAAACGGGCCGGCCGGAACAAAGTGGCGTATCGGGACAAGGAATCTTCACGGACGATTCCCCGGTCGATGAACGCCGCCGACTCCACGGGCGCATAGCCACTCACTCGGGTAACACCGCCATCGGTCACACTCTGCGTGACGGTTTCTTCCCTTTTAACGCAGCTTTAACCGGAACCGCTCACCCGATCGCATGGACCGTTCGGCGCTTGTCGGTACCTTGGGTGAAGAAAATTCCGGGATGGTTGTCGTCACGAACCTGAGGTGTCCGTACGATAACGAAAGAGCTTCGACGCCCGTTGTGAAAGGAGACCGAGTGCCCGACGAGCACCACACCCCGGGGACCGGTCGCCACAGCCACACCGACAGGAATGCCGGTGAGCGCGGCCGCCGGAACCGACGCCGCTCGATGGAGACCCACGGCGGGATCAGCGTTTCCGACGTCGTCGCACGTCATACGGGTGAACGCCCGATCTTCGACCCCGGCGCCGAGGCTCCCGCTCCGCGCCGTCTCCGGCAGAGCGAACCGGCGCCGGAACCTCCGAGACCCGGCTCGCGCGCGAACCGGGCGGAACCGCCGGCGCCTCGCCGGTCCCGCCCGCCCGCCCCCGCCGACAACCCTCCTCCCGCGCCTCGTGCGGCCAAACCCGCCGCGCCGCCGGCTCCGGCCACGCCGCCCGCCGAGGCCCCGCGTCCGCCGCGCGCCCGCCAGCCGCGCCGTGCCGTGCAGGCGGCGCCCGGCCCCGAGGCTCCGACGCAGCGTCGCCCGCCGGTGGTGAGCCCGGGCGCGCAGCAGCCCCCGGTCCCGGCACCGCCGCGCCGCCCCCGCCGTCCCGCTCAGCGGCCGGTCCAGCAGGCACCGGTCCCGCAGCCGCCGTCCCCGCCGTCCGCATCGCCCTCGCCGTCGGGTGTCCCGCCGCGCTCCGAGATGGACCGGCTGACGATGACCGACGAGCTCGAAGCGATCGACGACGCGACGATCACCAAGCGCAAGATCGACCACACGCTCGCCCGGTTCTCCGCCGCGCACGACGAACTCGAAGCCGAAGAGGCCAAGAAGCGCGAGCGCCGCGAACGGCTCGCTTCCCGGCCCGCCGCGTTGCTGGAGCAGACCCGCACGGCATTGCAGCGGGTGGTCACGACCACCGATGCCGAGCCCGCCGCGCAGGCGCAGGAAGCCGACGCGGAATCGTCCCCGCAGACCCGCCTGCAGGAGAAGAAGGAACGCAAGATCAGGCAGGCGGCGAAGGCGGGCCGGATCACCGCCGCCGTGGTCGCCGCGCTCGTGTTCCTCTCCATCGGTTCGGCGTGGGGCGCCCAGACCTGGTTCGACGCGAAGTTCAACAACGTCGCCTCGCTCGACGAGGACTCGGCCGACATCCAGGACGCCGCGGGCCAGACCGGCGACGAGAACTTTCTGATGGTCGGCTCCGACAGCCGTGACGGCGCGGCCGCCGAAGACGGCGTCGGCGACGCGGAGGGCACCCCGGGCGCCCGTTCGGACACGGTCATGATCGCGCACGTCCCGGCCGACCGGCAGCGTGTCGTCATGGTGTCCTTCCCACGCGACCTCGAGATCAGCCGCCCCGAATGCAAGCGGTGGGACCCGGCGACATCGTCGTACTCGGACCAGACCTCGCCGGCGCAGAAGATCGCGAAGCTGAACACCGCCTACGCGGTCGGCGGCCCGCAGTGCGTCACGAAGGTCATCCAGCAGATCACCGGCATGAAGATGAACCACTTCGTCGGGATCGACTTCAACGGCTTCAAGGCCATGGTCGACGCCGTGCAGGGCGTCACCGTGTACAACGAGAAGCCGATCGACGACACCACGCTCGGCATGGTCATCCCGCAGGCGGGCGAGGTGCGGATCTCCGGCGACCAGGCGTTGAACTACGTCCGGGCGCGGCACGTCAAGGGCGACCCGACGTCCGACTACGGCCGGATCAAACGGCAGCAGGCCTTCCTCGGCGCGCTGCTGAAGACGGTGATGTCGAAGGACGTCATCCTGGACACCGGCAAGCTCAGCGGCTTCATCGACGCGTTCGCGAAGGCCACCTTCGGCGAGAACCTCGGCATCAACCAGATGATGACGCTGGCGAAGTCGATGAAGGGCATGGGCTCGGACAAGGTCAAGTTCCTCACCGTGCCCACCACCGAAGAAGCGAACAAGCGCGGCAACGAGGTCTTGGTGCAGAGCAGGGCGAAGGCCGTGTTCGACGCGCTGATCAACAACACGCCGCTGGAAGAGAAGACCCCGGCGCCTCCCGCGAGCGACACGGCGGCCGCTCCGACCAGCTCCGCCAAGTCCGGCGGCGCCAAGAAGAGCAGCAGCTCAGGCTGAGGATACGCCGAGGGATCATTCGTTAGTCCGGGTTCACGTCAGGTTCACTCTGGGATGCGGCTTTTGGACCCTCTTCCCCGTAGGGTTGGGCCATGCGTGAGGCTTACCATGTCGAACTCGAACAGCTCGCCGAGAACCTAGCGAGCATGTCGCTCCAGGTCGCCGACGCGATGGAGCGGGCGACCCGGGCGTTGCTCGAGGTCGATCTCGGACTCGCCGAGCAGGTCATCAGCGACGACGCGAAGGTCGACGACGCGCGCGCCGAATGTGAGGAGCAGGCGTACGCCCTGCTGGCCCTGCAGGCGCCCGTCGCGACCGACCTGCGGACCGTCCTCGCCGCGATCCACGCGGCGGAAAGCCTGGAGCGGATGGGCGATCTGGCGCTGCACGTGGCCAAGGCCGCGCGCCGCCGTCACCCCGACCCCGTGCTCCCCGAGGCCGTGCGGGGCGACTTCGCCAAGATGGGCGAGGTGGCCGTCAAGCTGGCCCGGCAGGCCGAGCAGGTCATCAAGTCCAAGGACGTCGAGGCCGCCCGCACGATCGAGTCGGACGACGACGAGGTCGACGAGATCCACAAGCACCTGTTCACGGTCATCATGGACCGGAACTGGGACCACGGCGTCGCCGCGGCCGTGGACGTCACCCTGCTGGGCCGCTTCTACGAGCGCTTCGCCGACCACGCCGTCTCGGTCGCGCGCCGGATGATCTTCGTGGTCACCGGCAAGATGCCCGGCTACGGCACCGAAGACCTCTGAGACCGAAGGGGCCTTTCACCGCATCGGATGCGGTGAAAGGCCCCTTCGGCACATCGGCGGCCCGGGTACTCGTGATCACCCGCAAGTACATGAAGGCCCCCTTCCCGGCGCCCAGCGCAAGGAAGGGGGCCTTCATGTACTTTGCCGAGACTCAGCCGAACCGGCCCGAGATGTAGTCCTCGGTGGCCTTTTCGTCCGGGTTCGAGAAGATCTTCTCGGTGTCGTTCAGCTCCACCAGGCGACCCGGCTGGCCGACGCCCGCGAGGTTGAAGAACGCGGTCTGGTCCGAGACGCGCGCCGCCTGCTGCATGTTGTGCGTCACGATGACGATCGTGTACTCCTTCTTGAGCTCACCGATCAGGTCCTCGATGGCGAGGGTCGAGATCGGGTCGAGCGCGGAGCACGGTTCGTCCATCAGCAGCACGTCCGGCCGCACGGCGATCGCCCGCGCGATGCAGAGCCGCTGCTGCTGACCACCGGAGAGGCCGCCGCCGGGCTTGTTCAGCCGGTCCTTGACCTCGTTCCACAGGTTCGCGCCGCGCAGGGCGCGCTCGGCGACCTCGTCGAGCTCCTTCTTGCCCTTGGTGCCACCGAGGCGAAGGCCGGCCACGACGTTGTCGCGGATCGACATCGTCGGGAACGGGTTGGGCCGCTGGAACACCATGCCGATCGTGCGGCGGACCTGCACCGGGTCGACCCCGGCGCCGTAGATGTCCTCGCCGTCGAGCAGCACCTCACCCTCGACGCGGGCGCCGGGGATGACCTCGTGCATGCGGTTCAGCGTGCGCAGCACCGTCGACTTGCCGCAGCCCGACGGGCCGATGAACGCGGTGACGTTCCGCGGCGGCACCGAGAGGGTGACGCCGTCCACGGCGTGGAATTTGCCGTAGTAGATGTCCACGTCTTTGACGTCGATTCGTTTGGCCATCTCAAACAGCTCACTTCTTCTTCGGGGCGACAAGACGGGCAAAGAGCATGGCGAGAAGGTTCACGATCGCGATGATCAGCACCAGGGTGAGCGCCGCACCCCAGATCCGGTCGAACGCGACGGTACCTTCGTCGAACGGGTTGCTGACCCGTTCGTTGTTCATCAGAAGCGGCAGCGCGGCCTGTTCGCCACCGAAGATGTCCCAGTTCACGTAGGCGGAGTAACCCACGAGGACCAGCAGCGGCGCGGTCTCGCCCATGACCCGGGCGAGCGCCATCATGATGCCGCCGATGATGCCGGACAGCGCGGTCGGCAGGACGATCTTCATGATCGTCTTCCACTTCGGCACGCCGAGCGCGTAGGAGGCTTCGCGCAGGTCGTCCGGGACGATCCGCAGCATCTCTTCCGACGAACGCACGACCACCGGGATCATCAGCAGCACCAGGGCGAGCGACACGGCGAAACCGCTGCGCGGGAGGCCGAACGTCGTGATCCACAGCGCGTAGATGAACAGCGCCGCGACGATCGAGGGGACACCGGAAAGGATGTCCACCATGAACGTCGTGACCTTCGCGAGCTTGCCGCGGCCGTACTCGACCAGGTAGATCGCGACCAGCATGCCGATCGGGACCGCGATGATCGCGCAGACCAGGCCCTGCAGCACCGAGCCGATGACGGCGTGCAGCACGCCGCCGCCGACCTCGTCCGACAGCACCGAGCCGAAGTCCTCGGTCCACCAGTTGCTGTAGGGGATCCGCTTGACGCCGTTGATGACCACCGTGGCGAGCAGCCACACCAGCGGCACGACGGCGATCAGGAACGACAGCCAGATCAGGACCGTCGCGATGCCGTTCTTGGCCTTCCGCGCCAGGCTGACCTGCTGGAAGGCGGGGGTGGTGGCAGGGGTCTTCTCGAGCGTGGTGGACATGCTCAGTCCCCCTTCTTGGCGATGATGGATCGCGCGGCGAAGTTGACGATGAACGTCAGCAGGAACAGCACCAGCCCGGCGGCGATGTACGCGCCCGCCGAGATCTCGTTGTTGAGTTCCGCGTAGTCCGCCGCGATCTTCGAGGCGAAGGTGGCGCCACCGTCGAAGAGGCTCCAGGTGAACTCGCGGCCCACCGCGCCGGTCAGGATGATCGCGAGCGCGATCGTCTCGCCGAGCGCGCGGCCGAGGCCGAGCATCGAGGCGCCGATGTAGCCCGCCTTGCCGAACGGCAGCACCGTGGTGCGGATGACCTCCCAGCGGGTGGCGCCCAGCGCCAGCGCGCCTTCGATGTGCGGGGTCGGGGTCCGCTCGAACACCTCACGCGACAGCGAGGTGATGATCGGCAGGATCATCACGGCGAGCACGATGCCCGCGGTGAAGATCGTGCCGCGCATGTCCGGCGAGACGTTGCCCGCCGCGAAGATCGGGATCCACGAGAAGGTTTCGTTGACCCACTGGGAGACGGGCTCGATCGTCGGCGCGAAGACCATCAGGCCCCACAGGCCGTAGATGATCGAGGGGACCGCGGCGAGCAGGTCGATCACGTAGGCGAAGGGCTTCGCCAGCCGCTTCGGCGCGTACTGGGTGAGGAAGAGGGCGATGCCGAGCGAGATCGGCATCGCGATGATCAGCGCCAGCAGCGCGGAGTAGACCGTGACCAGCAGCAGGCCCATGATGCCGAACCGCATGTTGTTCGGCTCGGTCTGCCAGACCTGGCTGGTCAGGAAGTTCACGTTGTCGGCCTGGAGCGCCGGGATGGCCTGCACCAGCAGGAACAGCCCGATCAGGCCGATCAGCGAGACGACGAAGACGCCGGCTCCGGTGGTCAGGAACTGGAAGATGCGATCACCGGGTCGCACCGTCCTGGAATTGGGGCTCGCGAGTGGCACCGAGGACTTCTCGGGCGGTGACGCGGCGGGTTGCTCCGAAATCGGGTCCTCCGTGAAGGTCTCGCGGACGCCAGAACGCCCACCGGGGTCGCCGGTGGGCGTTCTGGGCGAAGACGAATCGCTCATCGACTACTTCTGTCCAGCCTGTTTACTGATCAACCTGAGTGGTCGGCGACAGGGTCAGGCGATGGCCTTGACGGCGGTCAGCACCTTGTCCTGCAGGCTCTGCGGGATCGGCACGTAGCCCTTGTCCGAAAGCGGCTTCTGACCGTCGGTGGCGGCGACGTTCAGGAACGCCTTGACGGCCTTGGCGACCTCGGCGTCGGCGTACTTCGAGCAGACGATCTCGTAGGTGGCGAGCAGCAGCGGGTAGGCGCCGGCGACGTTGCTGGAGTAGATCGAGTCCAGGTCCAGCGCGAGGTCGTTGGTGCCCTCCTTCTTGAACTTCGCCGCGTCGAGGGACTTCGCGACGTTCGCCGCGTTGAGCTCGACACCGCCGGAGCCGCTGTCGATCAGGGCGGCGTTCAGGCCGTCCTTCGCGAAGGAGGCCTCGACGTAGGTGATGGCGCCGTCGGTGGCCTTGACCGCGCTGGCCACACCGTTGGACTTCTCGGCACCGTTACCGACGCCACCGGCGAACTTCTTGCCGTCGCCCTGGGTCCAGGCGCCCTTCGAGGCCGCCTTCAGGTACTTCTGGAAGTTGTCGGTGGTACCCGACTCGTCGGTGCGGGAGATGACCTGGATGGCCTTGTCGGGCAGGTTGACGCTCTCGTTGCCCTTGACCGCCTTGATGGCCGGGTCGTTCCACTTGGTGATGCCGCCGTTGAAGATCTTGGCGGTGACCTCGGGGGTCAGGGTCAGCTTGTCGACCCCGGAAACCTTGTACGCGACGGCGACCGGGCCGATGACGAGCGGGAGGTTCCACGCGTCGGAGGCGCAGCGGGCCTTCGCCTTGTCGGCTTCCTCGCCGGACTTGAGGGGCGAGTCCGAACCGGCGAAGTCGACCTGGTTCGCGTTGAACTGCTTGATGCCGGCGCCGGAACCGCTGGGGTTGTAGTTCACCTTCTGGCCGGAGCACTTGGCGGCGTACTGCTGCACGAAGATGTCGACCGCGGTCTTCTGCGCGGACGAGCCCTCGGCCGAAAGCGGGTTCTTGCCGCCGCATTCGACGTCGGCCGCGCCGCTGGGCGCGGAAGCGGCGCCCGTGCTGCCGGGCTTCGTCGCCGCCGGGTCGGATCCACAGGCGCCGAGCACGAGGGCGGCGGTGGCCACGATGCCGATCGCGCCCGCGGGCCGCATGATCTTCACTGCATTTCCTCCACTGGGAGACTTTCGCCGGATCGGTGGAACGGGAGCGTTCCTTCCGGACCCGGACATTAAGCACCGACAGTGGACAGGCGACCGTCTAAGGGTGAACGGCAAGTGAACAAGGCGGCCGATGTGAGCAGCGCGACTACTCCGAAAGTGGTCTGTGTCCCGGCCGTGACCTGCGCGTCTGCTCTCCGTGACCGGGCAAATGCCGCACGTGTGAACGTGGTTACCGAGCGTATTGGACGTCTACCTCGTACCGGGTGAAGCCGAGCTTCGAATAGACCGCGAGCGCGGGAACGTTGTCACCCTCGACGTACAAGATCACCTGTCCCAGCCCGCGATCGCGGAGGTACCGCAGGCCGGCGAGGGTGAGCGCCTTCCCGAGGCCGCCGCCCTGCGCGTCCGGGTCGATGCCGACGACGTAGACCTCGCCCGCGGGCTCGCCGCCGAACCGGCCGGGGACCGCCTCGTGGACCTTCGTCCAGTGGAAGCCGATGACCTTCCCGTCCTCTTCCGCGAGGAAGAAGCCCTCGGGGTCGAACCAGGCCTCCTTCTCGGTCGCCCGGACCTCGTCGGCGGTCAGCGCGCCCTGCTCGGGGTGCCAGTCGAAGGCACGCGCGTTGACGCGGACCATCGCTTCCTCGTCCTGTCCGGGAACGAACGTGCGCAGCGTGACGCCTTCGCGCGTCACGGGCTCCGGCCAGTCCGCCGCTTCGGCGTCGGCGTGCAGGATCAGCAGCTCACGGGCGCGCTCGAAACCCTCGGTCCCGGCGATGTGGACGGCGGCGGGATGGTCGCCGTGCGCCCAGACGCGCAGCGGCTTGCCATCGACGTGCTCGACGAGCGCCCTGGTGGCCGCCCTGCCATGACCGGACCGGCGGTGCGCGGGATGGACGAACAGTTCGGCGACCTGGTTGCCGTGCGAATCGCCATCGGTGTCCAGATGCGCGTACACGACCAGCTCGCCGTCGACGTGCCCCAGAAGGTGCTGCCCACCGGGGAAACCGGTGTCCTCCGGGCGGCCGTCGGCCTCGCGCACGGCGAGGAGGAAGTCGTGGATCTCTTCCGTTTCCGGTTCACCGGTCCAAGCCAGATCAAGCATGAAATCGACCCTACCCGGGAACCCGGCTTCCACCCGGACGTCTTGTCAGGCAGGAGAGGAAGGGACCTCAGTGCGCGGAAAGCTCGTTCGGCTCGTAGACGCTCGCGTCCGGGGCGAGGGCCTGCTGCTTGGCCGCGGCGCCCTTGGACGGCCGCTCGAACTTGTAGCCGACGTTGCGCACGGTCCCGATCATCTGCTCGTGCTCCGGCCCCAGCTTGGCGCGCAGGCGCCGGACGTGGACGTCGACCGTGCGCGTGCCGCCGAAGAAGTCGTAACCCCAGACCTCCTGCAGCAGCTGGGCGCGGGTGAACACCCGGCCGGCGTGCTGCGCGAGGTACTTGAGGAGCTCGAACTCCTTGTAGGTGAGTTCGAGGGTGCGCTTGCGGAGCTTCGCGGTGTAGGTCGCCTCGTCGATGACCAGTTCGCCGACCCGGAGCTCGGCGTCGACCTGCGCGGCTCCGCCGTCACGGGTGGTGACCAGCCGCAGCCGGGCGTCGACCTCGGCGGGACCGGCCGTCGGGAGCAGGATGTCGTCGGTGCGCCATTCCGCGCTGACCGCGACCAGCCCGCCCTCGCCGACGACGGCGATGACCGGCGTGGAGGCCTCGTCCTCACCGGCGCCCTTGAGCAGACGGCAGAGGCTCTTCGCGGAGGCGAGATCGGTGCGGGCGTCGAGGACGATGACGTCGCGGTGACCGGCGTCGAGGAGCGCGGTCACTTCCGGAGCGCGTACGCGTACGGTGTGGGGCAGCAGATCGAGGGCGGGCAGGACCGCGGTCGCATCGGGTTCCGCAGTCAACACCAGAAGGTCCAGGCTCATCGCCGCACCGCCCTAACTCGTAGTCGCCTCGTACGTGGCTACAGCCGGTGCTTAGTGAGAATAGCGGGTGAACAGCCGGAGACCTATCCCGTGCTGGATCGATCACACCTGGCCAAAGAGGTTCACGAAGGAGATTTGAAGCGATGGTGAGCAGGCCCGTGGCGCATGACGAACGGCCTCCCGCAGGCCGGTCCGCCAAGCGACCGAAGCGGCGTGGACGGGGCTGGCTCATCGCCCTCGCGGTGCTGCTGGTGCTGCTGGTCGGAGCCGATTTCGGGGCGGCGGCGTTCGCCGAGCACACGATCTCCCAGAAGACCCGCGAACAGCTCAAGCTGAAGAACGATCCGGCGGTCACGGTGCACGGTTTCCCGTTCCTGACCCAGGCGCTCTCCGGTGACTACAGTCACATCTCCATCAACGCCCAGGGCGTCGCCGTTCCGCCGAAGCTGAACGACGTCGACTTCAACGCCGACATGAGCGACGTCACGGCGCCGCTCTCGGATCTGACGTCCGGCAACACCAAGGCGATCACCATCGGCACGCTCAAGGGCGAGGTGATCATCAAGGCCGCCGACATCGCCCGGCAGGCGCCGCTGAACAAGATCGAGAACCTGAAGATCGAGCCGGTCACCGAGGACTACGTCCGCAACGGCGACAGCGGGCAGGGCGAGACGAAGCCCACGACGGCCACCAACGAGAACGGCGAGCCGGTGGACTCCTCCAGCGCCGGGATCCGGGTTTCGGGCAACGTGCAGATCGCCGGGCAGAAGGTGGAGATCTTCTGCTTCGCGATGATCGAACTGGACGGGCAGAAGATCCGCATCGAGCCGAAGCGGCTCCAGTTCGGGAATGACAAGGAGACCACCGTCGTTCCCCAGGCGGTGCAGGACGCGCTGCTGCCGAACTTCAACGCGACCATCGACACCGGCACGATGCCGTTCTCGGTGACCCCGACGTCGGTGCGCGTGAACAGCGGTTCGGTGACCATCAAGGGCGAAGGCAAGAACGTCGCCTTCAGCGGAGCGCAGCCGCAGGGTTGACGACACAGAGGTGAGAGCGCATGACCGGGGTGTGGGTGCTGCTGGGCGTCCTGGTGCTCGGCGGGGTGGCGGGCGCGCTGTTGCAGGCGCGCAACGGCCGCATCAGGGCCGCGAAGGCGTCTGACGTGGCCAAGTTGCCGGAGCGCGTCTCCGCCACCCTCGCGCCCGAAGGCGTCACCCTGGTCCAGATCTCCACCACGTTCTGCGCGCCGTGCCGCCACACCCGCGTGATCCTGTCGGCGCTCGCGGAGAAGACCGACGGCCTCACGCACGTCGATCTGGACGTCACCGAGACCCCCGAGGTCGCCCAGGCACTTTCGGTATTGCGGACTCCGACGACGCTCGCCTTGACGCCGGACGGCCGGGAGGTCTTCCGCGTCGGCGGCGTTCCCCGAGGTCAGGAGCTTCTCGAAGCCCTGAAACCCCATCTGGCGAAAGCCTGATCCCGAATTTTGGGAAGCGTCCCAAGGTGTGAACACGGTTCCCAACCTGAGGGAGCTCTGCGTACCCTCGCACCCGTGAACAGGCTGCCCCGAACCTTGCTGACCCAGCGCCGCGCAGTGGATCTGTGCCGCGTTCGCAGCAGCCTGTGTCCGGCCTGCTGATCGCGCCTTCGATGCCGCCGCGCGTGCCCTGTCCGGCACGTGTCTCTCTTCCCTCTCGTTCGCAGGAGGATCCATGTCCGCAGGACCGGCCGTCGACCCCCGTGGTCCGCGTTTCGCCGCCATCCTGACGACGATCGTGCTCGCGGTCGTGCTCATCACCCAGTGGTGGCCACTGCTCGCGGCGCAGGCGGTGGTGTTCGCGATCGGCGCCTTCGTCGGCCTGAAGCCGGCGCCGTATTCCCTGGTCTACCGCTACCTGGTGGCGCCGCGGCTGGGACCGGCGACCGAACGCGAAGACGCCGCCCCGCTGCGATTCGCGCAGGCCGTCGGTTTCGTGTTCGCCGTCATCGGCACCGTCGGCTTCGCGGCGGATCTGACCGCGCTCGGGTTCGTCGCGACGGCGTTCGCGCTGTTCGCGGCCTTCCTCAACGCGGCGTTCAACTTCTGTCTCGGTTGCGAGATGTACCTGCTCATCAAGCGTTTCAGCCCCAGCCCTCGCGCGTCCTAACCCAGAAAGAGAGTCAGCTCCATGAGCCGTGAAGACGTCCTGGTCACCACCCAGTGGGCCGAGGAGAACCTGGACACCCCGGGTGTCGTGTTCATCGAGGTCGACGAGGACACGACCGCGTACGACAACGGACACATCCGCGGTGCGGTGAAGTTCGACTGGCGCAAGGACCTGCAGGACGGCGTCCGCCGCGACTTCGTCAACAAGGAGGGCTTCGAGAAGCTGCTCTCCGAGAAGGGCGTCTCGAACGACGACCGCGTCGTCCTCTACGGCGGCAACAACAACTGGTTCGCGGCGTACGCGTACTGGTACTTCAAGCTCTACGGCCACGAGAACGTGCAGCTGCTCGACGGCGGCCGCAAGAAGTGGGAGCTCGACGGCCGCGAGCTGAACTCGGAAGAGGTCAAGCGCGAGGCCACCACGTACAAGGCCAAGGAGCAGGACCTGTCGATCCGCGCGTTCCGCGACGAGGTCGTCCAGGCCATCGGCGGCAGCAACTTCGTCGACGTGCGCTCGCCCGACGAGTTCTCCGGCAAGCTGCTCGCCCCGGCGCACCTGCCGCAGGAGCAGTCGCAGGTCCCGGGCCACATCCCGGGCGCGCTGAACGTCCCGTGGGCGAAGGTCGCCAACGAGGACGGCACCTTCAAGACCGAGGAAGAGATCAAGGAGCTGTACTCCGACGAGGGCCTCGACGAGTCGAAGTCCACGATCGCGTACTGCCGGATCGGTGAGCGTTCGTCCATCGCGTGGTTCGCGCTGCACGAGCTCCTCGGCTACGACGCCGTGAAGAACTACGACGGTTCATGGACGGAATACGGCTCGCTCGTCGGCGTGCCGGTCGAGTTGGGAGCTAAGTGATGGCTGACGACAGCTGCGGCGCACCGGTCCAGGAGGCCACGCCCGCCGATTACGACACCCGCGGCCAGGTCGTGCTGGCCGGCAAGGTGACCGGCGCGGAAGGGCCCGTCGGCGGCGCCTTCGTGCGGTTGCTGGACGGCGGCGGCGACTTCACCGGCGAGGTCGTCTCGTCGGCGGACGGCGACTTCCGCTTCTACGCGGCCCCCGGCGACTGGACGGTGCGCGCGCTGCACCGCTCCGGCAACGGCGAAGCGTCCGTGACCGCTCAGGGTCCCGGCGTCCACCAGCTCGCCATCTCGGTCGCCTGACGACCACAAGTACAGGAAGGCCCCCTTCATTGCGCCTAGCGCCGTGAAGGGGGCCTTCCTGTACTTGTGGGCACTGCCACGGACCCTCAGCGGGCCCGTCCGGGCAGGTAGCGACTAAAGTGCGTGGCGTGGAGATCCTGTTTACGACCCTGCTGGTGCTCGCCGGCGTCGCGATCACCTGGTTCGCCGTGTACGTCGTCTACCGGCTTTACGCGGACCAGCGCTGACCGATGACGGCTAGCGGCGACGAGGCCATCCAGGCCGCGGAAAAGCGCGCGGAAACCACGCGCGACCGGAACCTTCCCCAGTTCGACGACATGCCCATCCCGGGCGACACCGCGAACCTGCGCGAAGGCCCGAACCTCAACGACGCCTGCCTGGCGCTGCTGCCGCTCGTCGGCGTGTGGCGCGGCGAGGGCGAGGTCGACTACCCGACCATCGACGGCCCGTACCGGTTCGGCATGCAGCTGACCATCGCGCACGACGGCCGCCCCTTCCTCACGCACGAGGCCCGCGCCTGGCTCCTCGACGAAGAGGGCAAGGTCATCCGTCCCGCCGCGCGGGAGTCCGGTTTCTGGCGTCCGCAGGCCGACGACACGATCGAGCTGCTGCTGACCCACAACACCGGCATCGTCGAACTCTTCTACGGCAAGCCCCGCGGCAAGGCCTCGGTTCCGGCCTGGGAGCTGGGCACCGACGCGGTCGTCCGCACTTCGACGGCCAAGGACGTCACGGCCTCGCAGCGGCTCTACGGCATCGTCAACGGCGAACTCGGCTACGTCGAGGAGCGCGCCATGATGGGCCAGGAACTCCAGCCGCACACGTCGGCGCTGCTGCGTCGCGTGGTGGGCTGACCTTCTCCCGTGCGGTGGCGTGCCTACGGCGAGCACGCCGCCCTGCTCGACTGTGATTCCCTGGCGCAGACGATCGCCGCGCACGCCGCTGTCTCGTCGGCACGCCCGTCCGGGATCGCCGAACTCGTGCCCGGCGCCCGCAGCCTGCTCGTGGTGGAAACCCCGGGCTCGGGCGCCCTCGCCGCCGTCCGCGATCTTCTGTCCGACGCGGACCTGGAACATCCTCCCGAAAGCGAATCCCGCGAGATCACCCTCGACGTCACCTACGACGGCGAAGACCTCGAACTCGTCGCGCGGGACGCCGGACTGTCCACTGAGGACGTCGTCCGGTCGCACACCGGCGCCGTCTACACCGTGGCCTTCACCGGGTTCGCGCCCGGTTTCGGTTATCTGACAGGGCTTCCCGAACCGCTCCAGCAGCCAAGACTGCCGTCTCCGCGCACTCGCGTTCCCCCGGGTTCGGTCGGGATCGCGGGCGAGTTCACCGGCGTGTACCCGCGCGTCTCGCCCGGTGGCTGGCGGCTGATCGGCCACACCCGGACCGTCCTGTTCGATCCCCGAGCCGAACCACCCGCGCTGCTCGCGCCCGGCGACCGCGTGCGGTTCCGGAGCGCCGGATGAGGGCACTCGAAGTGGTCCGGCCGGGTCCGCTCGCGCTGGTCCAGGACCTCGGCAGGCCCGGCTACGCGCATCTCGGCGTCCCGCCGTCCGGCGCGCTGGACGTCCCGGCGCTGCGGCTGGCCAACCGGCTCGCCGGCAACGACGAGGACGCCGCGGGCGTCGAGTGCCTGCTCGGCGGGCTGAGCCTGCGAGCGACGGCTTCCTGCACGATCGCGGTGACCGGCCCCGCCGTCGACGTCGAAGTCGACGGGCGCGCGGTCGGCTCGCACGTGCCGGTGTGGCTGGCAGGCGGCCAGGTCGTGACGATCGGCGCGCCCGCCACCGGTTTGCGGTGCTATCTGGCGGTTTCCGGCGGGATCGCGGTGGACGCCGAACTCGGCAGCCGGTCGCGGGACGTCCTTTCGGAGATCGGACCCGCTCCGCTGCGAGCGGGCGACGTCCTCCCGCTCGGCACGCCGTCCCCGCCCGGAGGCGCCGATGTCGTCCTGCCCACGGTCGCTCCGGCGTCGTTGGTCGTGCAGGTCGATCCGGGCCCGCGGGCGCACTGGTTCGAGAACCTGGCGGCCGGGCTCGCGAAGACGTGGACGGTGACGGCGGAATCGAACCGGGTCGGCCTCCGGCTCGACGGACCAGCGTTGACTCGCGACGCCGGATACGCCGAGCAGGAGCTGCCGAGCGAAGGCCTGCTGACCGGCGCCGTCCAGGTTCCGCCGAACGGGTTGCCGGTGGTTTTCCTGGCGGATCATCCGACTACCGGTGGTTATCCGGTGGCGGCGGTGGTGAGACGGGCGTCACTCCCGGCGCTCGCGCAGGCCCGTCCCGGAACCCTTCTCCGCTTTCACTCGTCCACGAGGATGTGGAACAGGTAAAGGTCGACGGTGGCACAGGTGTCATCGACACGAATTCGGTCCCTTCGCAGCCCGAACTCCCGCAGTCGCTGCGGATCGCGCTGGCCACCGGCCAGATGCGGCGCCCGCTCGGCGACACGCTCCGCCCGCTTCTCGCGCTGTTCGCCGACGGCGAGTACCAGGTCTCGGGCCCCGAACGGCTGGCCGAAGACCGCTACCTGACCCCGAGCGCCGACTGGCCGCCCGCCGACGTCTCGCGGGTCGGCTACTACCGGACGGCGATCAAGAGCGGGCACCGTCCGGTCGCGGTCGTGCTGGAGACCGCCGACGGGGCGGTGATCCTCGACGGGCACCACAAGATCGCGGCCTATCGCGAAGAAGCGATCCTGCCGCACCTGCTGATCATCAGTCAGCTCAACTGATCGCGTATTCGCTCTCGTACGCGGCTGCCAGTTCTGCGTGGATCGCGCTGGAGTCGGCGAGCGTGACGCCGTCGAGCGTGTGCACCCTGGTCAGCTTGCGGACCGACGAGGCGAGGAACAGCCCTTCACCCGCGGTGAGGTCCGAGACCTTCAGCGGCTCGACCTTGACCGACCAGCCCGCCCGCTCGGCGCCGCGGAACAGCGCCGCCTGCGTGGTCCCCGGCAGGATGCCGATGGTCGCCGGAGGCGTGTAGAGCGTCTTGTCCTTGGCGAGGACGACCGTCGAAGTCGGCCCTTCGAAGACGGAACCGTCGGCGGCGGTGAAAATCACATCGCTCGCGCCGCGGCGGCCCGCCTCCCGCAGCGCGGCCATGTTGACGCCGTACGAAATCGACTTCGCGCCGAGCAGCAGCCACGGCGCGCGCTCGGCGAGATCGGGCTCGATACCGCGTTCGAGGGTGACAGCCGCGACGCCTTCGACGCGGGCCCGCAGGACCTTCTCGTCGATCTCCACACCGAGCGCGAACCCGAACGGCTTCGCCTCGGGGTCACCGTCGATTCCCCTGGTGTACACCAGTTTCAGCGCGATTTCGGCGGTGCCGGACCAGTTGTCGATGACGACCTGCGCGGCGCGTTCCCAGTCCGCGAGGACCGGCTCCGGCAGGTCGAGCATGGCCGCGGAACGGGCCAGCCGCTCGAGGTGCGGGCGAAGTTCGCGGGGGCGTCCGTCGACGACGAGAATCGTCTCGAACACGCCGTCACCGCGAAGCAATCCGAGGTCGTCCACCCGCAGGTGAGCGGCTTCGGGGTCGGCCAGGGTCCCGTCGAGGAAGGCAAGCACGCGCATGGGGACACGGTACTCACTAGCATGGGTTTCATGCCCTACCGCTCCCCCTTGCTCGACCTTCCCGGACCGATCGCGGCACCCGACGGGCATCCGGAGGAGGGGGTCCCTTGGCATTGGGGAGACCCCTTCGCCGAGCAACGGACGGCGGCGCGCGGCGCGGTCGTGATCGACCGTTCGCACCGCGAGATCCTGGCCGTGACCGGGGAAGAACGGTTGTCCTGGCTGCATTTGGTGATCTCGCAGCACGTCACCGGACTCGCCGACGGCACCGGTACCGAGGCGCTCGTGCTGGACAGCCAAGGCCGCGTCGACACCCACATGGTCGTCGCACATTCCGGCGGCACGGTGTGGCTGGACAGCGACAAGGGCGCGATGGCCTCCAGCGCGTTGCCTTCCGGCGGCAAGCAGACGTTGCGCGAGTACCTCGAAGCGATGAAATTCTGGTCCAAAGTGGACATCCGCGATGTGTCGGGGGACCTGGCGCTGCTGACCGTCCTCGGCCCCGACGCGGACCGGGTGCTGGACTCCGTGGGTGTGTCGCTGGGCTCGGACGCGTACTCCGTCGCGCCGATCCCCGGCGGTTTCGCGCGGCGGATGCCGTGGCCGGGGCGGCACAGCGTCGACCTCGCCGTGCCCCGCGCCGAGCTCGCCGACTGGTGGCGCCGCCTGACCGACGCGGGCGCGCGCCCGGCGGGCAGCTGGACCTTCGACGCGCTGCGGGTCGAGTCGCTGCGGCCGCGGGTCGGGATCGACACCGACGAGCGCACGATCCCGCACGAGGTGAACTGGGTCGACTCCGCCGCGCACGTGGCGAAGGGCTGCTACCGGGGACAAGAGACCGTCGCGAAGGTCCACAACGTCGGACGGCCGCCGAGGTACATGGCGCTGCTGCATCTGGACGGTTCGCCGGAGATCACGCCGGAAACCGGCGACCCGGTGGTCCTCGGCGGCCGCACGGTCGGGCGCGTGGGCAGCGTGGTGCAGCACCACGAGCTGGGACCGATCGCGCTGGCACTGGTCAAACGCTCGACGCGACCGGGCGCGGAACTGCTGGTCGGCGCCGAGGACCGCGTCGTGCAGGCGGCCATCGACCCGGACTCGGTGCCGGGTGAGGCTCCCGCTCCGGGCCGGGAGGCCGCACAACGACTGCGGGGCTGACCTGGGTTTTCTTGTGGCATGGCCGCTGCCTGGTCCGTGAAGGCCTCCTTGAGGGACTCTGGGTCCCTCAAGGAGGCCTTCACGGACTTCGGGGGCGTCACTTTCGCCTCGGCTGCCTCGGCTGTCACAACGGCGTCGCGTGAAGGCCCCCTTGCCTCGGCTAAGCGCTGGAAACTCGGCCCTCACTCCTCACCAAGTACATGAAGGCCCCCTTCCCCACGTCACATGCGGCGAAAAGTCCCCTTCACCCCGCACTACAGTTGTCCACAACCCCGCCCACCTGTGGACAACCCCGCCGACCAGCACTTTTCCACCCCCACCCCCGGTAGACTGGACTTGGGGCCGCCCCCGGGACGGGTGGGGGGCGCGCTCTGGAAGGGACCGAAAGTGCGGTAGCGCGGCGGAGGGTGTCGGTAGGGGCAGAGATCCTTGTGGTATCGCTCCCTGCGGAACATTTCGGCGTGAGCGCGATAAGCTACGCGCGTGATCGAAGTCCGGCCCGGTGGTCGCCGTCGTATCGACCGCGTGCTCGGCCCTGGGTATCTCAGCGACCTCGGCGAGCTGACTCTCTCCGTGCTGCGCGAGCGCCGTGACGAGGCCGCGCAGGAGGAGACAGACCTGTCGTACCTGCGGCGTCTGCTGCACGCGCGGATCGACATCGTGCGGGCCGAGCAGGAGCGCCGGAGTTCGGGCGGCGAGAGCAGTGTCGTCGAGCGGCTGGCCGCGATCCTGGCGGACAACGCGATCGGCCCGGCCACGGGTTCCGGCAGGCATCAGCGGCTGGAGCCGTCCCGCGCGGGCGAGCACCGGCGCTTCGCCGAGGCGCTCATCGGCGACACGGATCTTTCCGACGTCAGCACCCTCTCGGACGAGAAGCTGCTCAACGCGCTCAACCGGTACGCCGACGAAGAGGTCTCGGTCTCCTCGTACCGCCGCGAGGTGCAGGGCGTGATGGACACGATCAACGCCGAGATCGCGACCCGCTACCGCAAGGGCACGGCGTCCGTCGACGACCTGCTCGACACCGAACGCGGCGGATCCGAGTGACGAATCCCGTCCTGGTCGAGGTCGTCCGATCCGGCTTCGTCGAAAGCACGCACCGCGGCGCGCTCGTGATCACGGCCCCGGACGGGTCGGTCCGGTTCTCCGCGGGCGACATCGAGCGCCCGGTCTACCCGCGCTCGTCCAACAAACCGCTCCAGGCCGTCGGGATGCTGCGCGCCGGCCTCACGATCGACGACGAGGACCTCGCGCTGGGCTGCGGATCGCACAACGGCGAGCCCGGCCACGTCGACGGCGCCTTGTCGATGCTTTCCCGCGCGGGCCTGACCGAGGACGCGCTGGCCTGCCCGCCCGCCTTCCCGCTGCACGAGCCGAGCATGCTGGCCGTCGCCGCGGCGGGGAAACGCCGCGCCGCGATGAACTGCTCCGGCAAGCACGCCGCGATGCTCACGACCTGCGCCCAGCTCGGCTGGCCGACCGAGGACTACGTGTCCACGGCGCATCCGCTGCAGAAGATGATCGAAGCCACCGTCGCCGACCTCACCAGCGAGAAGATCGAGACGGTCGGAGTCGACGGCTGCGGAGCCCCGCTGTTCGCGTTCTCCCTCACCGGCCTCGCCCGTTCCTTCGGCAGGCTGGTCACCGCGATGGGCGGACCGGATCGCCGGGTCGCGGACGCCGTCCGCGCGCATCCCTGGCAGGTCGCGGGCACCGGCCGCGAGGACACCGTGCTGATGCGGAGTGTGGAAGGCCTGCTCTCGAAGGGCGGCGCCGAGGGCGTGCACGCGTTCGCCCTCCCGGACGGCACCGCGCTCGCGCTGAAGATCGACGACGGCGCCGCGCGGGCACGGATCCCGTTGCTGCTCGCGACCCTGCGTCATCTCGGCATCGACCCGGGTGACGAGGCGGGCGGCCTCGCGCGCGACGCGGTCTCGGGCGGCGGGAAACCGGTCGGCGAGCTGCGGGTCACCGCGGGACTCTTCGGCTAGTTCGCGCGTTCCCGCGCGGCCAGGTCTCCCCAGAAGTCCCGCAGGTCGGCGAACAGTTCCGCCAGCTCGTCGACGTTGCCGGTGCGGAGCGCGTCGAGGATGTCGTGCACCTCTTCAGCGGTCGTGTCGGCCTGCAGGATCGAGTCGGCGAAGAGCTGGACGAGTCCGCCGTAGTCGAGTTCGACCGCGGAGCCGGGGTGGAAGCTGTCGAGCCAGCGTCGCGTTTCGAGCAGCACCCGGCCGGGTGCTGAGTCACCGAAGGTCGCTTCGAGCAGGTCACCGACCTCGCGGGCGCGATGCCGCGCGTCGGCGATGGAGACCCGCCAAGACACCTCGCGCTCGGGGTCGTGGCGCCCCTTGCCGAGTTTGACCCGGCGCATCCCGGGGTCGAACAGCACGAACCACGGAAGCGGGACGGTCCACGTCGTCGAGAGCGTGTGCGACGCCGAAGCGGACAGATCGCCGATGGCGGACTTCGCCCGCGAGCGGATCATGTCGAGCGAAGCGCCCCCGGCGTCGAGCACCGCGTTCTTCAACGCCGGATGCGCGTCGCCGAGGAAGGTCACCAGCGCGGCGGCCGAGCGGGCGCGGATCTCCATCGGGCAGATCAGCGGTCCCGGACCGGCGTCGCCGTGCTCACCCTCCGACACGTCTTCGGGGTCCAGGACGAGCACGTCGGTGACGAGGCTGGGCGCGGCCCTGCCGTCCGCGAGTTCGGCGGGCAACAGCCGTCCGACGTGCTGTGACTTGAGCCACAGTGCCTGCTCGCGCGTCCCCGCGGCCGAACGATCGAGCCGGGCCGCTTCGACGGCCTCGAGCAGGCGTTCGTCCGGCGGGTCCCCCAGCGCGAGCAGGGGCTCATAGACGCGGAGATAAGCCGCGAACGGACGGGGCACAGGAGCATCGTGGCACGCCGACCTGCGACTATCGCCACCGACCGGCCGGTAACCGGCGTTCGGTGAACACTGTCGCCACCGGCACACCGTGCCACGTCGCATCCAACCCCCCAGACACGGTACGGTGTCAGCAGGAAATAATTGTCGAGACGATGCGGGGCCGCCGATTCCCCCGGCCGCCCCGCCCCTGTGCGAGGGGGTCGAGCCATGGGGCGCGGCCGGGCTAAGGCCAAGCAGACGAAGGTGGCGCGCGAGCTCAAGTACAGCTCGCACGAAACCGACTTCGATGCTTTGCAGCGCGAGCTGTCCAGTAGTTCCTCGGAAGACAGGCACGAGGACGACAAGCGGTACGACGACGACCCGTACGACGGGTACGACGAATACCGCCGCTGAGCAACGCGTGACACGCGAGGGTGGATCCGGGTTCTTCCCGGTGACCACCCTCGCGTGTCGCGTGCTGCCCAAAATATGGAGAGAGGTGCCATGTCTGACGTAGCGCGAGTAGGTGTCATCGGAGCCGGGCTCATGGGCTCGGGCATCGCCGAGGTGCACGCACGAGCCGGTCTGGACGTGATCGTCACCGAGGTGAATCAGCCCGCGCTGGATTCCGGGCGGGCGCGGATCGAGAAGTCGCTGCAACGCGGCGTCAAGAACGGGAAGCTCTCGCAGGAAGACGCCGACGCGGCGCTCGGTCGGCTCCGCTTCACCACCGAGATCGGCGAGTTCGCCGACCGCGACCTCGTCATCGAGGCCATCCTGGAACAGGAGCAGGCCAAGGTCGAGGTGTTCCGGTCGCTGGACAAGATCGTCGAGCGTGAGGACGCGGTGTTCGCGTCCAACACCTCGTCGATCCCGATCATGAAGCTCGGGATGGCGACCGACCGCCCGCAGCAGGTGGTCGGCATCCACTTCTTCAACCCGGTCCCGGTGCTGCCGCTCGTCGAGCTGGTGCCCTCGCTGCTGACCAGCGAAGACACCGCCCGCCGTGCGGAAGAGCACGCGACGACGGCGTTGAGCAAGACGGTGATCCGGTCGCAGGACCGCGCCGGGTTCATCGTGAACTCGCTGCTCGTGCCGTATCTGCTTTCGGCGATCCGGATGATCGAGTCGGGCTTCGCGTCGGCGGAGGACATCGACCGCGGCATGGAGCTGGGCACCGCGCACCCGATGGGCCCGCTGCGGCTGTCGGACTTGATCGGCCTGGACACCATCAAGGCGATCGCGGACTCGATGTACGCCGAGTTCAAGGAGCCGCTGTACTCCTCGCCGCCGCTGCTGCTGCGCATGGTCGACGCCGGCCTGCTCGGCAAGAAGACCGGCCGCGGGTTCTACAGCTACTCCTGACCCACCCTTTTCCTGCGCGTTCAGTCCTCTGGCAATGGCGGATCGCGGATCTTCGGTGGCGCGTTCAGCCGGCGAAGCGGCACACCTAGACTTGGAGGCGTGGGACAGGGGCAGCTGCGCGCGGGTCTGGTCGGGGCGGGTCCATGGGCGAAGACGGTGCACGCACCGGGTCTCGCCGATCACCCCGGAACCACGTTGAGCACGGTCTGGACCAGGCGTCCCGAAGCCGCGAAAGAGCTGGCTGACGCACACGGCGCCCAGGCCGTCGACAGCTTCGAGGAGCTGCTCGACCAGGTCGACGCTGTCGCGTTCGCCGTGCCGCCCGCCATTCAGGCGGAGCTGGCGGTCAAGGCGGCCGAAGCGGGCAAGCACCTGATCCTGGAGAAGCCGATCGCCGCGGATCTCGACGGCGCGAAGCGGCTCGCGGACGCTGTCGAAGCCGCCGGCGTAGCCGCGCTCGTGGTCCTGACCTTGCGTTTCTCACCGATGACCCGCGAATGGCTCGACGGCATCAAGGAGACCGGCGGCTGGCGGGGCGGCGGGGCGCGGTGGCTTTCGGGCGCGCTGCTCGGCGGGCAGTACCAGTCCTCGGCGTGGCGGCACGACTCCGGAGCGCTCGCCGACATCGGCCCGCACGCTTTCGACTTGCTGGACGCGGCGCTCGGTGAGATCACCGAGGTGCTCGCCGCCGACCGGACCGATGACGATCTGTGGCAGTTCCTGTTCGCCCACGCGGGTGGCGCGACCAGTACGGCGACCCTGTCGCTGCGGCTGCCGATCCAGCCGACGGTCGTCGAAGTGGCCGTTTACGGCGAGCACGGCTATCGCACTCTGGGCCGGAAACCGGGGTCGGCCGGAGAGTCGTACACCGCGCTCCTGGACGATTTCGCCGCGATGGCGGCGAGCGGGACGACGTCCCACCCGTGTGACGTGCGTCGCGGGCTGCACCTCCAGAAGCTGATCGAACGCGCACGCGAGCTCGCCGGACACGGCAAGTAGTACACAGGTCACTCACAAGGCTTTTCCTTGTGCGATAACGCCTTCTTCCGGTTACTTCGCGGCCATCCACAGAGTTGTCCACAGGTTCCTTTGTGGACGGTCCCCAGCATGGGAAACCCTTTTCCGCTACCGGAAAAGATCACCTCTTAGAGAGCTCGCTCCGCCATGCCGAGCCGATCTTGTGATGCGAAGGTGATCTTGGGCGCTCCGGAAAGGAAGGCCATGGGTGAGCTGCTCCGCGCTTTCGGCGCGATGATCCCGTTGGCGATCACCGCGTTTCCGTACGCATTGCTCGGCTGGCCGCTGCTCGCGGCGCACCGGTGGCGAAGACAAGCCGACCGCTTCACCGCGTCCGCGACCGCCGCCGTGGACATGACCCTCGCGTTGACCTGCTTCCTGGTGTTGTGCCTGGTCACGATGCCGGTGACCGGCGCACAGGGCAGCAGGCTGAACCTCTTGCCCGGCACCGACCTGCGCCTCGCGCTGAACGACGGCGCCAATCTCTGGCAGGCACTGGGCAACTTGCTCCTGCTGAGCCCGCTCGGCGCCCTGCTCCCGGTGCGTTCCCGCCGTCTGCGGTCGCTGATCCGGATCGCGCTGGGCGCGCTGGCCCTCTCGGTGCTGGTGGAGGGTACGCAATATCTGATACAAGCGGGCCGGGTCACCTCCGCCGACGACGTCCTGCTGAACACGCTGGGCGCGGTGGCGGGAGCCGCGTTGAGCAAACGGCTTTGGCACCGCCTGGACGTCCGGCCGCCGGTGAAGATCCCGGCGCAGGTCCGGCGGGTGTGCGACGCGCCCGTCCGGATGCGGGTCCCGAGGTCGGTGTGGGACGAGCGGTATTCGAGCATCGCGCATCCGCAGCGGCGGTAAACCGCTTGCCCCTCGTGCGAAGGTAGGTGCGAAAGCCCTTCCGACAGAGAAGAGGGATGCCTCATGCCTGACGCCTTCAGCGGCGTCGGCACGAGCTAGCCGGCGCCTACGCCAGCTCCAGCACGCACGCGGGTCTTCCCGTGTGTCTCTTCTTCTTGCCCGAAAGGCTTTCCACCAGTGCATTCCGAGACCATTCGTGCTCTCCAGTCCTACATCCGCACCACCGCGGCCAAGTTCCGCGAGACCGAGCGGATCGGGCCGTTCCTGGCCACGTACTACGTCGAGGCCGCCAGCCCGTTCCTCAACTACGCGATCCCCGACGACGGCGCCGTCCCCACGCACGACGACATCGCCGGACTCACGAAGGCGTTCCGCGAGCGCGGGCTCGTGCCTCGTCTGGAGTTCCTGACCGAAGCCGTTCCCGCGGCCGAAGCCGTGCTCGTCGAGTGCGGTTACACGCTGGAACGCCGGGTTCCGCTGATGATCTGCACGCCGGAGCAGGTCGTCGCCCAGCCGGACCCGGCCGGGATCAGCCTGGTCGCCCCGAAGACCGCCGGCGAGCTCCGGAAGATGATCCGGGCGCAGAACCTGGCGTTCGGGGAAACCGACCCCGATCAGCACCTCGACCCTTCGCCGGATCAGCTGAGCGGCGAGACCATGTCGGTGATGGCTGTCGACGAAAACGGCGACGTCGTCGGCGGCGGGGTCGCGACCGCGATCGTCGACGGCGCGACCGAGGTCGCGGGCATCGGCGTGCTGGAGCGGTACCGGAGCCGCGGGATCGCGGCGGCGATGACGGAGTACCTGACGCGGGAGGCTCACTCCCGCGGCGGCCGGTCGGTGTTCCTGACACCGGGCGCCGGGCAGGCGGAACGCGTCTACGGCCGGGTCGGTTTCAAGACCGCGGCCGAATGCGTGCACCTGTCAGTCGTCTGAATAGCCGCCGCGGCGTGACTTCTTGACCTCGCCGCGGCGCTTCTTCGAGGCCAGGCGGCGTTCCTTCGAACCTCGTGACGGTTTGGTGGGACGCCGCTTGGCGGCGGGTGGCGCCGACGCGTCCAGCAGCAACATCACCAGCCGGGCCCGCGCGGCTTCCCGGTTCATCAGCTGGGATCGGTGTTCGGACGCGGCGATCGTGACGACGCCTTCGACCAGACGCGACGAAAGCCGGTCCAGCATCCGGGCCCGGAGATGGTCCGGGACGGACGCCGAACCGGCCACGTCGAAGGACAGTTCGACCCGCGAGTCCGTGGTGTTCACGCCCTGCCCACCCGGACCCGACGACCGGGAGAACCGTTCGCTCAATTCGGCGCCCGGGATCACGAACCGGGTGCCGACCACCACGTCATCAGCCACGGATCCAGTGTGACATCCGGGCCCAAGCCGTTAAATCAGAAGCGAGGGTGGTCGCCCGACAGCACGGCACGCGGGCCGTCCGGGTCCTCCGCGGGCTGCACGTCGCCGAGGATCCACGCCGGCACGTGCCGCGCGGTCAGCATCGCGAGCGCGCGGTCGACGTCGTCGGGGCCGACGATCGCGACCATGCCGACGCCCATGTTGAACGTCTTCTCCAGTTCGGCGCGCTCGACCTTGCCGCGGTGACCGACCAGCGCGAACACCGGCGCCGGGGTCCAGGTGCCGCGTTCGAGCCGCGCGACCAGGCCGCGCGGCATGACCCGGGCGAGGTTCTGCTCCAGCCCGCCGCCCGTGACGTGCGCGAACGTGCGGACTTCGGCCTCGGCGGCCAGCGCGAGGCAGTCCTTCGCGTAGATCCTGGTCGGCTCCAGCAGCTCCTCGCCCAGCGAGCGGCCGAACTCCTCGACGTGCCCGTCGAGCGGCATGCGCGCGATGTCCAGCAGCACGTGCCGGGCGAGCGAGTAGCCGTTGGAGTGCAGGCCGGACGAACCGAGCGCGAGGACGACGTCGCCGGGGCGGACCCGCTCCGGGCCGAGCACCTTCGACGCTTCGACGACGCCGATGCCGGTGCCGGAGAGGTCGTAGTCGTGCTCGCCCATCAGGCCGGGGTGCTCCGCGGTCTCGCCGCCGAGCAGCGCGCAACCCGCCTGGACGCAGCCTTCGGCGATGCCGCCGACCAGCGCCGCGATCTTCTCCGGCACGACCTTGCCGACGGCGATGTAGTCCTGCATGAACAGCGGCTCGGCGCCGGTGACGACCAGGTCGTCGACGACCATCGCGACCAGGTCGATGCCGACGGTGTCGTGCTTGTCGAGCGCCTGCGCGACGGCGATCTTGGTGCCGACCCCGTCGGTCGACGAGGCCAGCACCGGCTCTTTCCACTTGTCCAGCTTCAGGGAGAACAGCCCGGCGAAACCGCCGACCCCACCCATCACCTCGGGCCTGGTGGCCCTCTCGGCGTGTGGTTTGAGCAGCTCGACGGCTTTGTCACCGGCGTCGATGCTGACGCCGGCGGCGGCGTACGTGGCGCTCGTGGACTCGCTCACGGAAGCGGACTCCAACTCTTGGAAGAAAGGACTAGGGACGCCGGATGGCGTCTTCAGCACCGTACCCGGCAGGGCTGACGGGCTTCGCCGCGCCATTGACCGAGTCCAGGCTCTCCAGCAGGTGCTTCCCGATCAGCGCGTCCTCGGGGAGCGCGATCGGGTACTCGCCGGAGAAGCAGGCGGTGCACAACCGCGACTTCGGCTGCTCCGAAGCCGCGACCAGTCCGTCCAGGGAGATGTAGCCCAAGGTGTCCGCGCCGATCGAGCGGCGGATGCCGTCGAGGTCGACGCCGTTGGCCACCAGTTCGGCGCGGGACGCGAAGTCGATCCCGTAGAAACACGGCCAGCGGACGGGCGGCGAGGCGATCCGGACGTGCACTTCGAGCGCGCCCGCCTCCCGCAGCATGCGGACCAGCGCGCGCTGGGTGTTGCCGCGGACGATGGAATCGTCGACCACGACCAGCCGCTTGCCGCGGATGACGTCGCGCAGCGGGTTCAGCTTCAGCCGGATGCCCAGCTGGCGGATGGTCTGCGACGGCTGGATGAAGGTGCGCCCGACGTAGGCGTTCTTCACCAGGCCGGTGCCGTAGGGAATGCCGGAACCCTGCGCGTAACCGATGGCGGCCGGGGTGCCGGATTCGGGCACCGGCATGACCAGGTCGGCGTCGGCCGGATGTTCGGCGGCGAGTTTGCGGCCGATCTCGACGCGGGTCGCGTGCACGCTGCGCCCGGCGATCGAGGTGTCGGGGCGCGCGAGGTAGACGTACTCGAAGACACAGCCCTTGGGCTCGGGGTTCGCGAACCGTGAGGAGCGCAGGCCCTCGGCGTCGATCGCGATGAGCTCGCCGGGCTCGACCTCGCGGACGAACGACGCGCCGCAGATGTCCAGCGCGGCCGTCTCGCTCGCGACCACCCAGCCGCGTTCGAGCCTGCCGAGCACCAGCGGGTGGACGCCGTGCGGGTCGCGCGCGGCGTACAAGGTGGACTCGTCGGCGAAGACCAGGCAGAACGCGCCCTTGAGGGTGGGCAGCAGTTCGAGCGCGGCGGCTTCGATGCCCTTGTCGGCGGCGTTGGCCGCGAGCAGCCCGCACACCAGGTCGGAGTCGCTGGAAGAACCGGTCAGGCCGGCGTGCGGCTTGAGACCGGCTTCGACCGTGCGATCACGCAGCTCGGCGGTGTTGACCAGGTTGCCGTTGTGCGCGAAGGACAGTCCGCTGCCGGTGGCGGTGGTGCGGAAGATCGGCTGCGCGTTCTCCCAGATGGTCGCGCCGGTGGTCGAGTAGCGGCAGTGCCCGACGGCGATGTGTCCCTGCAGTGACTGCAGGACCTGCTCGTCGAACACCTGGCTGACCAGGCCGAGATCCTTGAAGACGACGATCTGCGAACCGTCGGAGACCGAGATTCCGGCCGCTTCCTGGCCGCGGTGCTGAAGTGCGTAGAGCCCGTAGTAGGTCAGCTTCGCGACCTCTTCTCCGGGCGCCCAGACACCGAAGACACCGCATTCCTCGCGGGGTTCCGGATCGGGCTGGTCGGTCACGGGCTGTCCGGCGGGGGACGGGTCGGAAACCACCGAGGTGCTCCCAGGGAGGAAAGAGGGCAGGCCGCCACCAGTGTAAACGGTGAGCCGGAGATCAACGCGCCGCGCGACGTGGCACTGGACACGCTTCGAGCTGGGGTTGCAACGTGACCGTGAGTGACGGGCAGGTGTCAAGGCCCGGCACTCACGACCCCCGACCAGCCGACCGCTCCCCCTCGACAGAGGCGGTCGACTGTGCTTAGGAGGATTTCAGCTCGCAGCGAGCCACTTGGAGGTGCCGCCGCGGCCGGGAACCCAGCATCCCTTGGACGCGGTCTCCGGAAGGTACAGCGAGCCGGGTGTCCGCTCGTCCGGCAGCGCGAGCAGTGCCGTCAGCACCGTCGCGGCGTCGCCGGCGGACCGCCACAGCCAGACGTCGGGTTCGAGGATGTCCTCCTCGGTACCCGGCATGCGGGTCGCGACGACGTCGTCCTCGGCGTTGAGCCGGACCACGTCCACCACGTTGTCGTGGACCCGGACGCCGACCACGGCGATGACCTCGCCGTTCGCGTCGCACGGGTGCACGAACTGGTATCCGCGGTGGATCAGTTCCTGCAGGCCGCTTTCGATGTCGGTGATTTCCGCGGTGATGGTGTCACCTGAGAACGTCATCGAATTCGCCGTCCTTGGCGCCCGCGAGGAACGCGGCCATCTCGGCCTGCGTGTAGATCAGCGCCGGCCCGGCCGGGAAGCGCGAGTTGCGCATCGCGATCTCGCCGGAGGCGAGCGGTGCCACCTCGACGCAGTTGCCGATGGCGTTGCTGTAGCTCGCTTTGCGCCACTGCGCACCGGTAAGACGATCGGCCGGGATGCCGTTGTCGAACTGTTCAGCCATGGTCCCCACCTTCCCCGACGAGAGAACTTCGGGCGATGCATCTGCATGTGCATTTGCCTGTGATCCCAAAGTTAGCACGTGTGACTGCAACGGTAAATGCACGTGCAGAAGTTTCTGCAGAATTCGCGTGCAGTGATGACTCAGGCCCTCTTTCGTACCACCAAAGCGTGATCGCCACAGCCACCATCGAGTGACCAACTACTGTTCGTGGCGGGATTTTCGGGCGCACACAAGAAAAACCCAGCCGTCACCGGGACGGCGGGTAACCCCACAACGGTGAGTGACTCAGATTTCCGCGCGGCGCTTCATCAGCATCTGGCGGCTGCGGTCCGGCGTCTCCGCGTCGACCGCGAGCATGTCCAGCGCCCGGCTGTACCGCTCGATCTCGTCGCGCTTGTCGATGTAGTGCGCGCCGGTCAGGTACTCGGTGTAGGCGATGTTCGGCAATTCCTCTTCCGCGAACCTGAGCAGCGAGAACGCGCTGTCGGCGGAATACCCGCTCCGGTCGAACGGGAGGATCTGCACCGAGATGTTCGGCTGCTGGATCATCTCCAGCAGGTAGTCGAGCTGGCCCTTGAGGATCTCGCGGTCGCCGATCGGCCGGTGGAGCACCGACTCGTCGAGCACCAGCCACAACCGCGGCGCGTCCGGCCGCGAGAGCATCTTCTGCCGCCGCATCCGCAGCGCGACCCGGCGGTCGATCTGCTCGTTGACCATGTCCTTGCGGCCGTGGCTCATGATCGCCCGCGCGTAGTCCTCGGTCTGCAGCAGGCCCGTGACGTACAGCGGCTCCCAGACCTGGATCCGGGCCGCGGCCTCTTCGAGCCCGACGAGGTCGTTGAACCAGCTCGGCATCAGGTCGCCGTAGCGGCGCCACCAACCCGGCTCGTTCGACTCCTTGACCATGTCGAGGAACTGTTGCCGCTCACCGGGATCGGTCATCCCGTACATCGTCAGCAGATCGGCGACGTCGCGTTCCTTGAAGCCGACGCGGCCGAGTTCGAGACGGCTGATCTTCGACTCGGAGCCGCGGATGCTGTAGCCGGCCTCCTGGCGCGTGATGCCCGCGTCCTCGCGCATCCGCCGGAGCTGGGACCCCAGGATCATCCGCCGCGCGGTGGGACCCAGGGACTGCTCACCGCCGGACGGGGTGACCGCGTTCATCGACCGGGGACCTTTCGTACGACAACACTCGCCAGGGGAACAAGCCGATTACTGAAAGTACACGTTTGGGCCTCGACACGACAGGCATGGCTCGGTTTACCGGTCGCGTACGTGGTTCTACTCTACGTAGAGCCCGAGACTTCCGACACAGTTTTGTGAGGTTCAAGATGCCCGACGCCCCGACGCGGACGGAACGAGTGCCAGTGGGTGTCGACCCGACCCGGGCCAGCATCGCCCGGGTGTACGACGCCTTCCTGCTCGGCAAGGACAACTACGAGATCGACCGGGAGGTCCTGCACAAGGTCCAGCAGGCCGCTCCCGAAGCGCAGGATCTGGCGACCGAGAACCGCGGCTTCCTGATCCGGGCGTGCCGGTTCATCGCCAGCCAGACGGGCATCACCCAGTTCCTCGACCTGGGATCCGGCCTGCCGACGGCGGAGAACACGCACCAGGTGGTCCAGCGGATCAACCCGGAGATCAAGGTCGTCTACGTCGACAACGACCCGGTCGTCCTCGCGCACGGGCGCGCGCTGCTCGAGGAGAACGAGAACACCCACTTCGTCTCGGACGACATCTTCGAGCCGGAGCGGATCCTGGAGAACCCGGACATCCTCAGGCACATCGACTTCACCCAGCCGATCGCGTTGCTGCAGCTGGGCACCCTGCACCACTTCAGCGGGGACAAGGACCAGCCCGCCAAGATCATGAAGAAGTACATCGACGCGCTGCCGTCGGGTTCGTACGTGGCGATCTCGCACTTCTCCGACCCGGAGGACGAGTTGTCCCAGGTCGCCCGCAAGATGGAGGACTTCTTCATCCACAGCCCGATGGGCTCGGGCACCTTCCGCACCAAGGCCGAGATCGAGGAGCTGTTCCACGACCTCGAGATGGTCGAGCCCGGCGTCGAGCTGTGCGTCGACTGGTGGCCGGACGGCCCGCGGATCAAGGAGCTCAACGCGGCTCAGCGGACCATCTCGGGTGGCATCGGCCGCAAGGCTTAAGACCGCCCTCCGGCGTGTCATGAAAGGGTCTTTCAGGACGTTTCTTGTCCTGAAAGACCCTTTCATGACATCCGAAAACACCTTCAGAGGCGAACCAGCGGCAGCCAGCGGGCCAGATCGGCCCTGCTCCCGGAGGCGGTGACCCGCCCCGACCCGACGGCGTCGGCCCAGCCGAGCCGCCCGGTCGCCAGTTCCAGCCACGTGCGCGGATCCGTCTCGACGACGTTCGGCGGCGTCCCGCGCGTATGGCGCAATCCTTCGACACACTGCACAGCCGCGAACGGCGGCACCCGCACTTCGACACTCTTCCCCGGGGCGTCCGAGGCCAGCGTCCGCAGGCTCAGCCGCACCGCCGCGGCCAGCTCGGACCTGGCCGGATCCGGACCGGATCCGCTCAACCAGGGGGAAATCGCCGTGATCGCGGCACGTAACTCAGCGGGGTCGACCGAACGCGAAGAGGCCATGGGAGAACAGTAGAGTGAGCGCGAACAAACCTTCAGGCACCCGGAACGTGGGGATGGCGATGGCGCAGCGGGACGAGGCGGATCGGTTGGCGTCGAGCCCGGCGGGCAAGCGGAAACCGGGCAAGCCGAAGATCACCGAAGAGATGCGCGCGAACGCCAAGGCCAACCCCAACAGCTGGCTTTATGTCATCGACGAGGCCTTCGACCCCGACGGCCCGGTGCCGTCCTGGGCGGTCGTCGGCGCGTACCCGGTGAACGGCGGCGGCGAGATCGTCGAGGACTTCCATCCCAACGACCGCTACCGGCCCTCGCCCAAGGCGCTCGGCTTCCCGGAGCCCCGCAACGAGCTCGAACAGCTCCTCCAGCTGGTGCGCACGAACCACCGCCCGGCCGCCGACCTGCCGCGCGTCTTCCTCGACTCGACGCTGTTCGTCTACGCCCTTTCGCCGGTCCAGCGCACGGTGATCGGCTTCCACAACATCGACGGCCAGGTGCTGGTGCCGGCGTACACGGCCAAGACGCTGGTCCCGCGCGAATGGCCGCACGCCCGCGCGGTGCTGGGCCGGGACATGGTCCCGCTGCTCGCCGGGCACCCCGTGACGCTCAATCCCCACGATCGGCTCACCGCGATCATCCCCTCGGAGCACCTCGACAAAGCCCTTTCGGACGAGCGTCGTTAGGACCCGATTAACCCACTCGGCCCAATTTATTCAGGCCGAAAGCAACTCTTTCGGGTGATGTTCGAGTCGCTGATTCCCTTTTCCCGAGGGATCGTGACGACGTGATGAGTCGCAGAGTGTGTTCGAAAGGCTGGGGGGCCGTCCTCGCGGCGGGGGTTCTGCTGCTCGCGCAGACCCCCGCCGTCGCACGTGAAAGCGGGCCCAGATACGACGGGGCCGAGGAGCATTACGCCGGTTCTCAGATCGCGCTGAACGAAGGTGCCGGCGTGTCGGCGGGGCCGCTGTACGGCGGCGAAGCCCAGACACTCGGCCACGACGTCAGCGGGCATCAAGGCGACGTCGACTGGCCCGCCGCGGCCCGGACCGGCGCGAAGTTCGCCTACGTGAAGGCGACCGAGGGAACCGGCTTCGTCAATCCGCGGTTTCCCCAGCAGTACAACGGTTCCTACGACGTAGGCATGATCCGCGGCGCGTACCACTTCGCGCGTCCCGACGTCTCGGACGGCGCCTCGCAGGCGCACTATTTCGTCGACCACGGCGGCGGCTGGTCCGGCGACGGCAAGACGCTGCCGGGCGCGCTCGACGTCGAGTACAACCCGTACGGCGAAACCTGTTACGGCAAGACGCCCGGGCAGATGGTGGAGTGGATGGCGTCGTTCGCCACGGCCTATCTGCACCGCACCGGGCGGCATCCGGCGATCTACACGTCGACGAGCTGGTGGAAGCGCTGCACCGGAAACAGCAACGTGTTCTCGCAGAACCCGCTCTGGATCGCGCGCTACAACACGGAGATCGGGGAGCTGCCCGCGAGCTGGAAGACGCAGACCATCTGGCAGTTCTCGAACAAGGGTGACCTGCCCGGCGATCAGAACTGGTTCAACGGCGCGCAAGATCGCGTGCGCGCCTTGTCGCTTGGCTGACACCCGGCGCCGGCCGGGGGTTACAAGATCACAGAACACCGTCAACATGGAAATGAAAATCACCCACGCGTAGTACCAATTTCACGGAAGTTAGTGACAAACCCGGCACCCGTCGTCAACAATCGTGCCCGGACGGCTACCACCTGCAAGTTAGCCGTCCTCAGCGAGGGTTATCCGTGAAGGGATTGTCGTATGCGCACTTCCCGAAGAATCGCCATCGCCGTCGGCTCCGCGCTGCTCCTGCTCAGCAGCGCGGTCCAGGCGTCGGCCGCCCCGTCCCCCGAGGTCATGTCGATCGAACAGGACCTTCAGCAGAACGACCACACGATCGGATCGCAGATCCGGCGCGTGGAAGGCGACACCTCCACCCCCGAGTCCAAGGAGAAGGCGGCCCGGCCGCAGCCCGAGGCCGGCGTGCTCGCGACGGTCGCGGGCATGGACGTCGCCAGCTACCAGGGCAATGTCGACTGGGCCAGCTGGTGGAACCAGGGCAAGCGCTTCGTGTGGACGAAGGCCACCGAAGGCACGAGCTACAAGAACCCGTACTTCGCGCAGCAGTACAACGGTTCGTACAACCAGGGCTTCATCCGCGGCGCGTACCACTTCGCCCTGCCGAACGTCTCCGGCGGCGCGGCGCAGGCGGACTACTTCGTCAACAACGGCGGAGGCTGGTCCAAGGACGGCAAGACACTGCCGGGCGCGCTGGACATCGAGTACAACCCGTACGGCGCCACCTGCTACGGCCTGAGCCAGTCGGCCATGGGGGCGTGGATCCGGGCGTTCCACGACCGCTACCAGCAGCGCACCGGCCGCTGGCCCGTCATCTACACCTCGACGAACTGGTGGAGCACCTGCGTCGGCTCGACGCAGAACTTCGGCGGCACGGTCCCGCTGTGGATCGCGCGGTACGCGTCTTCCGTGGGCGCGCTGCCCTACGGCTGGGGTTTCTACACCGTGTGGCAGTACACCTCCAGCCCGCTCGACCAGAACACCTTCAACGGCGCCTACGACCGCTTGCAGGCACTGGCCAACGGCTGAGCTGCGCATTCCGTGAAGAAGCGGCTCCCCGCCTCGGCGGGGAGCCGCTTCGGCGCGCGGGGTACCTTCCGGGGCAGAATGCCCCGAAACCCCTGGCACGGGCGGATCCGGAACCAGCGCTGACCGCCGGTCGTCTGATCTGAAGCCTCAGGCCCCAGTACGGAAGGCGAGACCGATGACCTACCCACCCCAGCCAGGCCAGCCCTACGGCCAGGACCCCCAGGGACAGCAGCCCGGTGGCTGGGACCAGACCCAGCAGTACGGTCAGCCTCAGCAGTACGGACAGCAGCCGCAGCAGGGCTGGGATCAGACCCAGCAGTACCAGCAGCAGCCGCAACAGCAGGGCTGGGACCAGACCCAGCAATACCCGCAGCAGCCGCAGCAAGGCTGGGACCCCAACGCGCAGCAGCAGGGCTGGGACCCGAACAACCCGGGCTACCCGCAGGGTTACGGCGGCCCGCCCACGCCGCCGAAGAAGAGCAAGACCGGCCTGATCATCGGGATCGTGATCGGCGTGGTCGTGCTGATCGCCTTCGGTGTCACCGGGTTCGTCGCGCCGGGCTTCCTGCTCTCCAAGGACGAAGGCAACAACACGGCCGCGCCGCCGCCCTCGTCCGCGCCCGAGCAGGCGCCGACCTCCGCTCCGAAGAGCAGCCCGAAGTCGAGCGCGCCCAAGAGCAGCCCGAAGAGCACCGAAAGCGGTGGCACGGGCTCCGAAGGCAACCCGAAGGGCGTCCAGAACCTCAAGGACTTCCTGGCGAAGGTGAGCGCGGGCGACAAGGCCGGCGCGATCTCGCTGGTCTGCGAGGACATGAAGGCGACCATGGGCGACTCGATCGACATCATGGCCCCGGCGCCGTCGCAGCTGGAGGTCACCTCGACCGCAGGCATCGGCGACGGGTTCGTCACCGGCGACATCGAGGGCACGGTCAAGGGCAAGAAGGTCAGCGGGTCGGGGATCTCCAAGGACGACAACCCGGACAAGTCCTTCTGCGTCCGCAACTTCTTCGTATTCTGAGCGAATGAAGCGGTTGCTCCGGTCCCCGACGCTCCGCTCCCCGTTGCTCTGGACGTTCGTCGCTTCGCTCGTCCTCCTGCTGGCCGTGGGCGGCTGGTTGCTGACCGATCCGGCGACCAGCCGCAGCGAGGCGCTGAAGACCGGCGGTATCGCCGGCGGCGCCATCGTCGCGCTCTACGCGTTGTGGCTCAACGACCGGCGGCGCCGGGTCGAGGAGCGACGGCAGGAGGTCGAGCGGCAGCGGCAGGAACTCGAACTGCGGCGAGCCGACCAGGACCGGGACCGGATCTCGGACGAACGGTTCGCGAAGGCCGTCGAACTGCTCGGGCACGACGCCGACCAGGTGCGGGTGGGGGCGATGCACGCGCTGGCGGGGCTGGCCCGCGGGCGGGCGGTCTACCGGCAGACCGTGCTGGACATCCTGTGCTCGTACCTGCGGCGGCCGTTCGAACATCCGCGGTACGACGAAACCGCGAAACCGGGCAGGGACGATTCGGCGGTGAAGGCGACCGCGGAGCAGGACCAGGAACTCCAAGTGCGGCAGACCGCGCAGCGGTTGATCGGCGAACTGCTCCCGGCCGCGGATTCCGAGGACACGCCCGCGTACGACCTCGATCTGACCGGCGCGGTGCTGGAGTATTTCGACCTGTCGGAGCGGAAGGTCGGCAAGCTGCTGCTCCGGTACGCCGGTCTGTACAGCAGCACCAACCTATCCGGTTGCGTGTTCCGCGGACCGGTGTACCTGACCGGAGCGGGAGCGGTCACGAAGAAGCGGATCGGCTTCTTCCGGTGCAACGAAGCCAAGTTCGAGCAGCGCGCGTGGTTCAGCGGGGTGCGGTTCTCCGAAGACGCCGAGTTGCGCGGGACGGTGTTCGCGGGCGAGACCTCCTTCAAGGACAGCGTCTTCGCGAAGAACGCCGTGTTCGCCGGCGCGAAATTCGGGAAGACGCTGGATCTGCATCGCGCGCGGTTCGAGAGCTTCGCGGATCTGGGTTTTGGTGAGCCGCCCGGCACGGTGTCGCTGTACAACACGATGGTGGAACCGTCGAGGGACCACGCGCTCCCGGCGGGCTGGTCCGTCGAGACCCTGCCCGACGGCCGGACCCGGCTCGTGATGAAGGACTGATGAGACGACTGATCAGGTCACCGCTGCTGTGGACGTTGCTGTCCTCGGTCGCGGTGCTCGTCGGGGTCACCGCCTGGCTGCTCACGGATCGCGCGACGAGCCGCGGGGACGCGCTCAAGACCGGCGCCCTCGCCGGGGGCGCGATCGCCGCGCTCTACGGACTTTGGCTCAACGACAGGCGGAGGCGCACCGAGGAGGACCGGCACGAGATCGAACGCAGCCGGATCTCCGACGAACGTTTCGCCAAGTCGATCGAACTGCTGGGCAACGAAGCCGACCAGGTCCGGGTCGGGGCGATGCATTCGCTCGCGGGGCTGGCGAGGACGCGTCCGGAGTACCGGCAGACGGTGCTCGACGTGTTGTGCGCCTACCTGCGGCGGCCGTTCGAGCACCCGAAATTCGACATCGCAGCGGGCAAGCAGATCGAATGGAGCGACGAGGAGAAGGCGGCTGCGGAACGCGAGCGGCTGGTCCGGCGCGCGGCCGAACGGCTGATCCGAGACATCCTTCCCCACGCCGGGACCACCGGGCCGACGCTTTCGCTCAACCTCAGCGACGCCCGGCTCGACAAGCTCGGGCTGCTCGGCAGGCGGGTCGGCTGGTTCGGCGCGGACCGCTGCGAGGTGCTGACGTATCTCGACCTCACCGACGCCCAGCTCTCCGGGAAGTTCCTGCTGGAGAACGTGACGATCCACGGCGAATTCGAGCTCACGAGGGCGCGGTTCGAACGGAAGGTGTCGCTGGCCGGCACGGTCGTCGAAACCGCTGTCGACTTCAGTCTCGCTACTTTCGCGGAGCCGCCGTCGCTGGAGGGCGCGAAGTTCGCGGAGGGGACGACTTTGCCGCTTGTGAGTGGTAAGGACGGTTAGGGCCAGCCGTGGCGTCCAACCAGACACCCGTGTCGTCCGTCTGATCACAGGTGCCGTCCACCCAGTCACGCGAAAGCACCGAGCCGGCTCCGGCCTCATCGCAAGTCCGTGAAGGTGGCCTTCACGGCAGCGGCACCGCGGGGCACAAGGTGGTCGTGAGTGGTAAGCGACGTCAGAACGACATGTCTGAGTTCAGGACATCGTGAACAGTTGATGTTTCAGGACATCGTGAACACTTGACCGGCCTGTCGGCGTGGTGACCAGGGGGTTCGTGGT
>NZ_JBFBGL010000050.1:0-59102 GCF_040684635.1 Amycolatopsis sp. NPDC089917 | reverse complement strand
TGCCGCCCCCGGGGGCGGGCGGGCGGGCGGGGTCGGTGCGCCTGCTGGATAAAACCCCCCAACCCCCCCCCCACGACCCACTCGACCGAGACGCCACTCAAGCCAGCCGCAGTCCCCGTCCCGGCAGGGATCGCCGCCGGTCCGTCACCAGGATCATGGCGAGGGTCCCGATTCCCAGCCACACCACCAGTTGCACGATCCCCGACGTCAACCCGTCGGTGCCCGTCAGCAGCGACCGCAAGGCGACCAGGGCGCCGTTCGTCGGCAGGATCCCCAGCACGGTCCCGAAAAACCCGGGCACCGTCGAGACCAGCGAAGCGCCGACAGTGAGGACGAGGATCGCGAGAGCGGCGAAGCGGCCGGGACGTTTGAAGATCGCCACCAGCGCTTGGTTGACCACGGTGAACGTCCCGGCCGCCAGCACGAGTACCACCAACAGGGTCAGGGCCTTGCCGAAGCTCAGGCCGAGGAACGCCCAGAACACCCCGGTCAGGATCAGGGCGGTCAGGACCGCGAGCGTCGCGCCCGGGACCGCCGCGGCAAGGATGATCCGCCAGCTCGGTTCGCGGGTGGTGAGCACGCTCGGTGGCACCGCCTGGATCACCTGGTACGTCGCCAGCGCGCACACCCACAGTGCCAGCACGAGGATCAGCGCCACCGCGCCTTCGCCGAACGTGCCCGAGCCCGCCGTGTCGGCGATCACGGGCGTGGCGGCGACCTGTTTGAGGTGGTCGCGTTCGGTCTGGGTGTAGTCGGGCACCTTGCCCCGGCCGTCGTTCAGGCCCTTGGCCAGCTCCGAGGCACCCGATTCGGCGCGCTGGCTGCCATCGGCCGCGGCGCGGGCACCGGTGGCGAGATCACCCGCGCCGGTGGACAGCGTCGTCGCGCCACCCGCGAGCCGGCCCGAGCCATCGGCGAGCTGACGCGCGCCGGAATCGGCTTCCTTGACACCGGCGTTGAGCTTCCGCGCGCCGTCGGCCGCCAAGCCGATGCCGCCCGCCAGTTCCTTCGACTTGTCCGCGAGCTGCTTGTTCCCGTCGGCGACCTTCTGCGAGCCCGCCGAAAGGTCTTGCACGGCCTTCTTCGTCTGCACGACGGCGTCGCGGATTTCGGCGCGTTTGCCGTCGAGGATCTCGGCGTCGGCGGTGAACTTCTCCGAAGCGGCTTTCAGATCGGCGCAGAACTTGGTGTCGCCAGTACACCTCTGCGCGAGCTCGGCGAACTTGCGCGCCGAATCACCCGCCGTGGGCAGCGCGTCGATGATCCGGACGACCTTGTCCGCCAACGGCGAGATCTTGTCGGCCAGCTGTTTGTTGCCGTTCGCGACCTGCTGCGCCCCGTCGGCCAGTTCCCGGGTCAGCCGGGGCAGCTGGGCGGTGTCCTTCTCGGCCTGGGTCAGGCCCGCCGACAACTGACCGGATCCGGCCGCGAGCTGCCCGGTCCCGTTCGCGAGCTTGCGAGCCCCGTCCGCCAGTTGCCCGGCCGCACCGCTGAGTTTTCCCGCCCCACCGGCGAGTTCCCCCGCACCGGACGCGAGTTTCCCTGTCCCGTCGGACAATCCCCGCAGCCCGACGACGAGCTGGTCGCTGCCGTCCGCCGCGGTCACCAGCTGCTGGTGGATCGAGGAGAACCCGAGGTACAGATTGTCCACATAGGTCTCGACGATCTGCCGGTTGAGCGCGGTGAGCGTCGCGTCCGCGACTTCCCGGCTGGCCACCGGATCGACGAGACCGGTGCGCTGCGACGTCTCGACGCGCATGATCGCCTGCTTCGCGTCGAGCGGCTTCCCCGAGGTCGACGTGGCCTGCGCGGAGAAGTTCGGCGGGATGGTCACGACCGCCGAATACGTCCCGTCGGAGAGGCCGTCCTTGGCGTCGTCGGCGTCGGTGAGCACCCAGGTGTACGCGGAATCCTCGCCGTGCACGAGGTTTCCGGCCAGTTCCCGGCCGAGCGGGATCAGCTGGCCGTTCACCGTGACCGGCTCGTCGGTGTTGACCACGGCCGCCTTGGCCGCGCCGTGGTTGTCGCCGGGCGACCAGAACGCCCACGCCAGCCCGAGCGCGACGATCACCGGGACGAGCACGATCCCGAGCCAGGTCTTCCAGGTCAGCGGACCGAAGGCGGTCGCACGGGCGGAGCCGGTGAAGAAGCGGGACATCAGCGGACCTCGGCGGGGACGGGAGCGGGCGACAGGGCGAGGCCCGCGACGGCGGTGGTGGGCAGCAGATCCCGCACGATGGCGAGGCTCTGGCAGGACACGGCGAACGTCGCGGCCCTGCTCGCGAACGCCTCTCTCAACCCGGCGCGCTGAGCGGTGGCGACGACGGTGTCCAGATCGTCGAGGAAGACGAGTCCGACGCCGTCCTCGATCGCGCGGCGGACTTCTTCGGCGGGATCGTCGGTTTCCTTGCAGGCGACGAAGGCGGCGTTCCGGCGGACCGCGTGCGCGTGCTGCGGCAGCATCCGGCCGAGGACCTTCAGATCACCGCGGACGTGCGGGACACGACCGGCGAGCGCGTACAGCAGAGCGCTCTTGCCCGCCGGGCCGGAGCCGTGCACGGCGAGGATCTCCCCCGGGCCGAGGTGCAGTTCGACGTCGCGGAAGACGGTGCGGCCGCGGTCGTCGTCCACGCGGAGACCGGCGGCGCTGATCACCTCGGAGGAGCCGGGCGCGGGCCAGTCGGCGAGCCGGAGTTCGTGGACGAGACCGTCGCCCTCGGCGTCGAACACCGGCAGTTTACGGTCCAGCCACGGCGGCAGACCCCAGGCACGCGGTCCCAGCAGCGCGAGGATCGCCGGGACGAGGGTCATCCGCACCAGGAAGGCGTCCACGAACACGCCGACGGCGAGGCTGAACGCGATCGGTTTGATCGTCGCGCTGCCGTCGGGGACGAACGCGGCGAACACGCCCAGCATGATCACCGCCGCCGCGGTCACGACTCTCGACGCGGACACGAAGCCGGTCTCGATCGCCTGGTGCGCGTCGCCGTGATGGACGTAGTCCTCCCGGATCCTGGACACGAGGAACACCTCGTAGTCCATCGCGAGTCCGAAAAGGACGCCCATCAGGATGATCGGCAGGAAGCTGATCACGCTGCCGGTGCGGGTGACGCCCAGCGCGTCGGCCAGATGGCCCTGGCCGAACACGAACGACGTGGCCCCGAACGCGGCGCCGATCGAAAGCAGATAGCCGAAGGTCGCCTTGAGCGGCACCAGCACCGAGCGGAACACCATCGCCAGCAGCACCAGGGAAAGCCCGACGACCAGGATGCCGAACGGCAGCAGCGCGTCGCCGAGTTGCGCGGACACGTCGATGCCGACGGCGGTGAACCCGGTGACCGCGGTCTGCACGCCGTAGCGGTCCTTGAACTGTCCTTCCATCGACCGCAGCCGCTCGACGAGTTCGTCGGTCGCCTCGTCGTAGGCGCCGGTCGTGGGCACGACCTGGATGATCGCGGTGTCGCCCTTGGGGTTCGGGGTGGCGAGCGGGACGACCGCGACGCCGGGAACCTTGCGGATGTCGTCGGCGATGCCGTCGGTGATCCCGACCGGGTCGGTGGTCGACAGGATGTCCGCGGTGACGACCAGCGGGCCGTTGAACCCGGGTCCGAAATGCTCGGAGACGACGTCGTACGCGACGCGCGCCGGGGTGCCGTCCTCGTCGGTTCCGTTGTCCGGCAAGGCGAGCCGGAGATCCAGCGCGGGGATCGACGCCACCGTGAGCACGCCGACGATCAGCGCGATCGTCACCCAGGGCGACTTGGTGGCGAGCCGGACCCAGCGCAGGCTGAAACGTGTCTTGGGGCGCTTGGCCTTCCGGGCCTTGCGCGGCTTCTTGGGCCGCAACCGCTCGCCCGCGAACGCCAGCAGCGCGGGAATCAGCGTGATGGCCACGATCACCGCGACGGCGACCCCGCCCGCGGCCGCGACACCCATCACGGTCAGGAACGGGATCCCGGCGACGAACAGGCCCAGCAGGGCGATGACCACGGTGAGCCCGGCGAAGATGACGGCGGATCCCGCGGTCGCGGTCGCCCTGGCGATGGACTCCTCGACTTCGAGTCCTTCGGCGAGCTGGTCGCGGTGCCGGGAGAGCAGGAAGAGCGCGTAGTCGATACCGACGGCGAGGCCGAGCATGACCGCGAGCATCGGCGCCGTCGAGGACACCGTCGCCACCGACGTCGCCGCGTAGACCAGTGCCACCGAGACGCCGACGCCGAGGATCGCCGTCAGCAACGGCATTCCCGCCGCGATGAACGAACCGAACACCATCAGCAGCACCACGAGGGCGATGACGAGCCCGATCCCCTCGGTGGGACTGAGCTTCGGCACCTTGTCCGAGAACGCGTCACCGCCGGTGAGCACCTCGGTGCCGTGGCCGATCCGGTTCTCCATGTCCTGCGCGATCCCGGCGAGCGCGGTCCTCGTCGACGGCTGGATGTCGGCCAGCCCGACGTCGAGCTGCACGGTCACCAGCGCGGCACGGCCGTCCTTGGACACGGCGTCGTGCACGGCCGCGTCGAAGGGGTTCACCACTGTCGAGACCTGCGGCGCCCCGGTCAGCTCCGGCACCACCGCGGCGACCGCGTCGCGCACGGCGGCGGAATCGGCCCGCTGTCCCTCGGGGACGAGCACGACCAGCTGCGCCGACGTCCCGCTCACCTGCGGGAAGACCCGGCCGAGGTGATCGAGCGCCTCCTGGGACTCCGAACCGGGGATCGCGAAAGTGTCATCGGTGCCCTGGCCGAACAGCAGCGCCGCCCCGCCCGCGACACACAGCATGACCAGCCACAACGCGGTGACCAGCACGCGTCCGCGGGCGGCCAGCCTGCCGAGGCGGTAGAGGAATGACGACACGATCGGCTCCCGGCGCTCGTTGGATACATGGCGTATCGTAATGCACTCTGTATCCGATTTACGATGTATCCTGTCCCACAGCCGGGTGAACCGGGCGCATACGAAAGAATGGCGAGATGACCGAGGAGCGGGGCGCCACCATGACCAGGCGCCGGGCGGACACCCGCCGACGGCTGATCGACGCGGCGTACGAGGCCTTCTCCGAACACGGCATCCGGGACACCCCGGTCGAGCTGATCTGCGAGCGCGCCGGCTTCACCCGCGGCGCCTTCTACTCGAACTTCAGCTCGAAGGAAGACCTCTTCCTCGCCCTGTTCCAAGAGGAGACCGAGGTCCGGCTCAAGCGCTTCCACGACGCCACCGAAAGCGTGCTCGGCGAGGTGGTCGTCCGCGCGGACGAAGACCTCTCCCCCACCCTCGGGCGGATCGCCGACCTGTTCATGGTCGCGCTCAGCGCGGACAAGAACTGGTACCTGCTGTGCGCGGAATTCCGCACCCAGGGCCTGCGGCAGCCGGAGATCCGCGACCGGATCGCCGCCGCGTTCCGGTACTTCCACGCCGAACTCGGCAAGGTCCTCGTCGGCGCGCTCGACCGGATGGGCCGGGAGCTGACGATCTCGCCGGACGACGCGGTCCTCGTCCTGATCGCCCTCTACGAGCAGGGCTTGCAGAACTACCTGCTGGACGGCAGCGAACTCCCCTCCGACGGCCGGTTCGTCAGCGAACTGATCCCGAAGGTGATGGCCTCCCTCGTCGTCCCCGCGCGAAGCTGAGGCGTCGCCCTCAAGCCTCGCGAGTGGTGAGTGGCGATTCGGGTCAGGGCCAACCGGGTCCGAGGTACTTACGGTCGGGCGGTTTCGTGTGCTTGGAGGGGCGACACGCGTGACTGGATGGACGACACGTGTGTCCAGGCGGACGACTCGCGTCGGAAGCCCGGCCACGAGCGTGTCGTCCATCCAGTCACGTGTGTCGTCCATCGGATCACCCGTGCCGTCCATCGGATCACGCCGCGGTGGGACCTCGTTCCAGGTCTCGTGAGCGGCGATTCGGGTCAGAACTCGAAACGCCGCTCGCGACCACTCCGCTCCAGCGCGTTCCGGCGGTGCCGGCGTTTCATCGGGATTTCATGGCTCCGACCTACGGTCCGGGCACGGATCCGCACCGGCGGACCGGAAGTTCCCCGAGGAGAACGCATGAGCCCGGCCGTCCGGACCCCGTACAACATGGTGACGCCCGAGGGCGACGCGCCAAGTCCCGGGGAACGGGACGGGCTCGTCGGACCGGGCTGGAGCTGGGCCGCGTTCTCCACCCCGTGGGAGGACGGCCGCCCGGCGCCCAAGTACCGGTGGACGCTGTTCGACACCGCCGCCCACGCCGTCGAAGATCTCCGTCGCCGCCTCGAAGACGGAAGCGTCAGCAAGCGCGGAGCCCTGTGCGCGTCCGTCCTCGAAACGCGCGGCGCGCCGCGGGACCTGGTGCTGTGCGACGGGGCCGACTGGGCCTGCGTCGTCCACGAAGTCCGCGACGGGGTGCACTTGGCCGACGCCGCCGACGCCTACTTCGAGCGCTGGCGCCGGGGTATGACGGGGCACCGCTTCACGATCGTCAACGCCGGCGTGCCGACTGTCTGGTGAGGTCCAGACCTTCCAGCGCGAGGGTGCGCTGCGTGGGATCGCCGTCGGGTCCGAGGGTGGTGAGCACCCATTCGAAATGCTCCCGCGCGGCGACCGGTTCGCCCGCGGCGAGATGGGTGCGGCCGAGCCGGTTGCGGATCTCGGACTCCATCCCGACGATGGTCTCCTCGGTGACGGCCGTGAGCGCCCGCCGCTGGAGTTCGAACGCGGCGTCGAGGTTCCCGAGTTCCAGTTCCGCGGCGCCGAGCCGGGCGAGCCCGGTCGCGATCAGCAGGCCGTCCGTGGTCTCCTCGGCGAGTTCGAGAGACCGCCGGAGGTCCAGCGCGGCCTCGGCGAATCGGCCGATTTCGAGGCGGACGGTGCCGCTGTGGCACAGCACCCTCGCCAGCATCCCGGGACTGCCGATCTCTTCGCTCAGGTCACGGGCGCGGCCGAGGTGGACGAGCGCGTCCTCGTGCTCACCCCGCAAATAGGCGAGGTAGCCGAGCGCGGACATCGCCCGTTCGGCGATCCACCTGTCCCCGACCTCCTCCGCCATGGCTATCACCCGCTCCATCCCGGGGATCGCGCGTTCGTGATGGCCCTCGATCAGGTCCGCCATGGTGAGCCCGCCGAGCGCCCGCGCCTCCACCCCGCGGTCACCGGAGGCCTGGCCCGCCCGCAGCGCGTCGTCGAACCAGCCTCTCGCCCGGTCCAGCTGCCCTTGCATGGCGTAGGCGTAACCCAGGCAGAACCGCAGCGACGAGATCAGGCGTTCGTCCTCGGCCTGTTCGGCCAGCGGCAGCACGACCTGCAGCGCCGTCCGGCATTCGTGGTACCGCTGCTGACGCGCGAGATAGTCGACCAGCCCCTCGGCGATCGAGCACGCGAGGTCGTCCAGTCCGGCTTCCGCGGCCTGGGTGACCACGTCGGGCAGGTCTCCGGCGGCGTCCAGCCAAGCCGAAGCGTCGCGTTGCCCGGTGAACGGCCCTCGGCCGGAGTCGACCGGGAACCGCGCGACGCCCCATTCACTCGCGTGGCGGGCCGCGCTGACGTACAGGCCGTACACCCGTTCCCGCGCCGCTTCGACGACGTCCTCGGGCATCTCCCCGGCCAGCCGCCGGGCGTAGACCGCCACCAGGTCGTGCAGCCGGTACCGACCGCTCGCCGGTTCCTGGACGAGGCTCGCGTCGACGAGGCTTTCCAGCCTGCGCTCGGCTTCCGCGGGCGAGCAGGCCAGCAGGGCGGCGACCGAAAGGCGGTCGAATTCGGGCGTCGGCGACAGGCCGAGCACGCTGAACGCGTTCTGTTCGGCGGGCCGCAGTTGCTCGTACGACAGGCGCAGCGCCACTTCGACACTGCGGTCCTCGGCGGTCAGTTCGCCGAGCCGCCGCTCGTCGTCCGACATCCGGTCCACCAGGTCCTTGAACGTCCACATCGGACGGTTTTGCAGCCGGGCGCCCGCGATCCTCAGCGCGAGCGGCAGCCGCCCGCACAACCCGGCGAGCGCGCGCACGGCGAACCGTTCGCCCTCGGCCCTCGGTGCGCCCACGATCCGGCCGAGCAGCCGTTCCGCCGCTTCGAGGCCCAGCGCGCCGAGGGAAACGCGACGGTCGGCGTCCAAACCGGACAGACGACGGCGGCTGGTCACCAGCACCCGGCTGCCCGGCCCGGACGGCAGCAGCGGCCGTACCTGCCCGGCGGACTCGGCGTTGTCGAGCACCAGCAGCAGCCGCAGGTTCGCGGTCGCCGCCCGCCACGACGCGGCCAGTTCGTCGAGATCGTCCGGCATGACGCCGTCCTCGACACCGACCGCGCGCAGCAACCGCCGCAACGCGCGCTCCGGCGTCACCGGCTCACGGCCTTCGGTGTAGCCGTGCAGATCCACGAACAGCGCGCCGTCCGGACAGGACTCACGGAGCTTGTGCGCCGCGCGCACGGCGAGTGTGGTCTTCCCGGCACCGGGAACGCCGTCGACGGCGTCGACCGAGACAGCCTCGGGGTCACCGTCCTCGACGAGTACCGCGAGCTCCCGGTCCCGCCCGACGAGTTCGCCGTTGGCGGCGGGCAGTTCGTTGCGGACCCGGCGCGGCGTCTCCCGGCGCTGGGTGACGCCGAGCTGCGCGTCGTCCCCGCGCAGCACCGCTTCCTGTACCTGCCGCAGTTCCTCGCCCGGCTCGACGCCGAGCTGCTCCACCAGCCGCTCGCGGACCTCGGTGAACACCTCCAGTGCCTCCGCCTGGCGTCCGCTGCCGTAGAGCGCGCGCATCAGCAGCGCGGCCAGCGGCTCGCTCGGCGGATCGGCCGACACCAGCGCCGACAGCTCGCCGATCACCTCGTCGAACCGGCCGAGTTTCAGCTGTGCCCGCAGTTTCCGGCTCAGCAACAGCAGTTTGCGCTCCTCCAGCCGTCGCCGCTCGCCCTGGACGAACGCGCCGGGCAGCCCCGTCAGCGGCTCGCCGTGGAACAGTTCGAGCGCTTCGGCGAAGGTGTTCACCGCGGCGACGAGATCCCCCGCCTCCTCGGCGGCCGACGCGACGCCCGCGACCTCTTCCAGCCGCGCGACGTCCAGCCGGACCCCGCCGCTGGCGAACCGGTAGCCGCCGCGGTCGGACACGATGACCGAGTCACGGGGCTTTTCCCCGGAGGTGTCCAGGCATTGCCGCAACCGGCGAACGTAGACCGGCAGGACATTCGACTCCGGCGGCTTCTCCCAGAGCCCGTCGGTGAGTTCGTAGTGGCTGACGGTCACGTCCGGGCGCAGCAGCAGCGCGGCCAGCACCGCCTGCTGCCGGACCGGGCCGAGGTCCAGCCGTTTCTCCCCGTGCCAGGCCCGCAACGGGCCGAGCACTTCGAACCGAAGGCGCGAGTCGGACATGATCCCCCCATCGTTGCGCATCAGCCCGGCACCACGATCCCGTGATCGAACGCGTAGACGATCGCCGCCGCCCGGTCCCGCAACTGGAGTTTGGTGAAGATCCGGCCGATATGGCTCTTCACCGTCACCTCCGAGATGACGAGCGCCGCGGCGATCTCGGCGTTGGTCAGCCCGCGCCCGATCGCGCGGAGCACGTCCTGTTCCCGCGGCGTCAGCAGTTCGGGTGACCGTCCGCCGCTGCCGTTCCCGGCGGCCTGCCGGTAGGCGGCGAGCACCCGGCCGGTGACCCCGGGGTCGAGCCAGGCGTCGCCCCCGGCGACCGCCCGCACGGCGCGGATCAGGTCTTCGGCGGGGGAATCCTTGAGGACGTAGCCCGCGGCACCCGCCCGCAGCGCGTCGGCCAGGAGATTGTCGTCGTCGAACGTGGTCAGCGCGAGCACCGGCGGATGGCCTGACGACCGCCGCAGCCGCCTGGTCGCCTCAACCCCGCCGACGTTCTTCATCCGCAGGTCCATCACGATGACGTCGACCTCGTGCGCGGCCAGCGCCGCGGGCACTTCCGAGCCGTCGCCGCATTCCCCCGCGATGACGAACCCGTCGCGGCGCCGCAGGATGCGCCGCAGCCCGGACCGGACCAGCTCCTGATCGTCGACCAGCAGCACCTGGACCTCGGCGGCGGTCATGACTTGGCCCCCGGCACGGTGACCTGCACGATCCACTGCCTGCCTTGCGGTCCCGCGCTGAGGTCGGCGCCGAGCTGGGCCGCGCGAACGGCCATCCCCGCCAGTCCCGAACCGTCCTCGGCCGTGCCCCGGGCCGCCCCGGCGAGGGTGTTGCTGACGGTGAGCTTCACTCCCGAGCGGCCGGCGTTCAGCCGGACCTCGGCGTTCGCGCCGGGGGCGTGCTTGACGACGTTGACCAGTGATTCCTGCACGATCCGGTAGAGACCCAATCCTTCCGAGGCGCCTACCCGGCCGAGGTCGCCTTCCTGTGTATAGCGCACCGCCAGCCCGGCGACCCGCGTGCGTTCCACCAGCGTCGCGATGTCCTCGACCCCCGGCAGCGGAGCGTCGCCCGACGGGGTGTCGGCGAGCAGGCCGACCGTGCGGCGGATGTCGGCCATCGCGGCCCGTCCCACCTGCTCTGCCTCGGTGAGCGCTTCGATCGCCTCGTCGACGTCGCGGTCCTGCTGCAGCGCGTGCCGTGCCCCGGTCAGGTGCAGCAGCGTGATGCTGAGCGAATGGCCGACGACGTCGTGCACCTCGCGCGCGATCCGCTGACGTTCGGCCAGCAAGGCCTTGTCGCGGGAGGCGTCACGGTTGTCGCGTTCGGCGTCCAGCACCCGGGTGTACCAGCGGACCATGAGCCCGCCGCTGAGCCCGAGCAGGATCGCGACCATGTACACGGGCCCGCCGATCAGCCCGCCCCAGATCCCCGCCACGACCAGGACCAGTTCACCGGCGACGGTGACGATCGCGATCCCCCACGTCGTCCGCAGGACACTGCCCGCCTCGGTCGCGGCGACCAGGAGCAGCAACGGCGCGAAGTCCGGGAGCACGGGCTCGATGAGCAGGACCACGGTGGCGGCGATCAGCGCCACCATCCGCACCCACGGCATGATCCAGTCGGTCACCACCCAGATCACCGACGGCGCGATCACGAGCAGCCCGGCCAGCGCGATCGGCTCGGGCGGCAGCAGGGCGTCCCGCTGCGTCAGCGCGACCACCGTGAACACGAAGCTCACCGCGCTGGCGCACAACGCGCCCCACCACGGCAGGGAGAGGCCGGCCCGGGTGAGACTGACCTGCACCCGTGCCCGGAACCGGTCCCGCAAGATCTCCAGCACGGCTCCAAGCCTAGGAAGTGCCGGAAGGCGCGTCATCGTGCGGCGGGCGGCACCCGTCTCCGCCCACGGTAGGAGGCCGGGACCGAGGAAATCCGGAGGAACCGGGGCGCGTTCACTCCTGGCTGAGCGCGACCCACTTCAGCTTCTCCTGTTCCCGCTTCGGCAGGCCCGCGACGACGAGGTCGTAGGAGTCCTCGATCATCTCCCGGACGAAGTCGTCGGTCAGCGAACCGTCCAGCCGGACGGTGTTCCAGTGCTGCTTGTTCATGTGGTACCCGGGGATGATCGCGGGATGTTCGGCGCGCAACCGGACCGCGACATCGGGCTCGCATTTGAGGTTGATCCGCAGCGGTTCCGCCTTGAGCGGGCTGAGCGCGAACATCTTGCCCGCGACCTTGAACACGCTGGAGTTCTCGTCGAACGGGAACTCCTCGCGGGCACCGGGGAAGCCGAGGCAGAGCTTCCGGAGAGCGGCAGGGGTCATGGCGTTCAGCCTAGGCGGCACCACCGACAGAAACCTGTCCTGTCGTGCGCATTGACCGGCTGTCGGTGATTCCTTGACGATGAGGGGAGCCGACTGGGTGGAGGCGGAACGCATGCGTTTGAAGCATCTCGCGGTGGCCGGGATCCTGCTGCTGGGCGTCGTCCCCGGAGTCGCCGCGGCGGCCCCGGCGAATCAGGCTCAAGGGGAAAGCACGGCCACGAACGGCTGGGTGGGCACGTGGGCGGCGGCGCCCGCGGCCGGAGTGGCCGGGACCGACAACGGCTACCCGAACTTCTCGATCCGCAACATCGTGCACACCAGCGCCGGCGGGCACGAGGTCCGCGTGCGGCTGTCCAACGCCTTCGGCCGGACGCCGGTGCTGTTCGGCAAGGTGACCGTCGCGGTCGCCGCCGGCCCGGACACGCCACAGGCGGTCCCCGGCACGATGCGCACGCTGACCTTCGGCGGCGACCGTGAGGTCACCGTGCCCCCGGGCGCCGACATCCTGAGCGACGGCACGGCACTGGGCGTGCCGAGGGACGGCGATCTCCTGGTGACGACGTACACGCCGACGCCGTCCGGCCCGGTCACCTATCACCCGCTGGCCATGCAGAACTCGTACTTCACCCGGAACGGCGACAAGGCGGCCGACGAGTCGGCGGCCGCGTTCCCGGAGAAGACCGCGGTCTGGCACTACGTGTCCGGAGTGGACGTCCGCGGCGCGGGATTGCGGGGCAGTGTCGTGGCGATCGGCGACTCGATCACCGACGGCGCGAACTCGACCTGGGGCGCGAACCTGCGCTGGCCCGATCAGCTCGCCGACAAGATCAGCGCGCGTATGGGCGTGCTCAACGCCGGGATCAGCGGGAACCGGCTGCTGCTCGACGGAGGCAACTACGGCGTCAACGCGCTGGCACGGCTCGACCGGGACGTGCTGAGCCAGTCCGGCGCGCGGACGGCGATCGTGTTCGAGGGCATCAACGACATCCAGCAGACCCCGCACCAGGCCGATCCGAACAAGATCATCTCGGCGCTGAAACAGATCGCCGGCCGGGCGCACGATCGCGGTCTGCGGGTGCTCGGCGCGACGATCACCCCGTGGAAGGGCTGGGGTTCGTACACGCCTCGACTCGAGGAGACCCGGCAGGCGGTCAACCGGTTCATCCGGACGAGCGAGCTCTTCGACGGCTACATCGACTTCGACGCCGTGATCCGCGATCCCGCCGACCCGCAGCGGATGAAACCGGAGTACGACTCCGGCGATCACCTCCACCCCGGGGACAAGGGCTTCACCGTGATGGCGGACGCCGTCCCGGTGCAGCGGCTCCGGTGAGAATCAAGGGCTGCGCCAGGGCCTTTCGTGGGGCACGATGAGCTGATGGCGATCAGGAATGACTAGCGGCGACAGCGGGATCCGAGCGACGGCGCGGCTGGTCCGGTTCGCCGAACACGAGGCACGCGCCGAAACGCTCCGGGCCCGGCTGGCGGATCTCCACGGCACGATCCGGCTGGCGAAGCGGACGTCGAACCTGTTCCGGGCGCGGACGGCGACCAGCACGCCTGGTCTGGACGTCTCGGGGTTCACGCACGTGCTCGACGTCGATCCCTTGGCGCGCACGGCCGACGTCGAGGGCATGGTCACCTACGAGCAGCTGGTGGACGCGACCCTGCCGCACGGCTTGATGCCGATGGTCGTGCCGCAGCTCAAGACGATCACGCTCGGTGGCGCCGTCACCGGCCTCGGCATCGAGTCGTCCTCGTTCCGCAACGGGCTCGTGCACGAGTCGGTGCTGGAGATGGAGTTGCTCACCGGCGACGGCCGGATCGTCGTCGCGCGGCCGGACAACGAGCACGGCGATCTGTTCCACGGCTTCCCGAACTCGTACGGCACGCTCGGCTACGCGCTGCGGTTGAAGATCGAGCTGGAGCCGGTCAAACCGTACGTGCGGCTCGACCACGTCCGGTACGAAGACACCGAGGAGTACTTCGCGGCGCTCAGCGAGGCCTGCCGCGGCGGGACGGCCGATTTCGTGGACGGAACGGTCTTCGGGCCGGGCGAGCAGTACTTGACGCTGGGCACGTTCGCCTCGTCGGCGCCCGCGACCAGCGACTACACCTGGCTCGACATCTACTACAAGTCGATCCGCTCCCGTGAGGTCGACCACCTGAGCGTCAAGGACTACCTGTGGCGCTGGGACACGGACTGGTTCTGGTGCTCGCGGGCGTTCGGCGTGCAGCGCCGTCTCCCCCGGCTGCTGCTGGGCAGGCGGCTGCTGCGATCGTCGGTCTATTGGAAGGCGGTGGCACTCGACCGCCGCTTCGGGATCGCCGCGAAGCTCCTCAGGCTGCGCGGGCTCCCTCCGGAAGAGACCGTCGTGCAGGACATCGAAGTGCCGCTTTCGCGCGCCGCGGAGTTCCTGGACTTCTTCCGCCGGGAGATCCCGATCAGCCCGGTGTGGATCTGCCCGCTGAAGCAGCGCCCGGGCGGCGTGAACTCGCCGCTGTACGAAATGGACCCCGAAACGCTGTACGTCAACTTCGGCTTCTGGTCCGCGGTCCCGCTCGACCCGGGCGAGGCCCCGGATACGCACAATCGGCTGATCGAGGCCGAAGTGACGCGACTCGGCGGGCGGAAATCGCTGTATTCCGACAGTTTCTATTCCGAAGACGAGTTCTGGCGGCTGTACAACGGCGACGCCTACCGGAAACTGAAGACGGCCTACGACCCGGACGGCCGCCTGCTCGACCTGTACGCGAAATGCGTGCGGCGGCGGTGATCCGGGAGGGGAAGAGAGACGAGCATGGCTGAGACGACGACCGTCGGGCAGATCTTCGAGCGGTTGCTCGGCCCGAGCGCCGAAGTGTCGATCACCGCCTACGACGGCAGCAGGAGCGGACCGCCGGACGCTCCGGTGTCGATCCAGGTGCGGTCACCGCTGGCGCTGACGTACCTGATGTCGTCCCCCGGGGACCTCGGCCTGGCGCGTGCCTACGTCGCGGGCGCGCTCGACGTGGACGGCGATCTCTACTCGGCGCTGCGCGCGCTCGTGGCCCAGGTCGATCAGCTCAGCCCCGCGGACCGGGTGTGGCTGCTGCGCAAACTCGGCCCCACGCACCTGCGCCGCGTCGCCCCGCCCGCCGAGGAACTGCCGAGCAGGCTCAAGCGCACCGTCGACGGGTTGCGGCACTCGAAAGCGCGGGACAGCAACGCGATCTCGAACCACTACGACGTCTCGAACCGGTTCTACGAACTGGTGCTCGGACCGTCGATGGCCTACACCTGCGCCGCGTATCCGTCCGCCGGGTCGTCGCTGGAAGAGGCGCAGGAGCACAAATTCGACCTGGTGTGCCGGAAACTCGGCCTGCGGCCCGGGATGCGGTTGCTGGACGTCGGCTGTGGCTGGGGCGGGATGGTCGAGCACGCCGTCTCGCATTACGGCGTCGAGGCACTGGGCGTCACCCTTTCCAGGGAGCAGGCCCAGTGGGCGCAGAAGGACATCGTGACCAAGGGGCTCGCGGACCGCGCCGAGGTGAGGCACCTCGACTACCGCGACGTCACCGAGAAGGACTTCGACGCGGTGTCGTCGATCGGGCTGACCGAGCACATCGGCGCGCGGAACCTGCCGTCGTACTTCCGTTTCCTCGCCGGGAAACTGAAGCCCCACGGACGCATGCTGAACCACTGCATCACCAACCCGGACACCTCGGTGGCGCACCGTTCACGCGGGTTCATCGACCGGTACGTGTTCCCCGACGGCGAACTGGAATCCGTCGGCGAGATCGCCACCGCGATGCACGACAGCGGGCTCGAAGTGCGGCATTCGGAGAACCTCCGCGAGCATTACGCCACCACCCTCGGCGCGTGGTGCGCCAACCTCGACGCGAACTGGGACGAGGCCGTCGCCGAAGCGGGCGCCGGGCGGAGCCGGGTCTGGGCGCTCTACATGGCCGCGTGCCGTCTCGCCTTCGAACGGCGGGAAATCGAGCTGCACCAGGTGCTCGGGGTGAAGGTCGGCGCGGATGGTGACGCGGGCATGCCGCTGCGACCGGACTGGGGCGTCTAGCCTTAGTGACGGAACGCTTCGGCGAGCCACCACGAACCGCCGTCGTCGGCGATCTTCGCGTCGACGACGAGCGGCGCGTCCCGTGGCTCGTCGAGCCATTTCTTGACAGCGGCGAGGTCGTCGGCCGACCGCACGGTGACGCCGTCGCAGCCGAACCCGCGGCCGATCGCCGCGATGTCCGTGTCGGGGAACCGGACCGTGGTCATGTCGGCGTCGCCGAAGTGGTGGATCTCGGCGCCGTACGCGGCATCGTTGTAGACGATGACCACGAGCGGGATCCGCAGCCGGACGGCGGTTTCCAGTTCGGAGACCGCCATGTGGAACCCGCCGTCGCCGACGCCGAGCACCGGTAACCGCTCAGGCTGGGCCAGCGCCGCGCCGATCGCCGTCCCGAGACCGAGCCCGATGCTCTGGAACGCCTGCGTGAAGCAGAAACCGTTCTCGTCGGGGACGGACAGGTACGCGCTCGGGTAGCCCATGAAGTTGCCGGAGTCGATCGAGAGCACGCGTTCGGCGGGCAGGATCTCGTCGAGTCGGCGGCTGAGCGTGCGTGGATCGATCTTCCCGCCGCCGGATAGGTCGTTATACGGGACGTCGTTCCATCGGGTGCTCGCCGGGGTGTCACGGCTCATCCGGTGGCCTCGCCTGCCGAGTTCCGCGTGGACGTCGACAGCGGTGCTGGTGACGTCGCCGACGACACCGAGGGTGATCGGGCGGTGCGCGCCGAGCGCGGACTGATCGACGTCGACCTGGACCAGCCGGGCGTCCGGGCCGAGGAGCTTGCCGTGCCGGGTGGTCCACATGTTCAGCGCGCAGCCCCAGCCGATCACGAGGTCGGCGTTTCCGACGAGGTTCGCCGTCCGCGGCGACGAAAAGCCGCCCGCGATCCCGAGCGAGAAGGGATCGTCGTGGAAGAGGCCGTGTGCCACCGCCGAGGTCGCCAGCAGCGCGCCGGAGACCTCCGCGAGTGCCTTGAGAGGGGCCGCACTCGCCCGCGCGCCGCGGCCGGCGATGAACACCGGCCGCCGTGCTCCGGCGAGGAGGTCGGCCAGTTTCGCGACCGCCTCGGCGTCCGGCCTGATCGGCGCCGGACCGCGGACCGCCGGTATCCCGACCGAGTCGGGCGCTTCCTGGGCTTGGACGTCGAGCGGGAGGTTGAGCAGGACGGTCCGGCGTCGCTGTACGGCCGTCCGATACGCGCGCACGGTGTCGGCGACCGCGGTGGGCGCGCCGTGGACGCGGTCCGGAACGGCGCCGACGGCGGTCGCGAGCGCGTCCTGGCCGATCCGGAAGTTCGACAGCACCGAAGACGCCGAGGTGTCCCCGGTCAGGACGATCATCGGTGTCCGGCTCTTGGCCGCCTCGGTGATCCCGGTGAGCGCGTTGGTCAGCCCGCAGCCCTGGTGGACGCTCAGCACCGACACGCGGCCGCTCATCCGCGCGTACGCGTCGGCCATGCTCGCCGCGCCGTCCTCGTGCCGCGCGGCGACGAACCGCACTCCGCCCGCCCGCAACCCGTTGGTGGCCTCGAAGTTGCCGCTGCCCACGACCCCGAAAGCGGCGCCGACACCGAGTTCCGCCAGTGTGCGGCCGACCAGCTCCGCGACGTTCACGATCGCTCGACCAGCGCGTACACCCGGGCAGGGCTGCCGGAGCCGCCGACGATCGGAAGCGGGCTAACCACCAGCAGAGCTCCGGTGGGCGGCAGGCTCGCGAGGTTCCGTAGTTGGGTCAGGCCGTGTTTCCCCGCTCCCAGAAGGAGTTCGTGACAGGGGAAGGCCGGTTCGAGTGCCAATGCCTGTCCCGCGTCGGTGCCCACGGTCTCCACGCCGAACCCGGTGATCGGCGCCTCTTCCGCGAGCCAGCGGGCGCACTCCCCCGAGACACCCGGCGTATGCGGGCCGTTCTCGTCGTTGTTGAGGAAGGTCTCCTGGTCGTGCGACCGGGCGTCCCACCCCGTGCGGTAAAGCAGCCAGCCGCCTTCGGGCAGCGGCCCGTTCTCGCGCTCCCACTCGCGGATGTCCTCGACGGAGAGCAGGAAGTCCGGGTCCTCGGCCGCGCGGGCCGACGCGTCGAGCATCACGGCCGGGGCGACCAGCGTGCGCAGCGGCACCTCGGAGACGTCGTGACCGTCCTTGCCCGACACCCAGTGCACGGGGACGTCGAGATGGGTCCCGGTGTGCTCGCCGGTGTGGATGTTGTTCCAGTACCAGCGCGGTCCGCGTTCGTCGTACCGGCTGATCTCCTCCAGGCCGAACGGGATCGTGTTCGCGAACGGCTCCGGCAGCTGGAGGATCGGCGTGCTCTCGCTCAGCGGGGCGGTGAGATCGACGACCTCGACCGCGCCGGTGGCGAGCGCGGTGTTCAGCTGGGCCAACAACGACATGCGTGCCTCCCGGGAGTGACTGGCGTCCTGGTCACCTTAGGCGTGCGGTCCGACAAGATTGTCGGACATCGCTGCTACGTTGCGCCGCGAACTCGGACGAAGAGAGGAGAACACAGTGGCAGAGGTGGCGCTGCGGTTGGTCGAGGACTCCGATCTCGACGCCCTGTTCGAGCAAATGCGTGACCCCGAGTCGGTCCGGATGGCCGCGTTCACCGCCAGGGACCCCGACGATCGCGAAGCGTTCGACGCCCATGTGGCGAAGTTGAGGGCTTCGCCGGACATCATCGTGCGTGCGGTGACCGGTGACGGGCGTTTTCTCGGCACCGTAGGCAGTTTCGTTGTCGAGGGCGACACCGAAGTCACCTACTGGATCGATCGTTCGGCCTGGGGGCGGGGAATCGCCAGCCAGGCACTCGCGCTGTTGCTCGACATCGTCGAGGTCCGGCCGTTGTATGCCCGCGCTGCCAGCGACAACCTCGGATCGCTTCGGGTCCTGGAGAAGGCGGGCTTCACGGTCATCGGGACCGATACCGGTTACGCGTCGGCGCGGAATGCCGAGATCGAGGAAACCATCCTGCGTCTCGGCTAGCCCCTCTCGACCGAAGATCATCTTTGGACGGTTCCCGCTGTCTTTAAGGGCAGACTCGTAGCAGCGATGCGACGGGCTCGGGCAGTGTGGTTCTCGTGTCCGGCAGATGTCACGGCCGGATCACCACGAAGAGCCAAGGAGCGGGAGATGCCCATGATTCGTCGGATCGCCTCAGCAAGCGTGCTTGCCGCGACAGTGGCGGGCGCCGTCCTGTCACTGGCCGGAGCGGCCAGTGCGGAGACCGGCTGGCCGAATGCGGCGAGCAGCGCTCCTGACGGCATGAGCCACATCCAATACGGAAGCAGCCGGTCCATCACCTCGCTGCATCCCGACACCGACTATCCCGCGTCCGAGAGCTGAGAAATCGGACGCATACAGTCGGACGCGCGCTGCAGCAGGGGTGGATCTGACTCAAAACCACCGGAGTCTTCAACAAACTCCTGGCGGAGGCGGGTGGGCGCACTGACCCCTTGAATCCTCCCAAGAATACTTTTCGCGTTCGCACACTTGTTCGATTTTTGGTATTCTTATGAGGTGTCCAGCCAACGAATCCTCGAACCGCCGCAGGAGCTGTGGCGTGCCGGTGCGCGCGAGCTCGCGCACGGCGTGGTCGAGCGATTGTCGCTGGCACGTCAGGCGTTGGCGGAGGTCGGTCAATTCCTGGTGGAGATCGAGTCCCGGGGTCCGATGGAGTTGTTCGGGCATGGCTCGACCGCGGGCTGGTTCGCCGAAACCGCCCGCATCAGCCCCAAAGAGGCAAGCGCCACCGTCGCGCGAGCGGTGGCGCTGAACGAGGGCCGGAATCTGGACGGTACCCCTGCCCCGGCTTTCGCCCCGATCGCCGGGGCCGCCGCAGCCGAGGGCGACCTTGGTCATCAGCAGCTGGATCCACTCCTGGCGGTGCTGAAGAAGATCCCCGCCGACGCGACAGCGGAGGATCGCTCCGGCGCGGAACGGATTCTGGTGAACCTGGCCCGTAGTGCCGGTCCGCAGGAGATCGGGAAGATCGGCGCGGAACTGCTGGCCCACCTCGATCCCGACGGTAACGAGCCGAAGGACGAAGACCTCAAGCCGCCCTCGCGTGAGGTGTATCTGCGGAAACGTGACGACGGCTGGTGGAGGCTCAACGGCTTGCTGGAACCGGAATTCGGCGCGAGAGCCAATGCCCTGTTCGAAACGTGGGGGCAACGAAGACCCGTCGGCGAGGACGGCGACCGCGACCCGCGCACTCCCGGCGAACGCAACGGGGACGCGCTCTTCGACGCGATCCACTACGCCATGACCAACGACAAAGCCCCGACCCTCTCCGGAGACCGGACCACCGTCGTGGTCACGATTCCTCTCGACACCCTGACTTCAGGACTGGGATCCGCCTGCGTCGACGGCGTCACACAGATCACCGCCCGCCACGCTCGCATGCTGGCCTGCGACGCCAAGATCATCCCCGCCGTCCTCGGCTCCCAGAGTGAACCGCTCGACATCGGCCGCGCCGCCCGCACCGTCACCCCCGGGCAACGACGGGCCCTGAACCTGCGGGATCACGGCTGCGCTTTCCCGGGCTGTCACAGGAAACCCAAGCACTGCGAGGCCCACCACATACTCCCGTGGGGCGAACTCGGCGACACGGACCTGAACAACCTGTGCCTGCTGTGCCGCTACCACTACCTGGTCATCCACGGACAGTCCGGCTGGAAAGTCCGCATCGCCATCGACGGCCGGCCCGAGTTCCTCCCGCCGCACTACCTGGACCCGCTACAGAAGCCACGCCGCAACAACCGTTGAACCCGAGGAGCCCGCCACCATCACCGGCGGCGGGCCCCTCGGCATGCCCTCAGTTGAACCAGGTCCCGAACATCGAGCTCTCCGACCGTCCCTCCAGCCGCTTGCCGAGATCGACGGCCTGTGCCTCGGTGAGCAGGCAGATGTAGTCGGTGACGGCCCTGGCGCACCGGGCTTCCTCGTTCTTCTCGGGGATTCCCTCAGCCGTGTCGTCGTGCGTGATGTCGCGATAGATTCCGCGAAGCTGGATGGGAATCTTCGGACTGTTCGGAGACTTCTCCAAGCACTTCATCAACCGGTCGAAGAGTGAGCCGATGATCTGCTTCTGACCTTCCTGGTGGATGGCCAGCGGCGGCCTGTCGATCACGTAGAACCAGGTGAGTTCCTTCAGCGCGGCGACCCGGTACTGACTGCTTTGTTCGATCTCCACGTACGGAGGTTCGTCGAGGAGCCGGACCGCCTTCACGAACCGGGTGAGATGGCCGCTGCCGATCTTGTTCATCTGCACCCGGTTCTTACGGGTCTCCCAGCACTGGGAGTGCAACCGCCCGCCGAACTCGGAGATCACCGTGTCGAGCTCGTTCCGAAATCGGAACTCGTCGAAGCCATTGTGGCCTCTCAATCGGCCGAGGCCATGCTTGACTATGCGCTCCTTGTCCACCGACAGGCTGTGCAAAGGGATCAATCCCGCACGGAAGTAGTCCTCAAGGTCATGGGTCGCGTAGCTGATGTCATCGGCCCAGTCCATCAGAACCGCGTTCGCAGATCTCAAGTCCCCACGGCTGCCTTCCCTCGCCCACTCGAAATCCACCTTCTCGGTCTGATACGCACCCCATTTGTCGCCGTAGCCACGGTCGATCCACAGGGCTGTGGGTTTCGCCGAACCACGCGGCTTGAGGCGCGGATACTTGAGGATCGCGTTCAGCGTCGCCTGGGTGAGATTGAGGCCCGCGTGCTCCATCTTCCGCCGGGCGAGTTTCGTCACCACCCGGAAGGACTGCGCGTTCCCCTCGAAACCTTCCAGCCCGCTGACCTGCGCGAGACGCTGGTCCAGGACCTCTTCTGCGATGTGACCGAACGGTGGATGTCCGATGTCGTGCACTAGACCCGCCGTTTCGACGACGTCCTCGTTGAGGTCCGATCCCTCGGGGAACTCACGCGTCGGATCGTCCAGTTGGTAGCGCAGGTGCTGCACGAGCCTTCGCCCCATCTGCGCGACCTTCAGGCTGTGCGTGAGCCGGTTGTGCAGCACCAGCTGCTCATTGACCGCCGCGACCTGTGCCACCCCCGCCAGCCTCCGGAACGCGGACGAATAGAGCACTCGGTCGCGGTCTCGCTGGTACGCGTCCCGGTAGGTCGTCTTCTCCGAAACTTTGTGGCGCCGGTCCTTTCCGAACGTCCCCTCCGACATGGTCGCCTCCTCGTCGTAGCTCCAAGAGCCTTGAAAAGAAGGCGGACCACGCCGGGGATCCGTTAACGGCTCCGCCGAAGCGGCGAAGTCATCGGTACTGGTTCGCGACCGAACCGCAACCCGGGGTCAGTCCAAAATCATCAGATCCAGCGTCCGCAACCGGTCCTGGTCCGCGATGACGTCGATCTCGGTGATCCGCCCGTCCTCGAACGTGAACGCGAGCACCACCGAAGGCCGTCCTTCGTCCGCCATCACGAGGCCGACGCCGCCGTTCACCAGCGCGAGCTGCGTGACGGCCGCCCGCACCGAGGCGGCCGCCGCGCCGCGCGCCACCATGCCGGCGCCCCGCAGGAAGACCGGCGTGCGCGAGGGACCCGCCGCCTTGTCGGCACGGAGGACGACGTCGGGGTGCAGCAGTTCGAGAAGCGCTTCGAAGTCGCCCCCTCGGGCCGCGGCCAGGTAGGCGTCGACGACCTGGCGCCGTCGCGCGAGGTCCGGTTCCGCGGCGGCGGAACGGCCCTGGACACGGCGCCGGGCGCGGCTCGCGAGTTGCCGCGCGGCGGCCGGGGTGCGGTCGATCAGCGGGGCGATCTCGTCGAACGGCACGGCGAACATGTCGTGCAGGACGAACGCGAGCCGCTCGGCGGGGGCCAGCGTCTCCAGGACCACCAGCATCGCGAGCCCGACCGAGTCGGCCAGCACCGCGTCGGCGGCGGGGTCGACCGAGGAGTCGGCGGGCTCGGAGAACGACTCGTCGAGCGGCTCCTCCCGCCGGTGGTCGCGCGAGCGCAGCACGTTCAGGCACACCCGCGCCACCACCGTGGTCAGCCAGCCGCCGAGGTTCTCGATCTCCGACGCGTCGGTCCGGTCGAGCCGCAGCCACGTCTCCTGGACGGCGTCCTCGGCCTCGCTGGCCGAGCCCAGCATCCGGTAAGCCACCGCCCGCAGACGGACACGGTGCTCCTCGAAAAGTTCCGTCAGCCGGTCCACCGCACTCCTCGCTCCCGCAGAACCCCGTTCACATCTAACAGCCACCGAGATCGTCGGCGAACCGCACGCCCGACGAGCGGTACGCGGCGACCCGGTCGGCGGCGGCCTGCGGCGTCAGGACCTCGTTCTTCGCGTAGTAGACCCAGTCCACCTGTTCGAGGTAGGTGCTCGTGCCGCCGGAGTGCTGGGTGAGGTCGATGAACCACTGATTGAAGTTCAGGGACATGTCCTGCCGCGGGTACACGTCGAACGGCCCACCTCGGTCGTGGTCTGCCACCAGCGCGCCGTCGATGTAGTACCGGACATGCCCGTCGGACACGGTCGCGGCGACCGAGTGCCAGCCGTCGACGCTGCGGCGCTGGCTGTCGCTCTTGTTCTCGGCGTACCACGGTTCCGGCGTGTAGGTGTGCCAGCTGGTCTGGAAATTCACCGGCCCCACCTCGCCCCAGCCGCCGTTGGGCAGGTACTCGGAGAAGTCCAGCTCGCTGTAGATCGGGTCGTTGTCGTAGCGGAGCGGGCTGATCGTGAAGAACGTCTGGTTGATCCGGTCGCCGTCCGGACCGGACGCGGGCGCGTCGGAGAAGCGGATCCGTGCCGCGTAGGTCCCTTCGAAGAATCGCCGGTCGGGCTGCGTGATCTCGGTCTGCGTCGTGCCCGCGGGCGTGCCGTCGGTGGCGGAGGCGAGTTGCAGCACCTTGTCCCCGCCGGACGTGGGGAACGTGATGCCTTCCGGAGCCCACCGCGCGCCGCCGACGCCGGGACCGCCGGCTCCGGAGCGGACCTGCCAGCCGTGCTGGGAGAGGAGACCGTCGGTGTGCGAGGCGTAGTGGAAATCGTCGAACAACGCCCCGCAGGCGGCCGCCCCGGTGGCGGTACCCGGCGCCATCCCGAGTGCGGCCACCGACAAGGCGGCGACGGCTACGAAGCGAAACTTCCCCGGTGCGGACATCATTGTCTCCTTTACCACTGGTCAGTTTCCACCAAGGTCTCCCGGCGAACTGGTAAAGTCAATAGGTCTAGACAACTTGTCCACCAGCCACTTGCCGCTGACCACTGGGTAGGCTTCCGCCATGCGGCGAACAGAGGTCAAGGAGCGGCTGCGCCAGCTCATCGAGCGGCGTCTGCCGGGTGAGGTCCTGCCTTCGGAACGCGCGCTGAGCACCGAGATCGGCGTCTCGCGCCCCACCCTGCGGGCCGCGATCGACGAACTGGAACGCGACGGTCTCGTGGTCCGCGAGCACGGCCGGGGCACGTTCACCGCGCCGCGCAAGATCTCCCAGGACCTCGTGCCCGCGACCGGCGGCGAGCAGTACGCGCCGCCCGCCGAGGGCGAGTGGACCAGCCGGGTGATCGACTTCGCCAGCACGCCGGCGGGCGCCCGGCTCGGCAAACGGCTCGAGGTCTCCCCCGGTCACACGCTGGTGGCCGTCACGCGGATCCGCGTCGTCGAAGAGGCGCCGATGGCGATCGAGCGGATCCTGGTCCCGCGGGATCTCGTGCCGGACATCACGGCCACGGGCTTCGAGTCCGGCTCGTTCTACGAACTGCTCCGCACACGCTACGAGGTCGTTCCCGCGACGGCCGTGCAGGTCATCGAGCCCACGGTGACCGACTCGGACGAATCCGCCCTGCTCGGCGTCCCGCTGCACTCCCCGGCGCTGCTGTTCGAACGCACCACCCGCGACGCGGACGGCCGGGTGATCGAGTACACCCGCTCGATCTACCGGGGCGACCGCTACCGGATCACCTCGCACCTCAAGTTCGACCACACCTCGGGCTGACTCCGGCGTGCCGGGGACGCCCGCCGGAGCGTCCATGTAAGACTCCCGGGCGATGTACACCCCGTCCGATCTCGCCGACCTGCTCGAATGCGAGCACCGCAGCCTCCTGAACCAGGCGCTGGCCGCCGGCCTCCCGGGAGCACCTCGGCCGGGCTCCGGGCCGGATCAGCTGGCGGTCACGCACGGGCGCGCGCACGAGGCCGCGACACTGGACAAGCTGCGCGGCGAGCGGAGCGCCGTCGTCGAGATCGACGAACGAGACCCGGTCGTCGCCGCGAAGGCCACCGAAGAGGCGCTGCGGGCCGGAGCCCCGGTGATCTACCAGGCGGTCTTCCACGACGGCGAGTTCTCCGGCCGCGCCGACTTCCTGATGCGGGACGACGAAGGCCGCTACGAGGTCTACGACACGAAGCTGGCCAGGCACGCGAAGCCCGCCGCCGTGGTCCAGCTGACCGCGTACGCCGACGCCCTGCGCCGGGCGGGCTGGCCCGCCGGTCCGCAGATGCATCTGCTGCTGGGCGACCACAGCACCCGCTCGTTCCGCGTCGACGACTTCCTCCCGCTGGTGGACCGGCTCCGCGCCCGGTTGCGGGACCGGCCGCCGACCCTGCCGGTCCCGATCTGGGCCGACGAACGGCCCGCCTGCGGTGGCTGCTCCTTCTCCTCGCACTGCGCGACCGCTCGTGAGGCCGACCGCGACCTTTCCCTGGTCGCGGGGATGCGCGGCGACCAGCGGCGCAAGCTCGTGGCCGCGGGCCTCGGCACCATCGACGCGCTCGCGGAGGCCGCGCCGGAAGACCGGCCGCGGGACATCTCGACGACGTCGTTCACCACGCTGCGCGCCCAGGCCGCGATCCAGGTCCGGCAGGACGCCACCGGGCAGATCGCCTACGAGATCATCGATCCGGACGCGCTGGCCGAACTTCCGCCGCCCGCGCCCGGCGACGTCTTCTTCGACATGGAAGGCGACCCATACGCCTTAGCAGGCGAAGGACTCGAATACCTCTTCGGCGCGGTGACGGACGAGGACAGCACGAAGTTCACGCCGTTCTGGGCGCACAACCGTTCGCAGGAGAAGCGCGCCTTCGAGGAGTTCGTCGACTTCGCCACCGCCCGGCTCACCGAGCATCCCGGCTCGCACGTCTACCACTACGCCCCGTACGAGGTCACTGCGATCAAGCGGCTCGCCGCCGTGCACGGGACCCGTGAGGACGCCGTCGACCACCTGCTGCGCAGCGGCGGGCTGGTGGATCTGTATTCCGTGGTGCGCAAGGCACTCCGGGTCTCGCAGCGGTCGTACTCCATCAAGTACCTCGAACCGCTCTACATGCCCGAAGCCCGCGACGGCGACGTCAAGACGGCGGTTTCGAGCATCGAGGCCTACGAGGAGTACCTGACGCTCACCGCCTCCGGCGAGACCGAGCACGCGGCCGAAGTGCTGCGCGGGATCAGCGACTACAACGAATACGACTGCGTCTCCACGCTGCGGCTGTTCGAATTCCTCCACAAGATCCGCGTGGACGAAGGGATCGCGCTCGCCGAGCCGCCCGAAGAGTCCGATGTGGACGCTCTGCTCCGGCAGACCGAAGAGGACGAAGCCGCCCGGAAGCGTGCCGAACGCGCGGCGCAGCTGGCCGCGCTGGTCGATCCGCTGCTGGACAGGCTGCCCGACGATCCGGCCGAGTTCACCGGCGAGGACCGCGCCCGCGCACTGCTGGCCGCGTCCGTCGGTTACCACCGCCGCGAGACGAATCCGGCGTGGTGGGAGTACTTCCGCCAGCTCGCCGCCCCGCTCGGCGACCTGGAGACCGACAACGCCTGCACCGTCCCGGTGGCGATGGAGGCCGGGGAATGGGTGCCGCCTTCGGGCCGGGTCCGCAAGGCGAAGCGCACCCTGAGCCTCCGCTGCGATCCGGACCGGCCGCATCCCTTCGCCCCCGGCGACGACGTACGCCTGCGCTACGGCGCCGCCGCGCGGGACGCCAAGGTCGTCTCGGCCACCGCCGTCGAACTGACCCTCGAGGAGAGTTGCCCGCCCGACGAGACGACCGCCGACCGGCCGGTCGCGGTGCTGCCCGGAAGCCCGGTCCGGCCCTCCCCCAAGGACGACGCAGTCGCGGACCTCGCCCGGCTCGTCGTGGACGCGCTGCCGGTGCTGCCCGCTCATCCCGGCGTCGATCTGCTCCGCCGCACGACCCCTCGGCTTCGCGACGACAGGACGCTGCCGGAGCCCGGGACGGATCTGGTGACCACGGTGATCGAGGCCGTCGAAGCGCTCGACGGCTCCACGCTCGCCGTCCAGGGTCCGCCGGGCGCGGGCAAGACGTACCTGGCCGGCAGGCTGATCGCGAAGCTCGTCCGCGCGGGCAAGACGATCGCCGTCACCTCGACCAGCCACAAGGCCGTGGAGAACGTGCTGTCCGCCGCGCTGAAGAACGCGCCGGACCTGCCGTGCGCCAAACGCGCCAAGCGGACCCCGGATCCGGCCGCGCCCTGGGAGCAGCCGAAGACCAATCCCGCGCTGGTGAAATGGCGCGAAGAGCACGACACCGGCCATCTGGTCGGCGGTACCGCGTGGACGTTCGCGAACGCCGCGATCCGTGAGGAGCCGTTCGACCTGCTGATCATCGACGAGGCGGGCCAGTTCGCCCTCGCCGACGCGCTCGCGGTGTCGACGTGTGCCAAGAACCTCCTGCTGCTGGGCGATCCGCAGCAGTTGCCGCAGGTCGTGCAGGGCACGCATCCCGCGGGTGCCGAGGCTTCCGCGCTCGGGCATCTGATCGGCGAGGCGGACATCATCCCGGCCGAACTCGGCTACTTCCTCGACGAGACCCGCCGGATGCATCCGGCGGTCTGCGCGCCGGTCTCGCGGCTGTCCTACGCGGGCCGCCTGCACTCGCATCCCTCGGCGGCCGAGCGGGCGATCCACGGCGTCGAATCGGGCCTGTACCTCGCCGAGGTCGACCATCACGGCAACACGACGCGGTCGGTCGAGGAGGCCGAGGCGGTCACCGCCCTCGTGGCCGAGCTCCACGGGCGCGCCTGGACCGATCACGGCGATCCCCGGCCGCTGGGCGACGAGGACATCCTCGTCGTGGCGCCGTACAACCTGCAGGCCCGCGTGGTCGCGCGGGCACTGGACCAGGCCGGGTATCCCGGCGTGCGGGTGGGTACCGTGGACCGGTTCCAGGGACAGGAGGCGCCGGTGGTGATCACCACCATGACTTCGTCGTCGGCGGTCGATCTGCCGCGTGGCCTGGACTTCCTGCTCTCCCGCAACCGGCTGAACGTGGCGCTTTCGCGGGCGCAGGCGCTCGCGATCGTGGTCTGCTCGCCCCGGCTGGTCGAGGCCGACATCCGCACGGTCGACCAGATGCGCCTGGTTTCGGGCATGCTCGGGTTGATGACGGAAGCCGTGCCGTGGCACGCAGGACGGAGTGGACGATGACCGAGAACAGCCCGGACAAGAAGCCGGAGATCCTCGACGCCGAGATCGTCGAGGAGAGCCCGACGCCGCCGGTCGAGGTCCCGGAGCCGGATTACAGCGAATCCGGGGTGCCCTCGTTCGACCACGTGCGGGACCGGATCGAACAGCGCTACACGACGTCGCTGGGTTCGACCGAGCTCGCCGGTCTCGGCGGCAAGGAGGACGTGGCCTCGCTGGACAAGAAGATCGCCGACCGCGACAAGGCAGCCAAGGACAAACTGGCCGAGATCCGCCGCGCGATGCGGGAGCAGTGAGCTAACCCCAGTGCGGTGAACCGGCCTTCACCGCGACGGCCCGCGCCTTCCGGCGGTGCTCGGCAGCCGCTTCTCGCAGGCCGAGGGCGGTGGCCAGCTCGCCGAGGTAGTACGCGACCGGCCCGAGGGTCAGCATCCCGCTCCCGGCTCCCGCGATCTCGCCGCCGGCGGGCAGAAGCTCGGCGTACAGGCGTTCCATCGCCGCCCTGTCGCCGAGTTCGATCGCGACGACGGCGTGCAGGCAGGTGCGGGCCTCGTACAGCAGGTCCCGGGGCGAGTCCGGGATCGGGTGGACCGGACGGCACCAGCTTTCGTAAGCACCGTAACTACTTTCGCGTGCTTCGGGCGGCAAGCCTCGCTGGATCCGGTCGCAGAACAGGGCGAGCGCGAGGATCCCGTTGTCCACTCCGGACATCGACGTTCCGGCGAGACCCGCCGCCGCGGCGCGATAGGCGGCTTCCCCGCCGTCGCCGGTCATCGCGGCCCGCATCGCGTGATACCAGCGGGTGAACACGCCGACGAGCGGCAGGCCGTACTTCTCCCCGAGGTCGTCCGCGGCCGCGGCATGCCGGTCCGCGGCCGCGAAGTCCGCGAGCGCGCTCTTCGCTTGCACGAGCACGAGATGCCCGAGCACTTCGAAGGTCACCAGCCGGTGCCGCCGCGCGAGATCGACCAGCTCCTCGCCGATCCCGGCCCGTTGAGGCGCGAGCCCCGCACGGTCGAAGGACTGCAGGAACCGGGCGTTGAGCGCGAACGCCAGCAATGCCGGATCGTCGAGTCTCCGGGCGAGGTCCTCGGCTTCGCGGGCCGCCTCGCGAGCCCGGTGCCCGCCGGCGTTGCGTAGTTCGACGGCGAGCGTGGCCAGCAGACGGCACCGCTCGGTCTCACGTTCGGCGGGCAACGCGGCGAGCGTCCGCTCGACGGCGTGCGCGATCCGGGAGGCCAGCTCAGCGTCGTCGCTTTCGGTCCAGCTGGCGGGGACGTCGAAGGCGCCGATCACCCGCGCGGTCAGCAGCGGATCGTTCAGCTTCTCCGCCAGCTCCAGCGCTTCGGCCCGGTGCCGCCGGGACTGGCCGAGTCCGCCGGCCACGGCCGACGCCCGGGCCTTGCCCATGATCAGCTCCAGCCGCTTCTCCGGATCGGAGGCGCCGGACCGGTCGTACGCGGTGAGCGCGGCGTCCCAGAGTCTCGACGCTTCCGCTTGCGCGAAGCGGCTTTCCGCTCGTTCGGCGGCGGCTTGGGCGTAGCGCGCGGCGCGCTCGGCGTGTTCTTCGGACAAGAGGAAGTGATGAGCCAAGGCGTCGACATCGTCCGGGCGAAGGCTTTCCAGCGCTTCGGCGATCTTGCCGTGTTCGCGGGCGCGCCGCGACCGAGAGAGATCGTGGTAGAGCGTGTCCCGCACGAGGGCGTGCGCGAACCGGAACCGACGCGGCGCCCGTTCGGTCAGGAATCCCTGCCGGACAACGATTTCCACCGCGTCGAGCGCGGTTTCCCCGACCAGGGCCTCAAGAAGCTCCAGGTCGACGTCCGTCCCGATCACCGCCGCCCGGCGCACCACGCCGCGAGCGTCATCGGGTAACGCCTCCGCCCGGTGCCGGACGACGTCGCGGACCCCCGGCGGGACCGCGTCCAGCGCGGCCGGGCCCTCGGCGGCCAGCAGACGGGCGAGTTCGCGGACGAAGAAGGCGTTCCCGCCACTGCGCCGATGGATCACGGCGGCGGTTCCCGGATCGACGTCCTCCCCGGTCGTGACGCGGACCAGCCCGGCGACTTCGGTCTCGGGCAGCCCGCCGAGGTAGATCCGCGTCGGCTCGGCCCGCGCGGCCCGGCCGAGGAACTCCGTCAACCGATCGGGCGGGTCGGTGCCGCGGTAGGTCGCGACGATCAGCACCGGCTCGGTCAGCACCGCGGTCAGCAACGCCAACGTCTCCTCACCCGCCCAGTGCAGATCGTCGAGGACGAGAAGCAGCGGCGCGGCACCCGTCAGGTAGGAAGCGACGGCCCGATGCCACCGCCAGCGCGCGGTCACGGGATCTTCGGTGCCGGGGTCCGCCGTCGGCGCGGCGCCGTATCCGGCGTCGGCGAGCGTGGCCAGGATCCGGGTCCACGCGTAGGCGGGCGGCACGCCCTCGCCGTCGGGATCGCTCCCCCACGCCGTCGTCCACCCCCGCGCGGCGAGCCGAGCGGAGAACGCCTCCGCGAGCGCGGTCTTCCCGACCCCGGCGTCACCCGAGAGGAGCACCAGTCGTGACCCGGTCGCGGCTTCGTCGAGTTCCGCCAACTCCGCGTCGCGCCCGACCAGCGGCCGCTCGGCGATCTCCGGCACGGACGGCGTCAACCGAGGTGCTTGCGCCAGGATGTCGGCTTCCAGGTCCCGCAGGCCGGCGCCGGGATCGAGGCCGAGCTCCTCGGCGAGCCGTTCACGGGCGGTGCGCAGGACCGTCAGCGCGTCACCTTGCCGCCCCGATCGGTAGAGCGCGAGCGCCAGCAGCCGGGAACCGTTTTCCCGCAACGGATATTCACGCACTCGTGGTTCCAGTCCGGGAATCACCTCCGCGGCCCGCCCGAGTGAGAGGAGGGCTTCGGCGCGGAGTTCCCCCGCGAGCAGCCGGAGTTCGGTCAGCCGGGAGACCTCGCCGCGCGCCCAGCCCTCCTCGGCGAACTCGGCGTACGCGGGCCCGCGCCACAGCGCGAGCGCGATGTCCACTCGCGACAGCGCGGCGTCCGCGCGGCGGGCGTCGAGCAGCTCGCGGGCCGCGGTGACGGCGGCCTCGAAGTCCCAGGCGTCGACGGAGTCCGCGCGCAGGGCGTAACCGCGGGCAACCGTGACGAGCAGCCGTGCGGGCGCGCGGGGCGCGCGGTCCGGTTCCAGCGCGCGGCGCAGGGCGCCGACGAAGGTCTGGACGGCGCCGACAGCGCCCTCGGGCGGACGCTCCCACAGGTCGTCGACCAGGCGTTCCACCGGCACGACCCGGCCACGGGCGATCAGCAGCCTGGCCAGCACCGCCCGGTGCCGCGGGCCCTTGAGCCCGACGTCACCCCGCGCGTCCTCGGCCACGAGCGGGCCGAGCACCCCGAACCGCATCGCCACCTCCTTCACCGACGCTGATCATCGTGCCCCGGCCGCTCGTTCGTCGCTGACCGGGTGCTGATCGGCGCCGGGGACGCTGGCGTTCACCAGGAACGACCAGGAAGGTACTCATGCGTATCACCGGATTCGACTACCAGCGCGTGCCCGTGGCGGACGGCGTGTCACTCGACGTCGCCGTCGCCGGAAGCGGCAGCCCGATCGTGCTGCTGCACGGCTTCCCCGAGACCCACCTCATGTGGCGGCATGTCGCGGCGGATCTGGCGGCGGACCACACCGTTCTCTGCCCTGACCTGCGGGGGTACGGCGACAGCGACAAGCCGGCCGACACCGGCGAGACTTACTCGAAGCGTTCGATGGCGGCCGACGTCGTCGCCGTCGCGAAGGCCTTCGGCCACGACCGGTTCGCTCTCGCCGGGCACGACCGGGGCGCGCTGGTGGCGCTGCGGGCCGGGCTCGACCACGCGGACAAGGTGAGCCACCTCGCGATCCTCGACGTCCTGCCGACGCTGGACATGTGGGATGTCATGCACGGCACCAGCGCTGCTGTCGGCTTCCACCTCTACCTGATGGCGCAACCGCCCGGGCTGCCCGAGCAGCTGATCGCCGGAGCGCCCGACGCGTTCTTCGGTCACTTCCTCGACGCGTGGACACAGCGCGCCGACGCGATCCCCGACGAAGTCCGGGCCGCGTACCTGGAGGCCTCACGGAACGCGGTGACCTCGATCGTCGCGGACTACCGCGCGTCGGCAGGCATCGACGTCCAGCACGACAAGGCCGACCGTGCGGCGGGCAACCGGCTCGCCATGCCGCTCACCGTGCTCCAGCAGGACTGGGGCGCCGCGCTCGGCTACGACGCCGTCGCGCTCTGGCGGGAGTGGGCGACGGACCTCGACCACCGGACTGTCACGTCGGGCCACTTCATGGCCGAGGAATCACCGTCGGAGGTGGTGAAAGCCCTGCGGGACCTGCTGACGCGCTAGGCCGAAGGGGCCCTTCACCTCATGTGACGCGGGGAAGGGCCCTTCGCCGCGTCACATGCGGGGAAAGTCCCCTTCAGCCTCCCTCCGAAGTGAGCCGAACGGCGCAACCCTCGCGACCACCCGCGCCAATCCGACAGACCTTCGCGTTTAGCCCGCTTCCCACGGGGTATCGGTCCTCCGCACGACAGACGAGGGGCCCGACATGCAGACCACTGCCAAAACCACCACCAGGCGCGCGCACACCATCGCCCGCGATCTCCTTTCCCTCACCAGGGCGGGCGAGGCCGACCGGCTCGCCACCGCCTTGGTGTCCATCGCGTCGTCCCGCAGGCAGGGACAGGCGCTCGACGACGTCGTCGGCCGCCTGGTCGACACTTTCTCCTTGGCGGCCAAGGATCGCCGCCGTTCGCTGCGGATCCGTGAACCGTTCACGCTGCGCCTGCGGGACCCCGCTGGCCTGACGGTCCGGCCCGACAAACTCGACCCGGCGGTGGCCGCGATCGTGCGCGCCATCGCCGCCAGCGTCCGCGACGACCGGGCCACCTGCGCCGATCAGATCGGCGAGGCCTGCGACAACGCCGATCTCGGCCAGCGGATCCGGGTTCTGGCGCACTGCCTCGTCTGGACGTCGGATTTCCTCAGCACCGACACCACCGCCTATCCCCCGGTGCTGTCGTGCCTCAAGGGATCGCTGCCTCATCGTCCACAGTAGACATTGCGCGGTTCGGATGACTTCCCGCCGTACGTGTGGACATCCCTAGCGCGGCGGGGCAAGCTGGACCACCGCGCACGAAGTCCGAGTCCCCGATGACGGGCGCACCTTGGCGGCCAGTTCCCCCGACCCAGGAGCGCAGACTTGGACGAGGTAGCGCCTTCGACGGTACCCGCGGACTCCCGTGCCGACGCCACGGCGAGACGGCTGCCCAACCCGGACAGCAGACTCGTCCGGGCGGCCGTCGCCGGTGATCCGGACGCGATCCGCGAACTGGCCTGTTTCCTTTCCCCGCACGTGTTCCGATACTGCGCCGGCAGGCTCGGAAGTGCCGGAACGGGCGTATGCGACGCCCAGGACTGCGCGCAGGAGGTGCTGCAGGCGGTCCTGATCGCCTTGCCCCGCTACCGGTACCGTCCGGACCGGTTCCTCGCGTTCGTCCTCGGGATCGCGGGACACAAGGTGGCCGACCTCCACCGGCGCCGCTCCCGCGAGCCGGTCGCCTCCGTCCCCGAGGTGTGCGACAGCCTGAGCCTCTGGGCCCGCCGTGACCCGGACGAGATCGAACGGCTGGAGCACCGGATGCAGGCCGGGGTCCTGCTGTCCCGGTTGCCGATGCCGCACCGGCAGGTGCTCGCCCTCCGGTTCGTGTTCGACCTTTCGGCCGAGGAGACGGCCGAACACCTCGGCCTGCCCGGCGCCGGGGCGGTCCGCGCGGCCCAGTTCCGGGCGCTGGCGCGGCTGCGCGCCCTGCTCACCGAGCGGAACGCCCGTTACGCGAACGATGTCCCGATCATCGGGCACGCCCCCGAACCGGAGCTCGTCCCGGTATAGAACCGTCCACTTCGGACGATCGTTTTCTTGTACGGCGCTTGTACATCGGTCCTCCATCCTGTCCACCTAATCGGGGAAACCACTGGAGGACAGAAATGAAGATCCGATCCAGGATCGCCAGAGGGGCCGTGGGCACGATCGCGCTGGCCGGGGCGATCATGCTCGGCGGCGCGGGCGAGGCGCTCGCGGCGTCGGGCACGGTGAACACCGACTCCGGGGTGGCGGTGACCGTGCGGTCCAGCCCCAGCACCGGCGCGAGCTCGGTCGGCACGGTCGCGAGCGGCACCGCCGTCACGATCGACTGCCAGACGAACGGCTCGACGGTGACCGGGAAGTACGGCACCACCGACATCTGGGACTACGTGCCGTCGAAGGGCGGCTACATCAGCGACGCCTACGTCTACACCGGTTCGGACGGCCGGGTCGCCCCGGACTGCGCCGGCAGCACCCTCTCCTGCTCCACCGCGGGCACCGGCAACCCGAGGACCTGCGCCGAAGCCGTCGCGTGGGCGAAGGCGCACGTGCACACCAACAACGACCCGGACTACTACCGCTGGTGCGACCGGATCAACTCGTGGGCCTACGGCTGGACCGCCAGCGGCTCCGAGACGGCGTACGTCCACTGGACACAGATCCCCAGTTCGTACAAGCACCCCGGTGACACCCAGGTCCCCGCGGGCGGGCTCGCCTTCTTCAGCAACGGCGGGACCGGGCACACGATGATCTCGATCGGCGGCGGCAAGTTCCTGTCGAACGACATCCACGGCAAGGGCAGTTTCACCGAGACCACCATCTCGGAGATCAAGAGCGCCTGGAGCTACACCTATCTCGGCTGGTCGCAGCCGTGGTTCAAGATCAACCACTGATCGGGAACCAGTTCGGACGCCGCCGGGCGCAGGGGGTCCTCGTCCGTCGGCGTCCGTCCCGTTTGTCAGCCACGCTCAGCACCGGAAAGCGCCCTTTCGTCGCATCGTGATAAAAAGCGGCCGCTCCGTCGGGTTAGAGTTGACGGATGGGCACCGAAGCTCTCGCTACTCCCGCACCCCGGGAGCAGCGTGTGCTCATGCAGGAGATGCTCACCCGGCTGCCCGAGTTCAGCGACCGCCTCGCCCGGTTGCTCAGCGACGAGGACGAGTTCTACCACCAGGTGGACAGCACCGCGCCGGACGAGTTGCGCAAGGTCTGCCGGGCGAACCTCGAACGGGCGCTGACCGCGCTCGTCGAGGGACGGGGGCTCCCGCTCGACGCGGCCCGCAAGACCGGGCTGGCGCAGGCCAGGCGAGGTATCCCGCTGCCGTCCGTGCTCCGCGCGTTCCGGATCGGCGGGATCTTCGTCTACGAACGACTACTCGAACTGGCGGGTCCGGGATTCATCAACCCCGCGCGCACGGTAGAGATCAACTCCAACGTGTGGAAGACCATCGACCTCTACTCCGACGCGCTGACCACCGCGTACAGCGAGGTCGCCGCCGAACTCTCCCAGGAGAAACTCGCCCTGCTCGACGGCCTGCTGCAAGGCCGGTTCGCCACCCAGGCGGAGCTCGAGAACGCGGCGAAGGAACTCGACCTCCCGGCGGCGGGCACGTTCGTCGCCGTCGTGACCGAAGCCGTCGAGCCGGACGAACGCCCCGGCGTCGAAGCACTGCTCCGGGCGCGACGCTGGAAATCGGTCTGGCGGCCGGGTGCCGAGATCGGCCTGGTCGTGATCGACCGCGTCGAGGACGTCCGCAGGCTGCGCGACGTCCTGGGCACCGTGGGGCTGGCGGTGGGGATGAGCAGGCCGTTCAACGGATTCCTCGACGTGCCGGACGCGGTCCACCGGGCCCGGATCGCCCGCCGTTCGCTGGCCACCGGCGCCGCCGGGGTCGCCGTCTTCGGCGACTCCCCGGTCACCACGCTGGTCGCGAGCGCGCCGGAGATGTCTCGGGACGTCATGCGCTCGGTGCTGACCGGGCTCCTGGTGCTGCCCAAGCCCGAACGGCAGGTCCTGCTCGACACGCTGATCGCGTGGTTCGCCGGGCACGGCTCGGCGAAGGAAGCGGCGGACAGGCTGATCGTGCACCCGAACACGGTCCGGTACCGGCTGCGCCGCGTGCAGGAACTGACCCGGCGCGACCTGTCCGACCCGGTCGACGTCGGGGAGCTCTACGTCGCACTGGAAGCGGTCCGCCTGGCGGACGATCGGCCTTAGGACCGCCTGTCCGGCGTCATGTCGGCGTCGATGATCCTCGCGAGGTCCAGCAACGTGTGGCCGAGGCCGGGCCGCGCGGTGAGCCGCACCGCCAGCGTGCGGCCGCGCGCGGTCGTGGCGACCGGCAAGGTCACCTCGGGATTCGCGGACCTCGTCCACTGTGGACGGCGTCCGGCCGCGGACAGGACGATGTCGGGATGCGGCGACCGCCGTCCGGGACGCCACCGTGATCTCCTGGCGTCGAGGTCGCGGATCACGTTGCCGTGCAACGAAAGCAAGGCGGCCACATCGGCGACCGCGTCGCGGAGTTCGACGTCGGTGATGGAATCCGAGTAGGCGCCGATGTCCAGCGCGCGGGGATCGTTCGCGTCCTGCGGCACAGAGTTCCTTTCCACGCACCGGAAGTCGTCCGATAGTGGTCCCGCCCACGTTGTTCCCGGGAACAAACATGTTTGGCGGCCTGCGCCGAATGGCCGCTCCCGTACCGCCTTCCGGTCGCACGGCATTCCTGTGACCGCTGGTCACACCTTTGACGCTGACCGGCCCGCAAGCCACTATCTGGCGACCGATTACCGATGGGTAATGTGGCTGTTTCCGTGGTTTCACCAGGAGGACCGTTGCGACGAGCGTTGAGCCTGATCTTCTTGGCCCTAGGGGTGTTCGCCGTCGCCGGCGCGGTCTTGCTGCCGACCTACGTGAAACCCGAACTCGCCAAGGTGCCGCTGAACCAGGAATCGACGTCGGTCCTCGAAGGCACCGCGTCCAAGGTGCTCGCGGTGAAGACCGTGGACGGCAAGACCGTCACCGAGATCCGCGACGACGCCAAGCTGAAGGCGACCGCCCACGTGGTGGCGAACTTCGCGCCACCGGAGATGCAGGAGGGCACGGACGTCGCCGTGTGGCTGATGGCCGTCTCGGTCGTCGACACCGCCGACGACACCGTGGTCAGCGCGAGCAAGCGCCAGGTCTGCTTCGATCGCCGCACCGCCGAGGGCTACGTGCCGCCGGGCGGCGACCAGGAGTCGAAGTGCTCGGACAAGAGCAGCTTCGTCACCAAGCTCGAAGAGAAGGCCGAGAAGGAGAACGAGAAGCCCAAGGAGATCCAGGAGTACAAGCCGCAGCCCGGCCTGAACTTCAAGTTCCCCTTCGGCACCGAGCAGAAGGACTACCAGGTCTACGACGACAACACCGGCCGCGCGGTCCAGGCCCGGTTCAAGGGTGTCGACGAGATCAAGGGTGTCGAGGTCTACAAGTTCGTCCAGGAGATCCCCGACACGAAGATCTCCACGAAGAAGGTGCCCGGTTCGCTCATCGGCGCCGCCGGGGACTCGGTCGAGGCGGGCCAGTTCTACCAGGGCACCATCACCAGCTGGATCGAACCGGTGACCGGGATCCAGGTCAAACAGGAACAGCAGTCGCACCAGGAACTCCGGTCGGCCGCGAACCCCACGCCCACGGTGGTCTTCGACGGTAAGCTGGCCTTCACCGACGCGACCGTCGACGCGATGGTCAAGCAGGTCGACGAGAACAAGGGCAAGCTCGACTTCATCGGGAGCACCGGGCCGCTCGTGCTCGGGATCGTCGGCGCGGTCTTCCTCGCGCTCGGCGTCTTCCTCCTGGTGAAGCGACGCCCCACCCCTTCACGGCACTAACGCCTGCGCAGCACCATCACCAGATTCCACGACGCGACTTCCCGGACGCCGGGGACACGCACGATCCACTGGGCCCAGGAGGGGTGGTACCGCGGGTAGACCGCCTGGAGTCCGGCGAGCGGCGTGGCCTTCCCCCATCGGATGGCCGCGCCGGCCGAAAAGGCGAAAAGACTCTCGCCGAATTTGTTCTTCGGCTCCTTCCCATTCTTTTCGAGATAACGTCGCCGGGCGTAGGTGCCGCCAAGGAAATGCCACGGCGCCGTCTCGTGCCCGCCCCACGGTGAATACCAGGGGGTGAACGAGGCGAAAACCGTCCCGCCCGGTTTGGTCACGCGGCACATCTCGGCGAGCATGACCTCGGGTTCGGAAACGTGTTCGAGGACGTTCGACGAATAGCAGACGTCCACGGATCCGGTGCGCACCGGCAGTTCCGTGCCGCTGCCGCGGACCATGTTCTCCCCTGCCTCGCCGCGTGCCGTCAACTCCCCGACGTCGGGGTCTATACCCAGGTAGGCGGCGCCCGCGGCACGGAACGCGTCGGAGAAATAGCCGGGCCCGCCGCCGACGTCGACGATGGTTCGGCCGTTCAACGGAGTGTGCTGCGCCAATTGCCGGACGGAATCCTCGGCCAGCACGGAATAGAAGCCGTCCGGATCCGTCTGCTCGGTGAGAAAAGCCCGGAACAACGTCACCGATCTGCGCAAGTCGGCACGATGGGACGACGTTGCGGGGACCACCGATCGATTACCGACCATCGAACCATCGCTTTCCGGGAATGATTCCTCTACCGTGTACGCACCGGTAACCTAGCATTGTCGCTAACAGGTTGGGAGAACCACGATGGAACGGCCACGTGTGCTGCTCGTCAACTGGCGCGACACCGGGCATCCGGAAGGTGGCGGATCCGAGCGGTACGTCGAGCGGATGGCCGAAGGGCTCGCCAAGGCCGGGTACCGGGTCGAGATCCAGTGCGCGGCCTATCCGGGCGCGAACGCGGGCGAATGGCGCGACGGCGTCCGCTATCGCCGTCGTGGCAACAAGTTCGGCGTCTATCTCCACGCGCTCCGGGCGATCCGCAAGGCGCACGCAGACCTCGTCGTCGACGTGCAGAACGGGATGCCGTTCTTCGCCAGGCTGGTGGCAGGCTGCCCGGTTCTCGTGCTGGTGCACCACGTCCACCGTGAACAGTGGATCAGCGCGCTCGGCGAGACGGCGGGCCGGATCGGCTGGTGGATCGAGTCCCGGCTGGCGCCGTGGTTGTTCCGGCACTGCCGCTACGTCACGGTTTCCGAGATCACCAAGGGCGAACTGGCCGGACTCGGCATCGAAGGATCACGGATCACCGTGGTGCCCAACGGTTTGGACGCTCCTCCGCGCGGCAAGGCCGTCCGCGAGGCCGAGCCGACCCTGGTCGCGGTCAGCAGGCTGGTGCCGCACAAGCGGATCGAGCACGCCATCGACGTCGTCGCGGAACTGGCGCGGCGCTGGCCGACACTGCGGCTGGAGGTGGTCGGGCAAGGCCCGTGGGAGGAGGTCCTGCGCAAACACGCCCGTGACCGCGGCGTCGAAGACCGGGTGCGGCTGCACGGCTGGGTGGACGAGGACGGGAAGCACGAGATCCTGGAACGGTCCTGGCTGCACCTGTGCCCATCGGTCAAGGAGGGCTGGGGAATCGTCATCATGGAGGCCGCCGCGCACGGCGTGCCGTCGGTGGCCTACCGGGCGGCGGGCGGGGTGGCGGAATCCATTGTGGAGGGCAAGACCGGTCTGCTGGCCGACGACTTCGCCGATTTCACCGCGCAGGTGGACGGTCTGCTCGCCGATCGGGCGCGCCGCGGCGAGATGGGCCGCGCCGGCGTCACCTGGGCGGGCCTGTTCGACTGGGAACACAGCGTGGACCGCTTCGAATCACTCGTGCGCGACGTGGCCGGGGTGGCCATCCCCCATCCCAGGGTCCTGACGCCGCAAGGCTTCGACGAGCCCGTCGGCCAGTCCGGCCGCCGCGGCGGCGTCGAAGTCCTTGCGGCGTGCGCGCACGGTGACGGTGCTCGTCTCCCCGACGGTCGCCGCGCCGAACGCCACGCCTGAGCGGCCGCTGGCGGCGGGATGGAACGCGATCGAGGTGACCGTGTCCGCCGCCGAAACGACGCCGAGATTGGAGACCAGGTAGGTCGAACCGAGCCTGCCCGCCAGCAGTCGCGTGCCCAGCCGGGCGATCCTGCTGCTGCGGGCGGGGAAATCGGGTTCCGGCGGCTGCGTGGCCAGCAACGCGCCGACTTCGGCGACGGCGGGACTCCTGCCGAGGCGCAGCCGGAAGAACGCGCTGTCGTGCTCGGGTTCCGGCGCCGCGCCACCTCGCCATGACGCCCCCACGGCGGCCACGACCCGGGCGGTTTTCTCGCCGTGCCGGGCGTTCCACGTCTCGGTCAGCCGGGCGGCCGCCGCCGCGAAGGCCGCGGAGCCGAGCCGTGAGCGTGGGAGGATCCTGGCGCTGAACACGTCCCCTGAGCCACTTTCGGCCCGTTCCGGGGTGATCCTCGCCGGAGGCGCGAAAAGCGCCTCGGCGATCCTGTGGAAGGCGGAGGCGAGAAAGGACCGATCCGCCGTGCGCGCGCCGATTCCCTTGGCGGCGGAAGAGATCGGGATGTCGAGGGCGAGCCCGAGGACGGCGAGCAGGCCGAGACCGTCGAGCGCGCCGTGGTGCGCGGCGATCAGCACGACGGGTTCGTCGGTGCCGACGGCGACGCGGAGCAAAGGCGCGCCGCGTTCGTAGGCCGCCTCGGCGAACCGGTCACGGGTCGCCGCGAGTTCTTTCCCGGGAACGGCTTCGACGTCGGGAGCGGCGCCGAGCCAAGGTCGTTCCTCGACCGCGACAGCCAGCCGCATTCGCGCCTTTTCCGGTGTCAGGACCGAAGAAAGCCTCGCTTCCAGGAGGATGCTCCAGGAAACGGTGGGGTCGCCGTAGAGCCCGACGACCCGGCTCGCGTGGTCGGAGGCGAGCTGGGACACCGGCTCAGCGGTTGCCGTAAATGACGTCCTCGGGGCCCGAGTTCGGGTTGAACTGTTCCTTGATCTTCGCCTGCACCTGGGGTGTGGCGTCCGGATCGGCGGAGTTCGTCAGCGCGTAACTCCCCCCTGCGGCCGTTGCGAGCCCGATGATGACGGCGGCGGCCGCGCCGATGAGGGTGCCCAAGACCTACTCCTTCCGCGACAGGGAATTCCTGCGTCGGCTCAATGTACGCACCGGTAACTTAAGGCACAACAGTGCGGCCGCGATCGACAGCAGCGCTACTCCGTTTGCCAGCACCGCGGGGATCGGAGATCGCGTCTCCGTCACGACGGGCGCACCGGGAGTGCGGTAAAGCGTGAGCCACTCACCGGACCACACCGGTTCCGCGCCGGTCAGCAACCGCGGGTCGACCCGTCCCGGTGTCCCGTATTCGACCAGGATCCAGCCGATTCCCGCGCCCAACAGGTCTTCGGGCGACTTCGCGGCGCGGACACGGTCCATTCTGGAGTCCTCACCGGCGATCACCTCGCCGCCGACCCGCAACGTGTCGTCGACGAGGACGGTCTCGGGCAGCGCCCGCGGCGCCGGGTCGAGTTGGGTGCGCTGGTCGTTCCAGGCGAACCTGCGGAACGTGGACAGCGGCAGTGCGACGACGTCACCGGGCCTGTCGTCCTCGGCGAGCACCCGGTGGACGGCGTTCCAGTCCTCCGGGTACCGCACGGCCTCGATCCTTCCCCAGCCGCCCCAGGCGAGATCGGGCATGGTGAGCAAGGGAAAGAGCGCGGCGGCCACGACGAGTGCCTTGCGGGCCGCCCCGGTCCGCAGCCGTGCGACGGCGTACTCGACCGCGAGCGCGAATCCGAGCGCGACCGGAAGCGCCCACCAGGCCACCCATTTCTGCGCGTCCCGCAGCAGTCCCGCGCCGGGAACGTGTCCCATCGCCCAGGACAGCGCGGGTTCACCGAACGGCAAGGTCGCCAAAGCGGCGAGAACGACGCCGAGAACTCCCAGCAACAGCAACGCTCTCGCCGATGCCGCGCCCCACCTTCGGGCCAGGGGACGAAGTCCGGCCGCCGCCACGGCGATCATGACGACGATCAGCACCGGGGCCATCGGCGCGCCCCGGCTGCCGGGGACGACGTCGCCGTTCCAGATGCCGCCGAGCCCGAGCACGCTCAGGATCGCCGGCCCCCAGCTCTCCGCGCGGGCGCTGAACGCGGCCGCCCCGGCGGGATCGGACAGCGTTCCGCCGTCGTGCAGGAGCGTCGGCACGAGCCACGGCAGGTTGAGCAGGACGGCGATACCGACGGTATGGCCCAGTTTTCGCGGTCCGGCCAGGACGATCGCGGTCAGCCCGGCCAGCACACCACCGGGCGGCGTGAGCACCGCGGGGGCGCACGCGAGCACCAGCCGCGCGAGCGCCTTCGGCTCGTTTCCGCGCAGGGAAAGCGCGGCGCGCACGATCCACGGCAGGCAGGCGTAGGTGAGCAAAAGCGGCCAATGCCCGATGAACAACCGTTCCGCGAAATAGGCCGTCCACGCGTAACCGGTGGCGGCGACGACCCGCGTGCCGAGTTGCTCCGCCGGAACCAGCCGCGCTGCGCCGTATGCCGCCCCGAAGAGCGAAAGGAACAGAACGATCTTCTGGACGATGTCGCCGGGAACGACCGTGGTCGCGAGCGCGATCACGGCGTCGGCGGGGACCGAACGTGGCAAGGCGGAACCGAGGCCGAGCGCGTCCGGGACCAGGGACTGGCGCTGGGCGAACACCATGTCGTAGCTCAGGACGAAGCCGCGTCCGAGCACCGGTAAGAACACCAGCAACGCCAGCCCGGCCGACACCGCGGTCAGGACGAGACGTTCACGCCTTGCGTCCAAATGCTTCTTCCCTTTCCGCCTCGATCGCGGCTATGGTCGCGGAGATTACCCGCCGGTAATGGGAGCACCGTTGAGCGTAGACGTCGAGGCCGATCGGACCAGGACCGGCAAGCGTGTCGCGGCGATCCTCGTTTCACTCGCGCTGGCGGCCAACAACGCCGGCGCCTACGCGCTGAGCATCGTCGCCGCGCGGCTGCTCGCGCCCGGCGCGTTCGGTGAGCTGAGTTCGCTGCTGGCGGTCCTGGTGATCGGCGTCGTACCCGCGATGGGCCTGCAGACCGTGGTCGCGCTGCGAGTGGCGCGCAAGCCACAGGACGACGGGACGCTCTTGGCGCTCGGGCTCACGACGAGCGCCATCGTCGCGACCGTCGGCCTGATCCTGGCGCCGGCGCTGGTCTTCGTGCTGCACCTGGGTTCCGTGGTGCCCGCGCTGCTGCTCGCCGTCACCCTCGGCCCGCTGACCCTGCTCGGTCTCTTCCACGGCCTGCTGCAAGGCAGCGGCCGGTTCGCGCTGCTCGCCGGGCTCATGTCACTCGAAGGCGCGGGCAAGGTCGGCGGATCGCTGATCGGACTCGTCATCGGCGGCGACGCCACCGGCGCGCTGGCCGGGACCGCGATCGGCTCGTACCTGGTGATCTTCTGCGGCTGGCTCCTCTGTGGGCGGCCGCGACCACGTAAGGCGGGCCGGCACGCGGGCGAAGTGCTCCACGCGGCGCAGGCGATGCTGGCGCTCGTCCTGCTGGTGAACCTCGATCTCGTCCTGGCACGCCACACCCTCCCCGCGAACGAGGCAGGCGAATACGCGCTCGGCGCCATCGTCACGAAGATCGCGTACTGGCTCCCCCAAGCCGTCGGTGTCCTGGTGCTCCCCCGATTCGCGAACGGCGACGACCGCCGCCGCATCCTGCCTGCCGCCCTCGCCGTCTGCGCCGCCCTGGACGCCCTCGTCCTTCTCGTCTCCCTCGTCGTCGGCCCGCGGTTGCTCTCCTTCATCGGCGGCTCCGGCTACGCCGCCAGCACCATGCCCGTCTGGCCGTTCGCGCTCGCCGGCTCGATGCTCGCGCTGGTGCAGATCCTCCTGTTCTCACGCCTCGCCGCGGGCGACCGGCGGGTGACCGTGCTGATGTGGGCGACCGTCGTCGTCGAAACGGTGCTGGTGACCACTTGGCTGCACGCTTCGGCCGCTCAGGTGGTGACGGTGGCCGCTTGCTGTGCCGGGAGTTTGGCGCTGTCCGGGGCCGTGCTGGAGTTCCGGTCGCGCCGGTGACCGTGTGAATTTTGTTGCGTCCAACGCTCCAAAATCCACACAGTCACGCACGAAAGGTCCGCTCACGAGACTGGACCGCCGGGTTTGTCGGTGATCGATTCCATGCTGCGTCGGTGCGAAGAGGAGACTGGGCGCGCCACCCGCTGATCACCACCGGTTCGCCGGTGATCGCGGCGAAGCAACTCGAAGCCATCGGCATGGCACGCAGCACGATCTCGCGACGCTGCGAGCCCGGCGGGGCCTGGCGGATGTTGCTGCCCGGCGTCGTGCTGCTCCGGAACGGCGAGCCGGCGGACGAACAGAAAATCCAAGCCGCGCTTCTCCACGCCGGTGAAGACTCGATCCTGACAGGGGTGCGCGCCTTGGAGCGATACGGGCTACGCAACCTTCCGGACGCCGAAGAGGTCCACGTTCTCGTTCCCGCGGAACGGTCGGTCGCCGACAGCGGATTCGCCCACATCGAGCGATCGCGCCGCTTGCCGAGAGCACGCGTAAGGTCCGGTATCCCGACCGCCCCGGTCCCTCGGGCGGTGATCGACGCGGCTCGGAGAACACTGGACAGAGACGGCGTGACGGCGATGATGGCCGAGTCCGTCCAGCGAGGTTTCTGCCTGCCGCGGGCCCTCGCCGACGAACTCGACGAAGTTCGCCGGGGAAGCAGCCTGCGAAGCGCCCTTGTCCCGATCCTCGGCGGCGCCCGTTCGGTCGCCGAAGCCGACGCATGGAACCTGTGGCAGCGGTCCGACCTTCCCGAGTGCCGATGGAACGTCAAGATCTTCGACGCGAACGGCAACTACATCGCGCAACCGGACGGCTGGTGCGACGAGCTCGCTTTCGCGTGGGAAATCGATTCCCTCGGCTACCACGCGGGCGACGACGGCTTCCGCGACACACTCGCCCGCAACGCCCGCTATGCCGCGGCCGGGATCGTCGTTCTCCAGACGCTGCCCTCACGCCTGCGCTCGGAGCCCGGCCAGGTCGTGGCCGAACTCCGGGCGGCGCTGGACAGCGCGCGACTACGACCTCGTCCCGACGTCCGTCTCAGGTGACCGCCCCGCGAACCAGGGCACGCACATCGCCACCATCGCCGCCGCGGCCAGCAGCAGCGAAGCCTGCGTCACCGGCCCGTAGGCCCACTCCTGACCGTGCCCCAGCAGCCGCCCCACGACCGCGAAGAGCGTCCCCACGACCATCCCGCCGAAAGCGAGATACCGCGGCGCGCGTTCGCTGAATTGGCGGGCCAGCAGGACGGCGATCAGCAGGACGATCGGCAGCATCCCGCCCAGGACGGCCAGCAGCCCGATGAGCACCACCGGGACCACCCGCCCCGAGCCGGGCTCGGAGGACACGCGGCGACGGCGGACCGGCCACAGCACGCCGATCAGCACCGCCAGGATCGCGACGGCGCCGATCAGCAGGCCCGACCGGTACTTCCAGTCCGGGGTGAACTCCAGCTGCACGACACCGCCCGAACCGGCGGGCAGGATCCACGCCTGCTGCCAGCCGTCGACGCGCGTCTTCACCAGCGGGGTCCCGTTCAGCGAAGCGGTCCAGCCCGCGTTGGCGTTCTCCGGGACGGCCAGGACGGACTCGTCGCCACCCGCGACGGTGACCGATCGGGACGTCGCCTCCCAGGAATCCACGGTGACGGCGCGATGTCCGGCGGGAGCCCGCACAACACCGGCGGGCTTGAGCCACAGGTCCTGGACCACAAAGGACTCGGACCGGTCGGTGCGCAGTTCGTGTCCGCCCGCGGCCAGCTCGACGCCGCCCTGGGAGTCGGGGCACGCGGACAGCTTCAACGGCCGGTGCGCGGTGAAATCGGCGAGGGTGCCGCGCACGGAGGTGTCGTAGCCGAGGCCGTCCAGCCGGACGTTCGGACCCGATCCGCACGGCAGCGTGAACTCCGTGGCGGGAGCGGGAAGTTCGGCGCCGGTCAGGGAAAGGCTCTCGATTCCCAGCGAGTTCCGGGTCCGCTGGTCGTCGTCGAGTCCGGCGAACGCGATCTTCAGCTGTGAAGTGTCCAGAGGCGGGAAGGTGGCCGCGCCGGAAGCGTCGAGTTCGACGGAGCGGCTCGACGTCGGTGTGGTCAGTTCCACCCGCTTGGGCGCGCGCGAATCGGCAGCGACGCGGATCCCGGAGATCGTCTGCGGTTTCGCCCAGTCCAGGGTCATCGCCGGCCGCAGATCGGTGATGTCGGGTTGCCAGGCCGTCGCGGGATTCCCGTCCACGGCGGCGAACGCGCTCGCAGCCGGGTCGCCGCCCAGTTGCGAAGTCGCCGACACCTGCACGCCGGGAAGCGTCACCGGAACGCGGCCACCTCCGGCGGGCAGCACGGTACCGCCGAACTCGTAGGCGCTCTGCGACGTCGTCGAGAACAACCGACGGATCCCGTCCGGTTCCTCGCCGTCGCGGGCGGCGGACGCGTCGCACCGGACGTGCCCGTCGTCCGGCACGCACGCGTACCTCGGCTGCTGGCCCCGGGTGAACGCGAACCCCGGCGCGGTGCCCGGCCCCAGATCCGCCGGGACTTCGAGAGCGCGTTGCGGTTCGGCGCCCGGGATCTTCAGCTCCGAGATCCCGACGTTCCCGTCCTGCCTGCCGACCACGAGCGACAGCAGCGTGATCCGCACCTTGCGCGTCACTCCCGCCGGCGCCGGGTAGGTGTGCGCTCCCTCGCCCCGGACGACCTGGTGATCGACGGAACCGTTGTCCGTGGTGATCCGGATCCGGGTCGGCGGCCAGCCGACGCGGATGTCGTCGACCATCGCGAGATCGACCGTGTTCACCAGCCGCGGGGTGTCCAGTTCGACTTCGAGCCATTCCCCGATCGGACCGGTGAAACTCGAGGAATGCCAAGCGGTGCGCGGATCCCCGTCGAGCGCGGCGAACGGCTGACGACTGGGATCCGAACCGCCGAAAGCGTCCGCGAACGACGCCGCCGTCGACGCGGTCACCGAACGGATCCCCCGGTAAGCGGCCACGGTCTGGTGCTGCTCGCCCGGGAACGGCAGGACGTCCAGCGCCGCTCGTTGCTGTCGCGGCGACTCCCCGGCGGTCAGCGTCTGGCTCAGATTGTCGCGCACCCCGCCGACGTTGCGTTCGGCGCGGCGCAGCCCGTCGGTGACCAGTCTCGGTCCGGTCGGCGAACCGCCGTCCCCGGTCAGCACCGTCGGCGTGCCGGGATCGAGTTGCCCGGAGTTCATCAGCGGCAGCAGGTTCTCCGGGCCGCCGCTCACCGTCGGCACGTCCTTCGTGGACGTCGCGGTGACCAGCGGAACCGGCCGTTTCACCTCGAAGATCTCCAAAGGCCCGAACTGGGCCGATTTCTCGATCCCCGGTGAACCCGCCAGCCCGGCGCGCAACGTCGTGAAGTCGGGGGCACCGACCTTGGCGCGGTCGATGTCCCCGCGCAGCAGCAGGAACCGGTAGCCCGAACGCGCGAGCAGGGCGGCGAGCCCGGGATCGCCTCTGCCGTCGGCCAGTGCCGCGTCGACCGAGTCCATCAGGCGAGTGTTGCCCTCAGACCCCAACGGGACCTGGTTGCGCACGGCCCACGGGCTGTCCGCGATGGCCTGCGCCGGTTCGTCCACCGTGCGGCCCCAGTCGTACTCGCCGAACCCGGTCGCGGGCAGCAGCAGCGTGCGCGCCGTCGCGTCGGTCTTGGCGACGTACCCCATCGCGTCGTACCAGTACCCGGGCACCTCGTCCCAGCCAGGCCCCGGCCGCAACGTGAGCAGCCACACCGGCGCCGCCATCACCACGACCAGCAGCGCGCCCAGCGCCGGCCGCAGATGGCGGCGCAGTGCCGGCGCGGCGCTCGTGATGCCGTGGACGAACGCCAGCATCAGCGGGAGCCTCAGCACCGGCTCGAACTTGTGCACGTTCCGCAGTGGCGCGAGCGGTCCGTCGAGCAGATGCCGCACGGGTTCCGCCAGCGGGCTGTCGAGCGTCCCGACATAGCCGACGGTCAGCAGCGTCAACCCGGCCAGGACGCCGAGCACCAGGAACCGCCGCTCCGGCAGACCGCGCCACGCGAGGCCGAACAACCCGACCGCGGCCACCATCCCGGTGGCCGCCATCAGCACGGGATTGTCGATCAGCGCCCAGCCCGACGGCCACCACGGCGTCCCCTGGACGACGTAGGCGACCCACTGGTTCGTGCCCCGCAGCACCTCGAACAACGACATCGGCGCCGTGGTGTTCGTCGCGGATTCGATGTAGTCCAGGAACGGCAGGCTGTACTGGCCGAGCAGCACCAGCGGCAGGATCCACCACAGCATCACACCGGCGACGAAGACGAACCACCAGATGACGAGTTCGACGTGCGTGCTCCGCCATTTCCGGGTCAGCAGCCACAAACCGGGCAGGACGAGCGCCATCACGACCATCGCGCCGTTGATCCCGCCCATGCACAGCACGGCCAGCGCGGACAGTCCGGCGGCGCGACGCGGCGAGCCGATCCGATCGGCGAGGATCAGCGGCAGCAGCACCCACGGCAGCAGGACGGCGGGAAGCATTTCCGAGGACAGCGAACCGATTTCGGTGACCATCCTCGGCGCGAGGGCGTAACCGACTGCTCCGATCAGCCGAGTCCGTTCGTTCCCCATTTTCAGCGCGCGGGCCACCAGCAGCGCGCCCCCGAACGCCACCGACAGCAGGATCGCGCACCACAGCCGCTGCGCGATCCACACCGGTATCCCGACGGCCTGGCACACCGCGAAGAACGGCCCCATCGGGAACAGGTAGCCGTACGCCTGGTTCTGCAACTCCCCCGCCGTCGCCTGGGGATTCCACAGGTGCAGCGCGCGGCCGAGGAACGCCAGCGGATCCACGGCGAGGTCGAGTTTGGTGTCGAACGTCGTCCTGCCAGGACGCTGCAAAAAGGACAGTACCGTCAGCGCCAGCACGATCCACGTGCTCGGCTTCTTCGCGAGGGCGCCGGGGGTTACCATCCGGTAGATACTAGGCGGAAACGTGGCTACTATGCGCCTATGACAGACGGTTTCGCAGAAGCGTGGTCGCTCGCCGAACCCGTCAAGGGCTGGATGACGCGGGATCAGGGCCTGTCCTTGTGGAACGCGGCGTCCCGGCTGGAAAAGGGCGATCTGATCGTCGAAATCGGCAGCCATCAGGGCCGTTCGACGATCGTGCTCGCCAGTGCCGCCCGCACGGTCGGCGCGCGGGTGGTCGCGGTCGACCCGTTCGTCGACGGACGGCTGTTCGGCGGATCCCCGACCCGCCAACGGTTCGAGGCCAATCTGAAGAAGGCGGGCGTCGAGGACGTCGTGGAACTCGTGGCGGAGTACAGCACGAAACTGCGGCCTCGCTGGGACCGTCCGATCCAGTTGCTCTACATCGACGGCAAACACGACTACTGGACCTACACCGACGACCTGCGCTGGTCGACGAACCTGGACGACGGTAAGGAAATCCTGGTCCACGACTGCTTTTCCTCGATCGGTGTCACCCTGGGCACGATCGCGAAAGTCCTCTTCGGACGGCGCTACACCTATCTCGACCGCGCGACGTCGATGGCGAGGTTCAGGCTCACCCCGCCGTCGGCCAAGGACAGGCTGCGCGTGCTCGCCCAGCTGCCGTGGTTCCTGCGCAACGTCGGGATCAAGATCCTGCTGCGGCTGCGTTTGGCGCCCGTGGCGAAGATCTTCGGCCACGACAGCCCGTACGACCCTTACTGAGTGAGCGGCCTCCCGACGTCGATCTTCGCGAGGCAGACGGGAGCCCCCTTGGCGGACAACTGGAAGCCCACCTTGTCGAACAGGCCCTCGATCGGCAGGTACATCGTGTGCAGACCGGGCTGGAACCACACCGGCACGCGCGTTCCGTCCCGATCCACGACACCCTCACCGCCGTCCGAGGTGAAGTAGTCGATCCTCAGGAGATGGCGGCCGAGAACGGGTGCGTCCAGCGGAACCCGGACGAGCTGCTCGCCGACGGCGTACCCGCAGCCCGTCACGGGACCGGGCAGGCCGCGGGAAATCGATTCCACGCCGGTGATCGTCTTCGCGGTGCCGGAATCGTCCAGAAGAGAGATCCGGCCGGTCGGCTGGTCGAACCGGAAGCCCGGAATGAGGCCCACGACCCTTGAGGCGCGGGCGTTCTCGCCGAACCAGCCGTGCAGGATGTCGTTCGGCACCGTCGTGTCGTACAGGACGAGATCGGGATCCCGGTCGATCGACGCCCGCGCGTTGGCGAGGAACTCCCGGGAGTGCTCGAACCGCAATCCCGGCGCCAGGCGGGAGAAACCCACGGCCGAACTCGCGATCAGGGCAAGACACAACGCCAGGGCGAGCGGACGTTTCGCCGTCGACGGCACGGGCTCCGAAGGCCGGTCGAACGGTTTCGGTTCCAGGAAGGCGAAAGCGAGACACAGCGCGGCGACGAGCGTCAGATCGGCGACATAGCGAGGATCGCTGCCCAGTTCGGGACCGACCTCGGTGAGCCGCGTGGCCGCCGAAAGCCCGACGTCCGCCGCGAACACCAGCGCCAGCAGCACCCACGCCTTCCGCGCCCGGACCCCACCCACGCGGATCCCGAGCACCAGCACCGCGACGGCCACGAGCAGCAGCAGAACCCGCACCACGACAGGGGAAGCCGCGAACGTCGCACCGGGCCCCGGGCCTGACCAAGGACCTCCCGCCAGTCCCGGCACCAAGGTGTCGCCGAGCATCCGGCCGGTCAGGTCCGCGACCGTGCCGACGGTGACCGGGCCGCCGCCCTGCCCGACCTGGCTCGTGGTCAGCGCCAGGAACGCGGCGGCGTAGCCGGCGAGGACGACGACGAAGACGCCCATGAGCACGAGATGGCGACGCAGGGAAACACCGAGCAGCACGGTGATCCCGGCGACCAGCACCGGGATGAACACCGCTTTCTCGTAGAACGCCAGGCCGAAGACGGTCCAGGCCACGGTGGCGATCGCCCAGCGGCCGCCGTCGGCGAGGTATCGCACGTGCGCGTGCAGGGCGGCGGTGGCGGCCAGGAGGACGGGCGCGAGCTGAATCGCGTACGCCCACCACAATGTCGGGACGAGCAGCAAGGTCGACGTCGTGAACAGCGTGAACGGGACGAGGATCCCCCAGCGGCGCCCGAAACAGCGCACCAGGACCGACCACAACAGCGCCGAGGCCGCCGCCTGCATCACCAGGACCGGCGCCATCAGCACGGCGAAGTTCAGCGGAGCCCACGCGGTCAGCAGATCCGCGAGCAGGAATCCGCCCGGCGCCAAGTGTCCGTGGTAGTCCTGGAAGAAGTAGCCGAGGTCGAACGGGCCGGACTTCGCGGCGTGGTAGGTGATGACGAAATCGTCTTGCGCGAGGCTGCCGCGCAGCGCCGCCCATCCGTGCAGGACGAACGGGATCACGCCGGCGACGATCGCGGCGATCGTGACCGGCGCAGGTCTCTTCCCCGGGACAACCAAGGCTGGCCTCAATTCTTGCAGGTCGGCGGCTGGCACATGATCTTGCTCAGCGCCTGGTAGAAGACGTCCGAGATCTTCCGCGGATCGGGGGTGGTGAACGATTCCCCGCCGGTGGCGGCCGAAACCTGCCGGAGTTCGGACGCGTCGATGTCCGGTCCGATGCCGATCCCGATGACCGGCAACGGTTTCCGCGGGTCCTGGAGTTCGCCCAGCTCTTGAAGCAACCGCGGCAGCCCGATCGTGTCGTCGTCCTCGTTGCGTCCGTCGGTGAGGACGACGACCAGGTTGATCCGGCCGGGTTTCCAGTTCTGCCTGGCGTTCTGGTACGCGGCGAGGATCGAATCGTAGAGCCCGGTCGCCCCGCCCGCTTTCGGCCGCACCGCCTGCAACTGTTCGACACCACCCGAGGCCGTCTGCTCGGCGATCGTCTTCATCGGCAACAGGACCCGGTAGTCCTTGTCACCGTCCAATTTGGTCGAAAACAGCCACAACCCCAGTTCCGTGGTGGGTTTGAACAGCCCGAGGCCCTGCGTCGCGGCCTGCAGGGTGAGTTCCATCCGGCTTTTCCCCGTCCCCGGCACGGCGGCGGCCATCGAACCGGAGACGTCGAGCAGCACCTGGACCCGGGCGCTCAGGTTCGTCCCCGCCCAGGCCTGCAACGCGGCGTACAGATCCGTCACGGGCGGAGGCCCCGGCGGACGCGGCGCCGGGTCCGTCCGGCTGTCCCGCGCCCGCGGAACGGCGAACTGGCCGGTGGGCGCGCGGAATCCCGCGTCGGAGAAGGTCGCGGCGGCGAGCGGGTCGAGCAGCAGCCGCAGAAAACGTTCCGCCGCACCTCTTGACGCCTCCGAAGCCTTGGGCAGCACGACATACGGGTAGTCGAACCCCTGCGCCGGGACACCCGGGTACGCTGCCACGAGATTCCGGGCGAGGACGGACTGTTCGGTCACCGGGAAAGCGGCCGGGAACTGACCGGGCGCCGGATTCAGTTTCCGCAAGGCGGCGGTGAAAGCCGCCGCGGGATCGGGCGCCTTCTCGGTCAGCTTCCGCAGTCCGAGCAGCGTGGCGACACCCAGCGGATCCCGCGCCGGATCCGGCATCCCGACCGGGGAGCCGTCGAGGACCTCCTGCCAGCCGGGGGTTTTCCCCGGCCAGCCGAAGCGCCGCGCGGTCTCGTCGGGAAGTCCCAGCACCACCGGGGAATTCGCCACCGACTGACCGGATTCGGGCAGATTCCACGCCCCGGCGTCCCTGGCCTGCGACAACATCGTGCTCGACTCGGGGACCCAGACGTCGGGTCCGCCGGAGGTGGTGGTCCCGAGCAGGTCGGCGGTCTTGGCCGACTCGCTCGCGGTCACGTCGACGCTGAAGCATTCCTCCTGCGGCACGGTCGTCGCGAGCCGCGTGAGCACCGGGGCGACATCGGGCGCGGCGGTGATCCGGACCGGCGTCAGGGCGTCACAATCGTTGCCCGCCAACCGGGCGCGGAGGTAGTCGACGCCCCACCAGGCACCGAGCGCGATCACCAGCAACAGGCTCAGGACGACGACGGGCGCGGTGAAACGCCCACCACGCCTCGGGCCTACCTGCATGTGCCTGCCTCCGAGGTGCGGTACGGGATCTGGGATGTTGCCCAATCAGCCCGCGCACGTCAACCCTCGGGTAACTTAGCGCCCTCCGGTGCGGCGAATGGCCTAACCGAAGTAGCGGCCGGCCCCGATGTGGGCACCGGCCGACTTCCACCATCCGGCGTCGCCGGTCGAATCGATCCCGTCCGCGATCACCGTCGCGCCCGCGATGTTCGCGGTCTCGATGAGGTTCCGCAGCGCACGTTCCGCCAGGGGTTCCGTCCGCCGCTCCGCGAGCCGGGGCGCGATCCGGACCGTCCGCACGGGCACGTCCACGAGGCAGACGACGTCACCGGCCACGCCGAAGTCCTGCAATTCGGCGTCGACCCCGATCTCGGCGAGGAGGTGCAGGTTGTCGACGGTCTCCCCGAGTTCGGCGAGCACGGCGCCGGCCGGAAAACCCAGCCGCAGCCGGGACGGCCCGAGCCCGGTCGCGGTGAGCACGTTCCGCACCGACCCGACGAGGTCGGGATCGGCGGCCTGGTGCGGCGTCAGGCTCACGACCATCGGGAGCCTGGCGTCCGATTCCTCGCACGCGGTGCGGATGAGCCATTCGCCGAGCGGGATGATGAGACCGGTTTCGTCGGCGAAGCGGACGCAGGTGTCGTGCCCGATCCGGCCGTGGCGCGGATGGTTCCACGCGAGCCGCGCCTCGATGCCCGCGGGCTTGCTGTCTTCGAGCCAGGTCAGCGGCCGGAAGTGGACCTCGATCTCGCCGGTCTCCCAGGCACCCGCCATGGAGACGGCCAAGCCGAACTCGTGCCGTTCCCTGGTGTCGAGGGCGGAGTCGGACAGCGCCCACTGCCGGTAGCCGTTGACCTGCGCCCGGCGCAGCGTCATGTCGGAGACGCGCAGCAGCTCGTTCGGCGCGATGTCGCGGGGCGGCCGGTGGACGACCCCGACGCACGCCGAGACCGCGACCCCGCTGCCGCCTTCGAGGTAGACCGGTTCGGACAGCTCCTGGTTGATCATGCCGATGACGGTGGCGACGTCCGGGCTGGTGGCGGTGTTCTGGATGAGGATGCCGAACTCGTCCCCGCCGATCCTGGCGATGAGCGCGTCCTCGCCGCCCACGACGGCCCGCAGCTTCGCGGCGACGTTCTTCAGCAGGTCGTCGCTCTGTTTCTGGCCGAGACCGGCCGCGATCAGGGAGAACCCGTCGAGGTCGAGGTGGTAGACCGTGACGCCGAACGACGGGTCCGCGTGCCGCAGCGCCCGCTCCAGGCGGGTGCCGAAGAACTGCCGGTTCGGCAGGCCGGTCAGCGGATCGTGCAGAGCCTGACGGCTCAGCTGCCGCTGGAGCAGGGAGACGTCGGTGTCGCCGTCGACCAGGGTGATCAGCTGCTGGGCTTCACCCGCCGGATCGCGGATGACGGCGCCGGTGAACCCCGCCCACGTCGGCTCCTCGTCGTCGGTGACGAGTCTTCGCGTCAGCTCGAGCCGATGGCTCTCGCCGTCGAGCAGCTTCCGGTAGCCCTCGCGCAGGCCGTCGGCGTCTTCCGGATGGACCAGGTCGTAGAGGTTGAGCCCGCTCAGATCGGCGACGGGCCGGTTCAGCATGTCGGCGAACGCCGGGTTCACCCGCTGCACGCGGCCGTCCACCCTGGTGACGGCCACCCCGGTCTTCGACCCGGCGAACAGCTGCTCGAAGCGCGCCTGCGTGAGCACCAGCTCGCGCCGCGTCTCGCGTTCGAGGGTGACCAGCGTCCGGCTCAGATCTTCTTGCTGCGTCTGGATGCTCTCGCGCAGCGCTTCGCCGTAGCCGGACGCGAGCGCGCCCAGTACCTGCAACACCCGTTCGGGGAGCGACCTCACGCTCCGCAACTCCGGTTCGTGCAGGAGCCCCTTGCCGAGTACCTCCATCGTGCGGCGGAGGCTGTCCGGCCCGACGCACCTGAGCGCAACGAGCCGCGCGCCGGCCTCGGTGGCCTGCGCGGGCTCGGCGTCGTCGCTCAGCATCGCCGCGAAGACCTCGTCCAGCAGAGCGGAGAAATGCTCTTCGATCTGGGCATGGGTGTACGGAAGATACGCCGTTCCGGTGACCAGGTACGCCCATTTGCGGGCAAGCGTGGCCCTGGTCGGCGCGGCGTTCTTCCGCTTCGGAGATGCGGAGGATGCAGTTCTCTCCGGGGCGTCCGGCGATACGGAGAACTCATCGCCGTTCGGAAGTGGGACAGTCACGTCCGCCGGTCCTGTGGTCGTTTTCGCATTCCGTGGTGGAGGAACATCCTCCACGATTCCCTGGCCTTACTCACGGTTTACCGGCCACCCAATCGGGTGGTAACGCTACGGTACCGCAACACCGACCTTATCCCTCAGCCAATCGCGTGTGGCGTCCCGATAGAGCGACGCGTTGCGGTGCAGTGCCAGCGAATGTCCGGCACCGGGCAGAACATACGTGGAAAGTTCGGCCCCGGGCCCGTAGTACGGAGCTTCCGCCGGACGCAGCGTCTCCCCGCTCGAACAGTCCCGGAGCGCGAACAAACCGCAGAACAGGATGTCCTTCTCCCCGACCGCCTGGAAAACGGGTACCCGGATCCCTTTCGTCGCGGGCAGAATGATCCCGAACACCGCGACGGTCCCCATTCCCGGGACCGAAACCTGATCCTTGGTCGCCTCGTCGGCGTCGATGACCTGCTGGTCGGAATCTTCCTTCGCGTAGAACAGCCCGGCGCGCGCCCCCGGTTTCGTCGTGAAATAAAGCGGATCACTGCCGAGCGAACCGAGCCGGTCGTCCGCGAACGCGGGCTGCAGACCGAAGAGCACGCCGAGGGTCAAGGCGGGCACCGAAGGCAGATGCGTGATGCCGGTGAGGATCACGCCGTCCACGTCCTGGTACGTCGACGCCTCGGCCGCGACGATGCCGGAACCGACCGAATGCCCGACGATCACGACCTTCCGGAAGGCGGTGCCGCCGACCCGTCCCGCGCGCAGGTGACCGACCACCTCGTGCATCGAGCGCGCGAGCGCCGGCAGCAGGAGCGGGAGACTGGGCGGTTTGCTGCTCCCGCCCGAACCGAGCTGATCCGCCGCGAAGGTCGCGTAGCCGTGCTTGGCCATGTCTCGCTGGTACGAATAGCGATCCGGGTCGTAGGGCAGGTCCCAGTAGGCGCTGTTGTAGGTGCCGCCGTGCACCAGGAGCTGGACGGCGTCGGGCGTCGGGCCGCCGGGCAGGCAGAACCGGCCGTGCACCGTGGCGGGCTCGCCGAGCGGTCCGGTGACCGGCAGATCCACGTCGGTGCACCGGATTTCGACGGCCGCCGCCGGGGCGGCCACCAGGAAACCACCGAGGAGCGCGCAGCACGCGGCCACCGCGGTGGCCAGTTTGAGCGGCATTCTCACAGAACCCTCTCCGGAATCGGAACGCTCGGAAGGAGCACGAACCCTACACCTGGTAACCGAACGCTCACCGTCAGGCTGAGGTTCGCGGCACCACGGTCATCGGCAACCGGTTCGGCTGCATCGTCGCTTTGATCTTGGGAAAGACCTTCACCCCTGGTACCGGCTCCAGCCGCCATCGCGCGCCGATCGTCGCCGCGACCAAAGCGATCTCGGTCGGAGCGAACTGATGTCCCGGGCACAACCGGGCGCCGGCGCCGAACGGGATGAAGGCGCCCTTCGGCAGTCCGGCGGCACGCTCGGGCTCCCAGCGATCCGGGTCGAACCGCTCGGGAACGGGAAACCAGCGCGGATCGCGATGCAGCGTGTGCTGGCTGACCGCGACCTCGGTACCGGCGGGGATCCGCACACCGCCTAGTTCGACGTCCTCCCGCGCGCGCCGCATCAGGATCACCGGCGGGGTCCGGCGGACGACCTCGTTGACGATCCGGTGCGTGTAGACCAACCGCGACAGGTGCTCGAACCGCGCGGGGCCGCCGTCCAGCACCTCGTCGACCTCGGCGTAGAACCTGCGCTCGATGTCCGGCCGCGCCCCGATCTCGTGGAAGAACCAGGCCAGCGCGACGGCGGTGGTCTCGGCGCCGGTGGTGAGGATCGTGATGACCTCGTCCTCCACCTGACGGTCGGTCATCTTCTCACCGGTCTCGTCGTCCTTGGCCAGCAACAACATCGACAGCAGATCGCCCTGATCACCGCCCTTCTCGCGTGCCTTGAGGACGGCGTCGCCGATAACCCGCCGGAGCCGCGCGGCCGCGGCGTCGAACTCGCGGTTCGCGGGGATCGGCAGCCGTTCCACGAACTTCGGCGAGAACGCCCGGACCATGACGTACTTCAGCATGATCGGGATCGACCGCTGGATCTCCGCGAGCACTTCGTCGCCGAGTTCGGTCGAGAACAGCGTGCGCCCGGAGATGGTCAGCGCGAGGTCCTGCATCCGGCGGTCGAATTCGACCACTTCACCGGGTTTCCACGAATCGGCCAGGTCGGCGGCGAGCTTCGTCATCGTCGTCTCGGCGTAGAGCGCGATGCGGCTTCGCTGGAAGGCGGGCAGCATCATCCGCCGTTGCCGCTGGTTGAAGGCGCCGTTGGAGGTCGCGAGCCCGTCGCCGAACAACGGCCGCATCTTGTCGAACACGATGCCCTTGTCGAACTTCCCCGCGTCGACGGCGAGCAGCCGCCAGGCCAGTTCCGGGGTGGTGACGAGATAGACCGGCATCGGACCGAAGTCGAGGCGGACGACGTCGCCGTGGGATCGCAGTGACGACAGCAGTTTCAGCGGGTCACGCAGCATCGGCACGGTGTGCCCGAGCAGCGGCCAGCGGCCCGGTGCGACAGCGACGTCCGGAGGTGGTGCCATCGTGCTCGTCTCCCGGTGCCTGGACGCTGAACCCGGTCACCTTAGGACCGGGTGGCCGCCGACGGGGTTCCGCCGCCGCACATCCACACGATCGGACGATGGCAGGCGCTTCACCGAGACCGGATAGACTCCTGTGCCCCAACGGATTCCCAACCGAACGGCGGCGACCACGGTGACTTCGAACCTGAGCTGGGTACCTCCCGAGGTCGACACGACGGTGCCGAATCCCGCCCGGGTCTACGACTACTGGCTCAACGGCGATCACAACTTCCAGGCCGACCGTGACCTGGGCGAACAGATCCTGAAGATCATGCCGGGCATCCGCGACGCGGCCCGGCTCAACCGCGCCTTCCTGCGCCGCGCCGCGCTGCACATGGTGGAGGCGGGGGTGCGGCAGTTCCTCGACATCGGCTCCGGGATCCCGACCGTCGGGAACCTCCACGAGATCGTCCAGCAGATCGACCCGACGTGCCGGGTGGTCTACGTCGACCGCGAGTCGGTCGCCGTGGCGCACGCCCAACTGCTGCTACGCGGCAACGACCGGTGCGCGGCGATCCAGGCCGACCTGCGCGACGCCAACGACATCCTCGACGCGCCCGAAACCCGGGAACTGCTGGACCTCGACCAGCCGATCGGGCTGTTCATGTTGCTGCTGCTGCATTTCGTGCCGGACTCCTGGGATCCGCACGCGATCCTGGCCCGGTACCGGGAACGCATCGCCCCCGGCAGCTTCCTCGCCCTCTCGCACGTCGCCGCCGACGCGGACTCGAGTGGACTCGACGAGGCCATCGAGGCGTACAAGAGCACCCAGAACGACCCCATCCCCCGGACCCACGACCAGGTGCTTTCGTTCTTCGACGGCTTCGACGTCGTCGAGCCCGGCGTCGTCGGCTGCGCGATGTGGAACCCCCAGGGCGCCGGTGACATGTCGAACGATCCGGAGATCAACTCGCTGCCGTACGCCGGGGTGGGCCGGAAGCCTTAGCGGCGTGCCTCGCGAGTGACGATCCGGGGCGTGACTCGCGTGACTCGACACCGCACTCGAGTGTGCGGCGCCTCATCACGCGCGCGTGTTCTGCCGCTTGCCTTATCACGCGCGCGTGTTCTGCCGCTTGCCTCCCATCGCCCTCGGTGTCGCGAAAGCCACTTTCGGGACGTCAGATGTCCCGAAAGTGGGGGTGGCGGCGCACCCCGGCCGCCCCCACACCCCACGCCCGGGGGGAGGGGCGAACGGAACAGCGGCGGG
>NZ_JBFBGL010000049.1:0-60728 GCF_040684635.1 Amycolatopsis sp. NPDC089917 | reverse complement strand
ACTTGCTCTCAAAGGAAACCCCACGAGGCAGGGTTTCAATACATAAGCTCTACTGGCTTAGTTCACTAGCACACTGTTGAGTTCTCAAGCAACACGCTTTGTTTCAAGCGATATTCACAAGCTTTTGGTCGAGCATGCCGAATCCTACTTCGTAAGTCGTAGGGGGTCGGCGGCCGCTCGTGGGCCGACGCTGAACGTTACCTGGTCCGGTTCGCGGTGTCAACCCGCTCGGCCCTGGTTCCTTGCCTCGGGGCTTTCGGCCCCGGCGGCCCGGTGTTCCTGGCGACGAAGAGAAGATTACATGCCCCGGAACCCCCCGAAAACAGGGGGGTCACTTAACGACATTGCCGCAGGTCAGCCGGTGTAAAGCGCCGTCAGCCGACGGTCTTCAGGTAGCGAGGCGGTTTGCGGGCCGGGACGACGCGTTCGAAGTCGGCCGCGTAGGCAAGCACTCGGGCGTCCGTCCACAGCCCCGCCATGAACGAAACCCCCACCGGGAGCTCGCCGACGAAACCGGCGGGCACGGTCACGGCCGGGTACCCCGAGACCGCGGCCGGCGTCGACGACGGGATCACGTCGTTGTCGCCGGTCTTGCAGTCGGTCTTCCAGGCTGGCGGGTTCGTGGGCGCGGCGATCGCGTCGAGGCGGTGCTGGGCGAGCGTCTCGTCGATCGACCGTTTCGCCAGATCGGTCAGCTCGCGGCGGCCGGCCAGGTAGCCGGGGTCGGACGGGCCGGGCGCGGCGAGCGCCTGCTCGAAGAGTTCCTGTCCGGCGAAGCAGGTCTGCTCCAGCGGGTCGGACCGGTTGTAGGCGATCAGCGCGGCGAGGTCGCGCGGGCCTTCGGGACGCGTGGCCAGGTAGCGGTCGATGTCGCGGTGGAACTCGGTGAGCAGCGCCGGGAACTCCAGTTCGCCGAGCCTGGCCTGGTACGGCAGCGTCACCTCGACAACCTCGGCACCCGCCTTGACCAGCGAATCCTTGGTTTTCGTCATCACGACGTCGACGTCCGGGCCGAGTACCGGCAGCCGCCAGAGTCCGATGCGGGAGCCCTTCAGCGCACCGGGCCGCAGGTGCGCGGCGTAGTCCGTCGGCTGGTTCGGCGGGTACGTGCCGGTGGCCGGGTCGCTCGGGTCGCGGCCCTGGAGCGCGGACAGGGTGAGCGCGACGTCGACGACGTGCCTGGCCATCGGACCGGTCGTGTCCTGCTCGGCCGAGATCGGCACCACGCCGGTGCGGCTGACCAGGCCGAGGCTCGGTTTGTGCCCCACTGTCGAGGTCATCCCGGCCGGACAGACGATCGAGCCGTCGGTCTCGCTGCCGATCGCGATCTGGGCGAGTGACGCGGCAATCCCCGCGGCGGATCCGGCGGACGACCCACAAGGGTTGCGGTCGAGCACGTACGGGTTGTTCGTCTGTCCCCCGACGCCCGACCACCCGGAAGTGGGTTTGGCGGCACGGAAGTTCGCCCACTCGGACAGGTTCGCCTTGCCGAGGACGACCGCGCCCGCATCACGCAGACGGCGGATCAGGGTCGCGTCCTTCGCGGGCTTGCCGCGCAGTGCCCGGGAACCCGCCGTCGTCTGCTGCGACCGGGTGTCGACGTTGTCCTTCACCAGGATCGGGATGCCGTCGAGCGGCCCCCGAGTCTTACCGGCGCGACGCCGGAAGTCGCTCTCCGCGGCTTGCGCGATCGCGGCCGGATTGACCGCGATGACCGCGTTCACCGTGCGGTCGACCTTGTGGATGCGATCGAGATAAGCCGTGGTCAGACCGACCGCGGTCAGCCGTCCGGAGGACATCCGGGCCTGGAGCGAGGGGATGTCGGCGGCGTCGAGATCGAGGGGTTTCCCGCCCGCTGACGCCGGTGGAGCGGCACTTGCCGCGATGGTCGCGGCGACCAACGTCGTGAGAACTCCGAACATCGGCCGCCGCACCATCAGGTCTCCTTCGTCTAGAGAACCGGAAGCAGGGTCCGCAGCTCGTACGGGGTCACCGCGCTGCGGTAGTTATCCCATTCAACACGTTTATTGCGCAGGAAGAAGTCGTAAACGTGCTCTCCGAGCGCTTCGGGAAGAAGTTCCGATTTTTCCATTTCGGCCAGGGCCTCACCGAGGTTCTGCGGGAGTTGGGCGTACCCGGCCGCGCGGCGTTCGGCGTCCGAGAGCTGCCAGATGTTGTCCTCGGCGGGAGGCGGCAGCTCGTAGCCCTTCTCGATGCCCTTGAGCCCGGCGGCCAGGATGACCGAGTACGCCAGATAGGGGTTGCAGGCGGAGTCGAGCGTGCGGATCTCCACCCGGCGTGACGACGCCTTGCCGGGCGAGTACATCGGCACCCGGACCAGAGCGGAGCGGTTGGCCCGGCCCCACGAAACGGTCGTCGGGGCCTCGCTGCCGCTGATCAGCCGCTTGTAGGAGTTCACCCACTGGTTGGTGACCGCGGAGATCTCCTTCGCGTGGTGCAGGAGCCCCGCCACGAAGGCCTTGCCCGTCGCGGACAACTCGTACGGGTCTTCCGCGTCGTAGAAGGCGTTGCGGTCACCTTCGAACAGGCTCACGTGGGTGTGCATGCCCGAGCCCGGCTGGTTGGTGAACGGCTTCGGCATGAACGTCGCTCGGACGCCCTGGGTGAGCGCGACCTCCTTGACGACGTAGCGGAACGTCATCACGTTGTCGGCCATCGTCAGCGCGTCGGCGTACCGGAGGTCGATCTCCTGCTGGCCGGGCGCGCCCTCGTGGTGGCTGAACTCGACCGAGATCCCCATGGCTTCGAGCGTCTCGATGGCGTGGCGGCGGAAGTGCGTCGCGGTCGCGTGGCTGGCCTGGTCGAAGTACCCGCCGTTGTCCGCGGGCTCGGGCTCGCTGCCGTCGTCCGGCAGGCTGGCGAGCAGGAAGAACTCGATCTCAGGATGGACGTAGCAGGTGAAGCCCGCTTCGCCCGCTTTCGAGAGCTGCCTGCGCAGGACGTGCCGGGGGTCCGCCCAGGACGGGGAACCGTCCGGCATCGCGATGTCGCAGAACATGCGCGCCGAGTACGGGCCGCCGTCCGGCGTCTCCCAGGGCAGGACCTGGAACGTGGCCGGGTCAGGCTTCGCGACCATGTCGGATTCGTAGACGCGTGCGAACCCTTCGATGGCCGATCCGTCGAAGCCGATGCCCTCGCTGAAGGCGCCCTCGAGCTCGGCGGGCGCCACCGCGACGGACTTGAGGAAGCCCAGCACATCCGTGAACCAGAGCCTGACGAAACGGATGTCGCGCTCTTCCAAGGTACGGAGCACGAACTCCTGCTGGCGATCCATGGCCGCACCCTAACGAGAACGTGTTAACGACATGTTTCGCGACGCGCCGTTCAAGCGGAAGTGGTGGACACCCCCGCCGGAACCGGCTCGGGTTTGGCCGCCTTGGTGATCGACAACGAGGCGATCGAAGCCAGCACCGCGAGGCCCGCGGCGATGTACCAAGCGAGCGCGTAGCTGCCGGAAGAGTCGCGGATCGCGCCCGCGCCGAAGGCCGCGAGACCGGCGCCGAGCTGGTGGCTGGCGAAGACCCAGCCGAAGACGATCGGACCGGCGGAGCCGAATTGGCGGACACAGAGCGCGACCGTCGGCGGAACCGTCGCCACCCAGTCGAGGCCGTAGAAGACGATGAACGCCCACATGCTCGGCTCCACCGATCCGCTCAGCAGTTGCGGGAGCAGGGCGAGCGAAACGCCGCGAAGGGCGTAGTAGACGCCGAGCAGGATGCGCGGATCCACACGGTCGGTGAGCCAGCCGGAGGCGATCGTGCCGACGACATCGAAGATCCCGACGAGGGCGAGCAGTCCGGCGGCGGTGGTCTGGGGCATGCCGTGGTCGTGCGCCGCGGGCACGAAGTGGGTGCTGACCAGGCCGTTCGTCGTGGCACCACAAATCGCGAAGCCAGCCGCGAGCAGCCAGAACGTCTTCGTGCGTGCTGCCGTGCCGAGGACGGAAAGCGCGCGGCGGGCGGAACCACCCGTGCGGGCGACGGGGGCGACTTCGCCGGGTTCGGCGCCGTAGGCGGTCGTCCCGGCGTCGGACGGGTGATCGCGAACCACCAGGAGGACGACGGGGACGACGGCCAATGCGGCGATGGCGATGACGAGCGACGCCGTCCGCCAGCCTTCGCCGATGGCGAGATTCGCGACGATCGGGAGGAAGATCAGCTGGCCGGTGGCGCCCGCCGCGGTGAGGACGCCGGTGACGACGCCGCGGCTGCGGACGAACCAGCGGGCGGCGACCGTCGCGGCGAAGCTCATCGCCATCGAGCCGGTGCCGACGCCGACCAGGACGCCCCAGCAGAGGATCAGCTGCCAGCTCGCGTTCATGAACACCGTGCCGCCCGCGCCGAGCGCGACGACGAACAACGCCGTCGAGGCGACACGTCGCATCCCGAAGCGCTCCATGAGAGCTGCCGCGAAGGGCGAGAAGAGGCCGTAGAGCACGAGGTTCACGGAGACGGCTGACGCGATCGTCGCGCGGGACCAGCCGAACTCGTTGTGGAGCGGGTCGATGAGGACGCCGGGGGCCGCGCGGAAACCGGCGGCGGCGAGCAGGGCGATGAACGCGGCGGCGGCGACGAACCATGCGCGGTGGAGTCGGGTCTCAGGGTGCACGAGTACAGCGTCATCGCCGCCAGGCCCTGGCGGAAGCGGCCGGAAGGACACTGTGCGAAAGATTCGGGCCAAGGTCATAGGCTCTGGCCATGCGCTGCCGTCACCTCGTGCCGGCGCTGCTGCTCACGTTCGGGCTCATCGGTGGCTGTGCGGGGTCTCCCCCGTTGCCTCCTGCCCAGGAACTCGTGAGCGCGGCGGCCGACTCCCTCGTCTCGTTGCGCAGCGTGCGGTTCACGCTCGGGGTGAACGGCGTCGTCTCCGGGCTGCCGGTGCGGGGGCTCGACGGCGAGGTCAGCCTCGAGGGCGACGCCGTCGGTAACGCCGACCTGCAGGACGACACCGGGCGGATGAAAGTGAAGTACCGGCTGTCCGGCTCCGAGATCACGCTCAGCGGGCCTGACGGCGAGCGGGTGATTCCGGCTTCGGCGGCTTACACACCGCGGGCGATGCTCGGGGCGGACGGCGGGTTGCGGCGGCTGCTGACCGGGGCGACCGACCTGCGCGGCGAACGATTCGAGCGGGTGCAGGACACCGATTCGGTCCGGATCGGCGCGAAGGTGCCGGCCGCGGTGATCGGCGGGATCGTGCCGGAGATCAAGTCGGACGTGGTCGTGAAGCTGTGGATTTCGAAGGACGAGCCGCGACGGCTGGTGCGAGTGTGGCTGCAGGTGCCGCCGACGAGTCCGCAGGACTTCGCGGTGATGCTGGAGTTGGCGTTGACCAGGCACAACGCGGTGGTCGTCGGGGGCGGGCGATAGCAAAGGTCCCTTGCTCCCCCGGCTGGTCCGGGACGGGAGCAAGGGACCTTTGCTATCGCTTCGTCACTTGGCGGTGCAGCGGGTGCCCTCGTCCGGCAGGGCGCCGTTCACCAGGTAGTCGATGCCGATCTTGTCGACACACGAGACGCCCTGGAGAAACACCGTGTGCTGGTTGCCCTCGAACGTCAGCAAAGCTCCCTTGATCGCTTTCGCCAGGTTGACGCCCGCCTGGTAGGGGGTCGCCGGGTCGTTCGTCGTGGAGATGACCAGCGTCTTCGGCAGGCCTTCGATGTTCGGCAGGTGCGGCTCCGACGTGTTCGGCACCGGCCAGAAGGCGCAGGCGTCGCGCGCGGCACCGTCCGGCCTGCCGTCGTCGAGGAACGGCGCCGCCTCCGCGTACCGCTTCTGCGCGTCGAGGAGCTTCGCCGGATCGGTGACCCGCGGGTCGTCGACGCACCGGATCGCGATGAAGGCGTCCTGCGTCGTCCCGTAGCGGCCGTCGGCGCCGCGTTCGTTGTAGAGGTCGGCCAGTTTCTCCAGGCCGTCGCCGCGCTGACGCTTCAGATCGTTGAGCGCGGTGTTCAACGGTTCCCAGAGATCTTCCTGGTAGAGGGCCTGTATCACGCCTGTCGTCGCGTCCTCGTACGACAGTTTCCGGCCGTCGCTGACCGGAACGGGGAAGTCGATCAGCGGCCGCACCAGGTCCTGGAACGCCTTGGTCACGCCTGCGGCGTCACGCCCCAGCGCGCAGTCCTCGCGCGCGGCGCACCAGTTCGAGAACTCCCCGAACGCCTTGCCGAAGCCCTGTCCCTGCGCGACCAGCGACTCCACCGCGTCCTGCTCCGGGTCGACGGCACCGTCGAGGACCAGCGCGCGGACGTTCGCCGGGAAGGCCTCCGCGTAGGCCGATCCGATCCGCGTCCCGTAGGAGTAGCCGAGGTAGCTCAGCTTCGGTTCGCCGATGACCGAGCGCAGGATGTCCATGTCCTTGACGACGTCACGGGTGCCCACGTTCGCGAGCATCGAGGGGCCATGTTCGGTCCGCTCGGAGCATTTGGCGGCGAAGTCCTGGGACTCGGCCTCCTGCTTTTTCACTCCCTCGGGTGATCCGTCCGTCTCGCCGTCGTCCGCGCGGTCCGCGTCGCGTTCGGCGTCGGTCAGGCAGCGGATCTGCGGCTCGCTCGCACCGATCCCACGCGGGTCAAAACCGACCATGTCGAAGCGTTTGCCCAGCTCGTTCGTCGCCGTCCGGGAGGCGAGGCCGGCCGCGGCCTCCATCCCGGAGGCGCCGGGGCCGCCGGGGTTGACCACGAGGGCCCCAATCCTTTCGTCGGTTTCCAGCGCCTTCCGGCGCAGCAGTCCGAGCGTGATCGAGTCGCCTTCGGGCTTCGCGTAATCGAGCGGGACGGTCAGCCGGGCGCACTGTGCGTCCTTCACTCGAAACGCCGCTTTTGCGTCACCGGATGTCGCGTAGGGTGCACAGTCGGCCCAGGTCAGACTCTGTCCGTAGAACTTCTCGAGTCCTGCGGGCACCGGTCCGGACGGAGCGTGCGACTCGGTGGCCGGAGGCGGCGGCTGGGTTCTACCCTCTCCCGACGAGCACGCTGCGACGGTGACGGCGAGCAGGCCGGACAGCGTGATCGCGGCGAATCGTCGGGCACGGGACCTGGCGCTGACATGAGTGAACACGGTTGGATCGTGCCATCGGCCGCGGAACTCGGCCGCACCACCACTGCGTTGGTGATACGGGTGCGGACGGCAGAAGAACAGACGGGAGCACAGGGGTGGCAGCACTGATCAGCCGGGTGGGCAAGAAGCTGCGCCGGATCATCCAGCGGCCGGGCAGCGTCGAGCTGACCCGCTACGAGGCGCTGCTGCCGGCCATCGAGAAGCTCGAGCCGGAGTTGGAGAAGCTCTCCGACGAGGAGCTGACAGAGCGGGCCGGCAAGCTTCGGGACGCCGCGGTCTTCGGCAACGAGCAGCTCATCGAGGTCTGCGCGCTCGGCCGTGAGGCCGCCCGGCGCGCACTCGGCGAGCGCGCCTTCGACGTCCAGCTGCTGGGCACGATGGGCCTGCTCAGCGGACATATCGTGCAGATGGAGACCGGTGAGGGCAAGACGCTGGCCGGTGCGCTGGCCGGTGCCGGGTACGCCCTGCGCGGCAAGCACGTCCACGTCGTCACGGTGAACGACTACCTCGCCCGTCGTGACGCGGAGTGGATGGGACCGATCTACGACCTGCTCGGCGTGTCCGTCAGCTGGATCGAACCCGCGCACTCCCGCGACGAGCGCCGCGACGCGTACGCGAAGGAAGTCACCTATGGCGCCGTCAGCGAGATCGGCTTCGACGTGCTGCGTGACCGCCTGGTCACCCACGAAGAGGACCTGGTCCAGCGCGAGCCCGAGGTGGCGATCGTCGACGAGGCGGACTCCGTGCTGGTCGACGAGGCTCGCGTGCCGCTGGTGATGGCAGGGTCGATCGACCACACCGACGCCGACGAAGAGGTCGCGAACATCGTCCGGCGGCTGCGGCTCGGGCTGCACTACGAGACCGACGCCGACGGCCGCAACGCCTGGCTGACCAAGGCGGGCGCGTCGGTGGTCGAGAAGGCCCTCGGCGACGACATCAACCTCTACGACGAGACCGGCTCCGACCGGCTGCCCGCGGTGAACGTGGCGCTGCACGCGCACGCGTTGCTCACTCGCGACGTCGACTACCTCGTGCGCGACGGCAAGGTGCAGCTGATCAACGCCGCGCGCGGCCGTGTCGCCGAGCTGCAGCGCTGGCCGGACGGCCTCCAGGCCGCGGTCGAGGCGAAGGAGCAGGTCAAGGCGACCGACCGGGGCGAGATCCTCGACTCGATCACCGTGCAGGCGCTGCTCGCGCGCTACCCCGAGGTCGCGGGGATGACCGGTACCGCGGTCGCGGTCGCCGAGCAGCTGCGTGAGTTCTACAAGCTCGAGGTCGCGGTCATCCCGCCGAACACGCCGAACATCCGCGAAGACCAGGAGGACCGGATCTTCGGATCGCCGTCGCAGAAGCTGCGCGCGATCGAGGAGGAGATCCGGCGGGTGCACGAGAGCGGGCGGCCGATCCTCGTCGGCACCCAGGACGTCGCCGAGTCGGAGGAGCTGGCGGAGAAGCTGGCGAAGGTCGACCTCGAATGCGTCGTGCTCAACGCGCGCAACGACGCCGAGGAAGCCGCGATCATCGCCGACGCCGGCAAGAAGGGCGCGGTCACCGTTTCGACCCAGATGGCAGGCCGGGGTACCGACATCCGACTGGGCGGCAAGGACGGCGACGGCCGCGACGAGGTCGTCGAGCTGGGCGGCCTGCACGTCATCGGCACCGCCCGCTACCCGTCGAGCAGGCTCGACGGCCAGCTGCGCGGCCGGTCCGGACGGCAGGGCGACCCGGGCAGCGCGGTGTTCTTCGCGAGCCTGAACGACGAGCTCGTGCTGTCGAACGCGCCGGACGTGCCCGAGGGCATCAGCTCGGACGTCGGCAGCGGCGAGGTCACCGACCCGGCGGCCTTGCGGCAGATCAACCACGCGCAGCGCGTCGCCGAGGGTGTCGACCTGGAGATCCACCGGAACACCTGGCGCTACACGCGGCTGATCGAGCGGCAGCGCGGCGAGCTGCTCGAACACCGCGACAAGGTGCTCCGGACCGCGCACGCGGCGGAGGTGCTGGAGAAGGCGCACCCGGAGAAGTTCAAGGAGCTTTCGGAAGCGGTCGACGACGAGGCTCGCGTCGAACAGCTGAGTCGTGAGGTGCTGCTGTTCCACATCGACCAGCTGTGGTCGGACCACCTGGCGTTCCTGACCGACGTGCGGGAGAGCATCCACCTGCGGGCGCTGGCGCGGGAGACGCCGATCGACGAGTTCCACCGCGCGGCGATCCCCGAGTTCCACAAGATCATCGGCGAGGCGGCCGACCGGGCGGCGAAGACGCTCGAGGAGGCCGAGATCACCGAGGACGGGATCGACCTCGGCGACGCGGGGGTGCGGCGGGCGAACACGACGTGGACGTACCTGGTGCACGACAACCCGTTCGACTCCGACTTCGAGCAGACCATCAAGAAGGTGCGGAGCATGATCAAGCGCAAGTAGCGCGGCGGTCCTGAGCGGGGAGCGGGGGACCTTTGCTGTCACTCTCTTTTGGAGAGCGACAGCAAAGGTCCCCCGCTCTCTTTTCGGGCGAAACCCCAGGTCAGGCGCCCGGCGATAGCAAAGGTCCCTTGCTCCCCCGCCGGTCGGGCAGCAGCAGGCCGGACCCAGGTGGGCGATTCGGCACATCCACTCGTCCCCGCGGAGGCCGGTGGGTGAGAATGACGGCATGCCGCAACTGCGCATCGCACTGGCCCAGGTCAACACCACCGTCGGGGATCTCGAAGGCAACGCCGAGCTCACCGTCGAGTGGACCCGCAAGGCCGCCGAAGCAGGCGCCCACATCGTCGTGTTCCCGGAGATGTCCCTCACCGGCTACCCCGTCGAGGACCTCTCCCTCCGCCCGACCTTCGCCTCCGCCTCGAAGCAGATGGTCGAAGCGCTCGCCCGGCGGCTCGACAACGCCGGTTGCGGCGAGGTGCTCACCTACATCGGGTATCTCGACCTGGACGAGACCGGCCCGCGCGACGCGGCGGCCGCGCTGTACCGCGGCGAAGTGGTCGCCCGCCAGTTCAAGCACCACCTTCCCAACTACGGCGTCTTTGACGAGCACCGCTGGTTCAAGCCGGGCCAGGACCTCGAAGTCGTCCGCTTCCACGGTGTCGACGTCGGCATGGTCATCTGCGAGGACGTCTGGCAGGACGGCGGCCCGATCTCCGCACTGGGCAAGGCGGGAGTGGACCTCGTAGTCGCACCGAACGCTTCGCCGTACGAGCGCGCGAAGGACGACATCCGCCTGCCGCTCATCGCCCGCCGCGCGGCCGAGGCAGGGGCGCCGCTGGTGTACACGAACCAGATCGGCGGCCAGGACGACCTCGTCTTCGACGGCGACTCGATCGTGGTCGGCGCGGACGGCCGCTTGCTGGCACGCGCGCCGCAGTTCGTCGAGCACCTGCTCATCGTCGACACGGACCTCGTCGCGGGCGGGCACACCGCCGAGGGCGAGTTCGAAGGTCTGCGGGTCAAGCGCCGCACGCTCAGCGAAGAACCGGTCCCCGCCTACGAACCGAGCACCGGCTCGGCGATCAGCGAGCCGCTGTCGGACGAGGCCGAGGTGTGGCACGCGCTCGTCGTCGGCCTGCGCGACTACGTGCACAAGAACGGCTTCTCGTCGGTGACGTTCGGATTCTCCGGCGGTATCGACTCGGCTGTCGTGGCGGCGCTGGCCGCGGACGCGCTCGGCGGCGACAACGTCTACGGCGTCTCGATGCCTTCGGAGTACTCCTCGGAGCACTCGAAGGGCGACGCCGAGGACCTCGCCCGCCGGATCGGCGCGCACTACCGCGTCGAACCGATCGCGGACATGGTCAAGGTCTACGTCGAGCAGCTTCAGCTGACCGGTCTCGCCGAGGAGAACATCCAGGCCCGTGTCCGCGGCATGCTGCTGATGGCGCTGTCCAATCAGGACGGTCACCTGGTGCTCGCCACCGGCAACAAGACCGAACTCGCCGTCGGCTACTCGACTATCTACGGCGACGCCGTCGGGGCCTTCGCGCCGATCAAGGACCTGTTCAAGACGCACGTCTGGCACCTGGCCAAGTGGCGCAACAAGGAAGCCGAGAAGAACGGCGAAACCCCGCCGATCCCGGAGAACTCGATCACCAAGCCGCCGTCCGCCGAGCTGCGGCCGGGTCAGCTGGACAGCGATTCGCTGCCCGACTACCTGATGCTCGACGACATCCTCGACGACTACATCGAGGGCGACCGCGGCTACGTCGACCTGGTGGACGCGGGCTTCGAGCCCGAAACCATCGATCGCGTGGTGCGCATGGTCGACAAGGCCGAGTACAAGCGCCGCCAGTACCCGCCGGGCACCAAGATCACGTTCAAGGCGTTCGGGCGGGACCGGCGGCTGCCGATGACCAACGGCTGGCGCGAGGGCACGGTCGTGGCCCGCTCAGCTCAGCGTGACCTGCTTCCCGGCTGAGTTCGTCAGCACGGCCACCAGGCCGGGCTTGGTGTCACGCCGGACGAGCATGTCCATCCCGAGTGCCCGGACCGCGGCTTCGACCGCGGTGGGCTCGGGGTGGACGCCGGTGACCAGGAGCAGCGGGATCGACGGGAGCCCCCGCGTCGTCGGATGCGGGGTGCTCCCCCAGTCGATGAGGAAAGGCGCGAGTCCGTCGAGGCCGCCGGCGCCGGTGAGGCGCCAGGTCAGCAGTTCGCCGTCGTCGGTGGCGCGTGACATCTCGGACGCCTCGCCCGGGTCGTAACCGCGTTCGCGGGCTTCGGCGATCGCGTCGTCGATGCCCTCCGCCCGCGCCGCCCAGGTGACCAGGGCGGGCTCGGTCAGCTCGTCGACGCCGAACGGGCGCGGTCCGACGTGCTCCGGTTGATCCGGGTCGGGCCCGACCACCTCGAGGTAGGCGCCGGCGCCCAGATCGGCCAGATAGTTGGCCGTCCCGAAGCCGACATGCCTTCCGCCGCGTACAGGCGTGACGCCGGTCAGCTCGGCGACGCGCGCGACGGCCTCTTCGAGATCCGGCCCGGCGTAGACGAGGTGATCAAGCACGAGGTCGCTCATGCCCATAGTCCTATCGCAGCCGCCGCGCCGGTGGCATCGCGGCATGGCGGTGCCACCCGAAAAGCGGCGCGGCCGAAACTGTCGGACCGGGCTCGTACCCTGGTCTGCATGACGGCACAGGGCTACGCCGTGTTCGGCACCGCGATCGGCGACTGCGGCATCGCGTGGAACGAACGCGGGGTCATCGCGGTCCAGCTGCCGGAGGGCAGCGAAGAGAAGACGAAGGCGCGACTGACCGCGCGCCTTCCCGAAGCGACCGAAACCGCGCCTCCGGGCGAAGTCCAGCGCGCCATCGACGGGATCGTCTCGTTGATGGAGGGCAAGCGCACGGACCTCACCGAGGTCGGCCTCGACTACGAAGGAGTACCGGACTTCCATCACCGAGTGTACGAGTTCATCCGCACGATCCCGGCGGGCAAGACGCTGACCTACGGCGACATCGCGAACATCCTCGGCATGCCTGGTGGGGCGCAGGCCGTGGGACAGGCGATGGGCCGGAACCCGTTCCCGATCATCGTGCCGTGCCATCGCGTGCTCGCCGCCGGTGGCAAGGACGGCGGGTTCTCAGCGCGCGGAGGAGTCGCCACCAAGCGCCGGATGCTGGTCATCGAAGGCGCCTTGGCGGACGAACCCACGTTGTTCTAAGCGGTGACGGCGGGCGTCCAAGGCTTCAGCCAGGGCGTCTCCGGCCAGCTTTCCGCGGCGGCCATCAACGGGATGGCGGTCGCGCCGTCGATGTGCTCGCGGATGATGTCGGCGTGCCCGGCGTGCCGCGCGGTCTCCTCGATGAGGTGGAACAGCACCCAGCGGACCGACCAGGCTTCGACGTCCTGCGGGTACCAGGGCACGCCCTTCGGCACCGGGACCGGCTGGCCCAGATCGGGGATGCCAGCGATGACGTCCGCGGTACGGCGGGCGACCTCGTCGTAGCGCGCGAAGACGTCTTCGAGCGTCTCGCCGTCAGCCATCACGTAGCCGGCTTCGTAGTCCTTCATCGCCTCTTCCATGGGCTTCGAAGGCTTCTGGAGAAGGATGTCGATCCAGCCGTCTTCCGTGAACGCGGTGTGTTTGATCAGGCCGCCGACGCTCAGTGAGCTCTTGGTCGGGACCGCTCTGGCCTGTTCTTCGGTCAAGCCGTGCGCCGCGATGCGCAGGACGTGGCGCTGCTGCTCGAGGTAGGCGAGGAGACCTTCGCGCTCGTCGGCGATCGGGGGGACGTTTCCGGCCATGACGGTTCCTTCCGTTGGGAAGGGGATCATGACATTCGGCGGCGGCTTTCCGAGGTGATTCGACCTGGAAGAGAGCAAGGGACCTTTGCTATCGCCTCGGCGCTCGGAGGGGGTGTGTGGAAATGAGGACGTTGAGTGTTCCTATTTCCACACGGCCCGTACTCCGCGTAGTGGCGGGTGGCGACTGTGTGGGCGGAGAGAGCAAGGGACCTTTGCTGTCGCTCGTTAGTGACGCTAACTAGCGATAGCAAAGGTCCCTTGCTACTCACGTGGGGTGGTCAGGAGGCGGCGTCCAGTTTCGCCCGCTGTTCTTCGGTCAGCGTGATGTCGACGGCTTCGAGGCTTTCGTTCAGCTGGGCGACCGAAGAAGCGCCGACGAGCGGGATGACCGGGGCCTCGCCGCCGATCATCCACGCGAGCACGACCTGGTTCAGGGTCGCGTCGATCTCCTTCGCGACCTCGCGCAGCGCGGCGAGGCGGTTCGGGGTGCCGGGGTGGTCGTAGTCGAACTCCAGCGGCTTGTCCTCACGGACGTACGCGCCCGCGAGCAGCGGCGAGTAGGCGACGAGCCAGAGTCCGGGGTTCTCGGCCAGGTAGGTGAGCAGTTCACCGGTGAGGAATCCGTTGGCGCCTTCGGGCGAGCGCCGGGCCGGGCGGTCGGTGCGGGCCCGGAGGTACGTGTGCTGGTACTGCAGCACGTCGTACCCCGGAAGTCCCTTCGCGGCGGCGTGGGCACGGCTGCGCTCCACCTTCCACGCGAAGTGGTTGCACACGCCCAGAAGGCCCACCGAACCGTCGGCGACGACCTGCGCGAAACCCTCGACGGTCTCTTCGAGCGGAACCGACCGGTCCTCGACGTGCGCGTACAGCAGGTCGAGCTTCTCCACGCCGAGGTTCTCCCGGCTGCGGTCGACGGCTTCCTTGATCGCCTTCGGGGACAGGCCTTCGATGTTCTCGAACTTGCCGGTGTCGGCGAAGCTCATGCCCGCCGCTTTCGCCCGCGCGCCCATCTTGGTGGCGATGGTGACCTCATCGCCGATGCCGCGGTCGGCACGCCACCGGCCGAGCAGCGCTTCGCTCTCGCCACCCTGCGTCCCGTTGTGCCAGAAGGCGTAGTTGTTCGCGGTGTCGACGAACGAACCGCCCGCCTCGACGAACCGGTCGAGGATCGCGAACGACGTCTCCTCGTCAACGCCGGTGCCGAACGGCATCGCACCCAGCGCCAGCGCGCTCACTTCGCGCCGCGAATCCGGGTTCAGGCCGATCGTGCGAAATTTCATGGGTCCCATCACTTCCTGCGGTCACGGTTGGCGAGCGATCAGGTGCTCACACAACGCTATCGGAACGGATCGCGTTCTGGATCAGATTCATCACGGCTTCCCCGGAATCCATCACGTACATGTGCGCGCCGGGGATCTCGACCGCGTCGAATCCGGCGGTGGTGAACGCCGCCCACTCGCGGATGTCCCCCGCGGCAACCAGTTCGTCGCCCGTGCCGCGCAACGCCGTGATCGGCACGGAAAGCGGTTCGGTGGTGCTGGGGACGTAGTTCTCGTGCATGGTCACGTCCGCGCGCAACGCCGGAAGAAGCAGTTCCCGCAGATCCGGGTGGTACAGCGCCTGATCGACGTGCCCGGACAGAACCTGCACCTGGGCGAGGAACGCGTCGTCGTCCTCACGCACGGACGCGCGGATCTCCTGTGGCCGTACCGTGCTCGGGCCGGGCGAACCGCTGACGAACACGTGGCGCACGGACGGCAGCCGGTGCGCGAGTTCGTAGGCCAGCACGGCGCCGACGCTGTGCCCGAACAGCACCAGGTCCGTCGTCTCGCCCAGATCGGCGACGAAAGCGTCGACGGCGTCGTGCACCGACTGGTACGGCTCGACGTCGATCAGCCGTTCCCGGCCGGGCAACCGCATCGGCACGATTTCGAGATCGTCGGCGGCGAAGGCCGACCACGGGTGGAAGAAGGCGGCACCGCTCCCGCCGAAGGGCAAGCACACCAGTGACGTCATCGCGGCAGCTTCCGGTCGTACCGGATCGGCAGCCGTTCGAGCCCGCGGCTGGCCGAGTTGTCGAAGCGCCACGGCAGGTCCTCCGGCGCCACGGCCAGGCTCAACCCGGGCAGCCGCCGCAGCAGCGTGGTGAACGCGACGGCGCCTTCGACACGGGAAAGCGGCGCACCGGGGCAGAAGTGCACGTTGCCCCCGAACGAGAGGTGCCGGTTCGGTTTGCGGGTGATGTCCAGCTTTTCCGGGTCCTCGAACACTTCCGGATCGTGGTTGGCCGAGTTGATGAGCAGGTGGACGACGCTCTCCTTGCCGATCCGCTGCCCGCACAGCTCCAGGTCCTCGGCCGCGAACCGTTGCGGCGCGCGGTAAACCGGTCCCTCGAAGCGCAGGAACTCCTCGATCGCCGTCGTCACGAGCTCCGGTTCGCCCTTGAGCTTCTCGAACTGGTCCGGATGCCGCAGCAGCGCCTGCATGCCGTTGCCGACGAGGTTCGCGGTCGTCTTGTGGCCCGCGATGATCAGCAGGATCAGCGTGGAGACGATCTCGTCGTCGCTGTAGGCCTCGTCGGCGTCGGCCGTCTTGAGGATGACGCTGACCAGGTCCTCGCGCAGATCCGCGCGCCGCTCGGCGATCAGCTCCACCAGGTACTTCTCGACGTCGTCACTGACCTGCTTGAGCCGCCGGTTTCCCTCGTCGTCCGGGTACGGCGCGTTGCTGAGCACCATGCCCCAGTCGTGCAGCAGCGGCCAGTCCTCGATCCGGACGCCGAGGAACTCGCAGATCACCCGCATCGGCAGCTGCAGCGCGAAGTCGTTGTAGAGATCGGCGACGCCTTCGTCGGGCAGCGCGTCGATCAGGTCGTCGGTGATCTCCTGGATCCGCGGCCGCAGTTCGTTCATGCGGCGCGGGACGAAGGCGTTGCCGACCAGCTTGCGCAGGCGGGTGTGCTTCGGCGGGTCCGCGGTGAGCATGTTCTTGATCAGGATCGGGCTGCTCTGTTCGAGCGCCTCGCGGAACCAGCCGGGCGCGTTGTCCACGCTCTTCGACAGCCGGCGGTCGGCGAAACCCTTGCTCACCGTCTCGTAGTCGGCGACGACATAGGCCTCGGAATTCGGCGGGTACTCGATCGACCGCACCGGGCAGGTGCCCCGCACCTCGGCGTAGCCCGCGTACGGATCCGGACCGGGGTGCGTGCAGAACTCGGCGGGAAGCGGCTCCGGGGAGACGGACGTCTGCTCAGGGGTTTCCAGGCTCATTTTCCATCCTCCGAAGTCGTTTGCTTGGCGAGCTCTTCAGGGGCGGGCAGCGTGCGGATGCGCTTGCTGAGGGTCGGCAGCGCGAACAGCGTCCCGGCGGCGGCCATGAAGACGAAGACCCAGGTCGGACCGGCGAGGTCGAAGATCGCGCCGACGGCGAAGATGCCGATCGGCTGGGCGATCATGCCGACGAACATCACCGCGCCGATGACCCGGCCCTGCAGGTTGTCCGGCACCAGCGCGGCGATGTAGCCGTAGATCAGCGCCCCGACGACACCGGCGCGCAGGAAGATGCAGGCGACGATGACGCCGAGCGGCAGCGTGCCGGGCACGAAGGTTAGCAGGACCGCCGCGACCGGGCCGATCCAGATGGCGTAGGCCATGATCACCGGCGGCCGCACGTACTTCAGCACGATGCCCGCGAGCAGCGCGCCGGTCAGTCCGCCGCCGCCCGCGATGGCGAGCGTCGTGCCGATCAGGGCTTCCGACGCGCCCCGGTCCTGCGCGGTGGCGATCAGGGCGAGGAACATCCCGGAGTGGTTGAAGGCCATGTTCGAGCCCATCGCCCACAGCACCAGGGTCAGGATGATCGGCTGCTTCAGGATGAACTTGAAGCCGTCGAGCATGCTGCCCTTGGGCGCGGCCTTCGTTTCGACGGTCTGGGGCGCCTGCGTCGGCTTCTTGACCAGCAACAGGATCACGGCGGACGCGAGGAACGACAGCGCGGCGGCGAAGAACGGCAGCGCCCTGGCGAGGGCGAACAGCGCACCGCCTGCGGGCGGGCCGGCGACGGTGGCGCCGAAGAACCGGATCTGGTTCTGCGCGGTCGCCTGGGTCAGCTGCGACGCGGGCACGAGCTGTTTGATCGCCGCCATCCCGGCGGGGTTGGACACGCCGAGACAGGTCGCGGACAGGATCACGATGGCGAAGGTGAGCCAGATGTCGACGCCGCCGCTCATCACCAGCACGGCGAACAACGTCAGCAGCACCAGCCGCGCCAGATCGCAGACGATCATGATCAGCTTGCGGTTGAAGCGGTCGGTCAGGCTGCCGCCGGGCAGCGACATCACCCCGGCCACCACCAGCTGCACCGCGCCGACCGCGCCGGCGTAGGTCGCCGACCCGGTGGTCGCGAGAATCAGCAGCGGGTACGCGATCTCCGCCGCTTCCTTGCCGAAGGCGGCGAAGAACTGGCTGATCCACATGGCCTGGAAATCACGGTTGCGGAAGAGCGGCTTCTCCTGGGCCGGGGGTTCCGGCGCCGCCGTGACGGTGGGTTGACTCGTCGCTGTGGACTCAGCCGACATGATCCATCCTCTCGGCGCCCGCGAGAGCACCGTTCAATTCGCGGGCGAGAACGCCCACATGGGGTTGCGTGAGCAGTGACCAGTGATCGCCGGGGGTGGTGAACACCTGGACACCGCCGCCGTACAGCGGGGCGAGACGGGCGTGGAGCCGGGCGGCCCCTCGCCGGTCCGAACCCGCCCGGAACACCAAGGCCCTGGCGGGAACGAAAGGAGGCCGGTAAGGCACCAGCGCGCGGGCCTTGTCCAGCAGTTGCGTGCGCAGCGCCGGATTGCGCCGCACGGCACGGCCGATCGCGCCGAACCCGAAGGCCGCGTCGACGAGGGTCCGCCCGTGACTCACCAGGAAGTCGGGGTCGACGGCCATCGGCAGGTCACGGCGTCCCTGCACGAAACCGTCGAGACCGACCACCGTGTCGACGTCCGCGCCGCGCCGGGTCAGCTGCCGCGCGACCTCGTGGGCCAGCACCGCGCCGAAAGACCAGCCGCCCAGGACGTACGGGCCATCGGGTTGTGTCCGCAGCACCGCGTCGACGTAGCGGGCGGCGATCGTCTCGATGCCTTTTTCCCGGGTGGAAAAGATTTCGAGCCCGTGGACGGGACGTGATCCGGCCAGTTCCTCGGCCAGCGCGCGATAACTGAGCGCGCTGCCCGCGGAATCCGCGATGAGCAGCAAGGGCCTGCCGGGACCGTCCTCGTGGAAGGTCACGACGTCGACAGCGTGCCGAGGCCCCGGCTTCGCGGCCCGTTCCGCGACCAGTCGCGACAACCGGCCGAAGGTGGCCTCCTGGTCGAACTCGGCGACCGGCACGGAAGCGCCGGTCCGCTCGCGGATCTTCGACATCAGGTTCACCGCCATCAGCGATTCGCCGCCGAAGGCGTAGAAGTCGTCCGAGGCGTCCACCGACGGGACGCCGAGCGCCGCGCACCACAGTTGTTCCACTGTGGACTCTTCGTGTCTATCCACAGTGGACTTGACTAGCGATGGCCGTACGACGGTGAAGTCCGGTTCCTCGTCGCTGAAGGGATAAGTCGGCAGCGAGCAGGTGACCGGCCGCTCACCGGGCTCGTCCAGCAATACGGCGACGGCGTCCGCGCCGTGTTCCCAGAGCGAGCCGAGCGCCCGGAGGACACCCCGATCCCCGTCCTCGGCCCGGCCCAGCAACGGCACGGTCACGTGCCCGGCCTTCCAGCCCGCGTGACGGCGGAGCGTGGCGAGCATGGACGTGCCGGGGCCCAGTTCGAGGAAGGTGTCGCACTCGGAACCGAGCAGGGTGCCCGCGCAGTCCTCCAGCAGCACCGGACTGCGGAGCTGCCCCGCCCAGTAACCGGGGCCGCGCACCGCTTCCGGATCCGCCCAGCCGCCGGAAGTGTTGGACACCAGCGGGAATCGTGGCGCCGAGTTCGGCGTGGCGGCCACCGCCTCGGCGAGTTCGTCGGCGGCGGGATTCATCAGCGTGCTGTGGAAGGCCCGCGGGATGTCGAGCACCCGGACGTCGAGACCGGCCAGGAGGTCGCCGTCGAGCAGCCGCGTCATCGCCGCTTCCGGACCCGAGACGACGACGCGTCCCGGACCGCGCACGGCCAGCGAGAGTTCGTCGAAACCCTTGTCCGACAACCGATCCACGAGTTCGCCGGCGCTGGTTCCGACGGCCGCCATCCGGCCGGGCCGGGTGGCCAGCATCGCCGAAGCCCGCAGGTGTACCAGATCCACCGCGTCCGGCAGGGTCCAGAGCCCGGCCAGCGCGGCGGGCGCGTACTCGCCGATGCTGTTGCCGAGCATCGCGCGCGGCCGGATCCCGAGCTCCAGGAGTTGCCTGCCCAGCGCGTAACCGACTGCGAACAGCCCGACCTGGTGCGGCACCAGCTGGGAGAACCAGGCCGGTTCGGCGTCCTCGGTGACGATCGGCGAAAGGTCGAGCCCGTGCCGCTCGCGGACGAGGTCCCGGACTTCGTCGAAGGCGTCCCGGAAACCGGGCAGCAGCCGGTGCGCGGCCGCCCCGGCGGGATGGGTCAGCAGGCCGTGTCCCGGGAACACGAACGCGACCTTGTCGAGCGTGCCCGGTACGGACGCCCCCGGCGCCGCGAGCAGCGCCGCGGCGTCGGCGGTGTCCTCCGCGACGACGGTCTGCCGGTGCCGGTAGACGCGACGGGAAGCCAGCGTCGCGGTGACTTCGGAAAGGTGCAGGTCCGGCGTCGTGCGCAGGTGCTCGGCCAGGTTCGCGCGCATCCGGCCGAGGGCTTCCGGCGCGGCCGCGGACAGCGTCAGCACGCGACGTCCGCCACGCGCGGGCGGCGCCGTCCGGGTGGGTGCCTCTTCGAGGACGACGTGCGCGTTGGTGCCGCCGACGCCGAACGAGCTGACGCCGGCGAGCCTGCCGTCCCGCCCTGTCCACGGCTCGGCGCGGGTGCTCACCACGAACGGCGTGGTTTCCAGTTCCAGCAACGGATTCGGCCGGGCGAAATGCACCGACGGCACCAGTTCCCGGTGCCGCAGCATCAGGACGGCCTTGATCAGGCCCGCCACCCCGGCCGCGGAACCGGTGTGCCCGATGTTGCTCTTGACCGCGCCGAGACGGCACCAGCCGGTCTCGTCGGTGTCCGCCTGGAAGACGTCGGTGAGCGCCTGGACCTCGATCGGATCACCGATCCGGGTGCCGGTGCCGTGCGCCTCCACGTAGCCGATGTCGCGCGGGTCGACCCCCGCCACCTGCTGCGCGTAGCGGATGAGCTCGCTCTGCCCGTCGACCGACGGGGCGGTGTAGCCCATCTTCTCCGCGCCGTCGTTGTTGATCGCAGATCCGCGGATGACCGCGAGGACGCGGTCGCCGTCGCGCCGCGCGTCGGCCAGCCGTTTGAGCACGACGACACCGACGCCCTCGCTGGGCACGGTGCCTCCGGCCTGTTCGTCGAAGGTGCGGCAATGTCCGTCCGGGGAAAGGATTCCGCCGGGTTCGTAGAGGTAGCCGCGTTCGCCGTTGCCGATGACCGCGACCCCGCCGGCGAGCGCGACGTCGCATTCGTCGCCGCGCAGGCTCGCCGCCGCCATGTGCACCGCCGTCAACGACGTCGAACACGCCGTCTGCACGGTGACCGCCGGGCCGCGGAGGCCGAGTTTGTAGGCCACCCGCGTCGCCAGGAAGTCGGGGCCGAGCCCGATGTAGCGGGCCAGTTCGCCGAGTTCTCCGTCCGGTTCGGCGGTGACCTGGTCGGCCCCGCCGTACACGCCGATCCAGCCGGGGAAGCGAGTCGGATCGAGCGCGGCGTCGTCGAGCGCGGCCACCACGCATTCCAGGAACACGCGCTGCTGCGGATCGATGCTCGCCGCTTCCGCGCGGCTGTACCCGAAGTAGGTCCAGTCGAAGCCGCGGGTGCCGGTCAGCAATCCCATCGCCGGGACGAATTCGGGACGCCGCATCAGTTCCGGGTCGCCGCCTGCCGAGAGGATCTCCTCGACGTCCAGTCTGCTGATGCCCTCGGTTCCGCCGCGCAGCGACGACCAGAACCGGCCGAGGTCCGGCGCGCCCGGGTACCGGCACGCCATCCCGATGACGGCGACCGGTTCCTGCCGGTTCACGAGGCGCTCGCGAGGAGCTTGCCCAGGCCCTCCGGCGTCGGGTCGCGCAGGAAGTCGCGCACCTTGAGGATCGCCCCGGTGCGTTCCTTGGCCAGCGTCACCAGCCGGATGGCCGCCATCGAGTTCCCGCCGACGGTGAAGAAGTCCGTTTCCGCGGTGATCTCCTGAGCCGGTTCTCCGATCGCCTCGCTGAACATCGCGAGCGCCGGGCCGAGGTCGTCCCGCGGTTTCGGGGCGGCGGTCGCCGCGACCGCCACCGCGGCCAGCGCGCGGCGATCGACCTTTCCGTTGCCGGTCACGGGAATCCGCTCGACCAGCGCCCACAACGTCGGGACCATGTACGTCGGCAGCCGCCCGGAAAGGGCGTCGCGCAGATCCGCGGTCCCGAACTCGGCGCCTTCGGCCGGGACGACGGCGGCCATCAACCGCTTCTCCGCGCTGTCGCCGTCGGTGACCGCGACGACGGCGTCCTGCACCCGCGGATCCGCGGTCAGCGCGTCGCTGATCGCCGACAGTTCGACGCGGTAGCCGCGCAGTTTGACCTGATCGTCGCGTCTGCCGAGGTACCGGACCCGGCCCTTCGTGTCGACGCGCACCAGATCCCCGGTGCGGTACAGCCGTTCCGGGACGTCCGGCGAGAACTCGCCGAACGCGCGGGCCGTCTCCGCCTCGTCATCGAGGTAGCCGTCGGCGAGGCCGAGCCCGCTGGTGTAGAGCTCGCCGACCGCGCCCGGCGGCACGATCCGGTGCCGGGCGTCCAGCACGTACACCCGGGTCCCGGGCAGCGGCGTGCCGATCGGCAGCGGACCGTCGACGTCGTCCGCGTCCGTCACCGAAAGGGTGGTGGTGAACGTCGTGTTCTCGGTCGGCCCGTAGCCGTTGGTGATGACCAGGCCGGGATGGCGCCGCAGCACCCTGGCGACGTGTTCGTGCGGGACGACGTCACCGCCGGTGAGCAGCTGCCGCAGTCCGGCGAACGCGTCGCCCGCGAATTCCTCGACCAGCCGGAACAGGCCGGCGGTGAGCCAGGCGACGGTGACTTCGTTGTCCAGCAGGAAATCGCCGAGTTCGGTGGGCGTCGGCAGGCCCGCCGGGTACACCTCCAGCGTGGCGCCGGTCAGGAGCGCGCCCCAAAGCTCCAAAGTGGACGCGTCGAAGGCGAGCGGGGACAACCGCAGCACCCGCTCGTCCGGGCCGAGGCGGACGTAATCCGCCTCGTGCACCAGCCGGACGATCGCGCGATGCGGGACGCAGACGCCCTTCGGCTGACCGGTCGAGCCTGAAGTGAAGGCGACGTAGGCGAGCCGCGTCGTGTCCGGATCGACCGGCGGTTCGACGACCTCTCGCACGTCCCAGGACCGCTCCCAGGCCGCCACCACGGGAATCCCGAGCTCGCGGAGGCGCTCCGCCGAGGCGCCGGGCACCAGCGCGGCGACGGGTGCGGCGGACCGCACGATCTTGTCGGAGTGTTCGGCGGGGACGTTGAGGTCGACGCCGACGTACGCGGCGCCCGCCCAGACGACGCCGAGCACCGCGACGGCTTCCGCGATCGACCGGTCCAGTCCGACCAGCACGCGGTCTCCGGGCCGGACACCGGCTTCACGCAGCAGCCGGGCCTGACGTGAGGCCGCCGCGGCGAGTTCGCCGTAGCTGAGCTGGACTTCCTCTTCGCGGACGGCGATCGCTTCCGGGTCCCGGAGGACCACTTCGCGGAAGAGCGCGTCGATCGACGTGGCCGGGAAGTCCTGCCGGGTCTCGTTGATCCCGTCGAGCAGGGCCCGCCGTTCCGGTGACAGGCACCGGATCTCTTCGACCGCGACGTCACCGGCCGAGGCCAGCTGGTCCGCCGCGGCGAGGAAGTCCGCGATGAACCCGTCGGCGTCGGCTCGGCCGAAGACCGCGGACGCGTACTCCAGGTGACCGCCGAGCGCCGGGTCGGCCCGGCCGATCAGCAGGGAGAGGTCGAACTGCGCGCCGCCGCCGTGGCCCTCCTCGATCCGCAGGCGCGCGGACGGGGTCTCGATCCGTTGCGGGACAAGCTGATCGTGCATCCCGAACGAGACCTGGACCAGCGGATGGCAGCCCAGCGTTCGTTCGATCCCGAGCCGGGTGACCAGCTCGTCGAACGGCAGGTCGCCCGCGTCGATGCTCTGTCCGAGCGACTGGTGCACCGAGCGCAGGTACGTCGCCACGGCGGCGTCCTCGGCGACGTCGATCCGAACCGGGACCAGGTTCCCGGCGACGGCGACGAGCTCTTCGAGTTCGGTGCTCCCCCGGCCGGTGAGCGGCACCCCGACCAGCAGATGCCGCGTGCCGGTCCAGCGGCTCAACGTCAGGCCGAAAGCACCGAGCAGGAAGGCGAACGGCGTGATCCCCAAGGCCTTGGCGCGTTCGACGACCGCGGCGCTCGCGGGGACGCCGAAGTCGATCGGCGCCCGCGCGCCCGCGGCGTCCTGGATCGGGGGGCGCTGCCGGTCGGACGGGAGTTCCAGCACCGACGGCACGCCGTCGAGATGTTTCGTCCAGAACTCGGCCTGCCGGTCCCATTCCCCGGTGGCGCGTGCTTCCTCCTGATGGCGCAGGAGAACCCGGGGAGAGACACCGGGCTCCCCCGCGTGCTCGCGTCCGCCGCCGGCCAGTGTCGCGTAGCGGGCGAACAGCTCGTTCACCAGCAGGCCGACCGACCAGCCGTCGAGCACCATGTGGTGCGCCACCAGCACGACAGCCTGGCCACCCGTGCCGGCGGTGCCGCTTTCGACCCGCAGGAGCCGGTACGCCGGCGCCTTCCCGAGGTCGAACGGGTGCCGTCCCTGCCGCGCCGCGAGGGAACGGACGCGCTCGTCGAACTCGCCCGCTTCACCCTCCCAGGTGTGCACCTCGACCGGCGGCGTGTACTGGTCCAGCACCTCGGGCACGACGTCGCCGTCATCGCCGCGATAGACCGTGCGCAGACCCGGATGCCGGGCGACGGTCTGCGCGACCGCACGCTCGAACAACTCCGGCTCCACCGTCCCGTTCTCGACGAAACAGGTGAAGACCAGGTTGTACGGAGACCCGCCGGTGACCCGCTCGATCAGCCACATCCCGCGCTGGGCATGGGAAACCGACTCGGCGAGCGGTTCCGGCCCGGCGGCGGGCTTCCCGGCGGGGACGGCGCCGGCGAAGACGTCGGCGACCGGAGCACCGCTCAGCAACGCGGCCACGGGGATCCGCAGGCCGAGCTTCTCCTGCACGATCGCGGCGAGCTTGAGCGCACGCAGCGAATCCCCGCCGAGACCGACGAAACTGGTGGTGGCGAACGCGCCGGCCTCGATGTCCTGGCCGAGGACGGCACTGGCGTACTCGTTGAACGACATGGCTTTCTCCGGTCGGGACGAGGGGCTGGCGTAGGCGAGGTCAGGCCTGCGGTTCGACCGCGCGCCGTTCGCGGACGGCGCCGAGCAGCCGCTCACGGCTCCCGCGCGCTCCGCCCGCCTGCTTCTTCTCCGCGTTGACCAGCAGATCGGCGTGACCGCGGACGGTGCCGGCGCGGAACAGGTCGACCGTCTTCACCATCCGGCCGGACACTTCGCGCAGCTTCTCCACCAGCACCACGAGGCGCAGGGAATCGCCTCCGGCGTCGAAGAAGCTGACGTCGTCGCCGAACTCCTTGTTGTCGAGCACCTCGCTCCAGACGCCGCGGACGAGGTCCAGGCGCACGGCCGGGTCGTCGAGGTCGAGGGCTTCGGTGGCGGGCTTGAGCACGGGTTCCTCCGGGGATCGGGCGAGATCGGCGACACCGCGTCGCAGATCGAGAAGCAGGCCGTCGATCGTTTCGTCGCTGAAGAGATCGGCGGGGTAGTCGAGCGTGAGCTCCAAGCGGGATCCGTCCGCGACGTGCACGAACAACGCGAGATCCCACTTGCTGTACTGGGGTTCCAGTGGCCGGAACCGGCCGACGACGCCGGGCGCGAGGTCGAACGGCGCGGGCACCTCGGCGAGGTTCACCAGGACCGGGGTCATCGGCAGCCTGCCGACGTCGCGTTCGTCGTCCAGTTCGGCGGCGAGCGCGTCCAGCGGGACGTCGGCGTCGATGAACGTCTCCATGCCGGAGTTCCGCGCCTCACGCAGGAGTTCGCGCCACGTCGTCGTCTCGTCGAGACGGATGCGCAGGACGAGGGTGGACATGAACATCCCGACCACGCCGGCGGAGACCGGATCGTCGCGGCCGGGCCAGACCACCGAGAAGAGGAAGTCGCGTTGCGCGCCGCGGCGGGCGAGCGTCGCGGCGAGGATCGCGACGCCGGTCATGAAGGCGGTGCAGCCCGCTTCGGCGGACGCCGCCAGCACCCGCGCGGTGACCTCTTCGTCGAAGGCGGTGCGCGCGTCGGCGCCGATCATGGACAGGTCGGCGTCCGGGCGCCGGTCGTAAGGCAGGTCGACCGTGGTCGGCGCGCCCCGCAGGCGTTCGACGGCGTCCGCGATCCGGGGCGCCAGCTCACTGTCCGGGATCGGCACCTGGACCTGGGCGGGATGGACGGGTTCGGGCAGCACGACCTCTTCGCCGGTCAGCGCGGCGCGGTAGTGCAGGCCGATCTCGTCGAGCAGGATCTTCCTTGACGTGGCGTCGAAAACGATGTGGTGCACGGTCAGGACGAACACCGTGGTGTCCGGACCGACGCGGATGAGCTCCGCCCGCGCCGGCGGTTCGTCACCGAGGTCGAAGGGGGTGTAGCAGAGGACCTCGACAAGCCGTTCCAGCTCGTCAGTGGTCCAGTCCTCTTCGACGGCGTCGAGGAAGCCGGCCTCCGCGGGCTCGCCGTCGGTCCGGTACTCGACGCGACGGTGGGTGGTTTCGAGCCGGAATCGCGATCGCAGCGCGGGATGCCGCGCCAGCGCCCGGCTGATGGCGTCCGCCAGCGCGCCGTGGTCGATCGGCCCGGTGAACTCGATGACCGACGGGATCAGGTACGTCGGGCGCAGCCGATCGATCCGGTCGACGATCCAAATGCCCTGTTGGGTGGGCGTGGCGACATGCCAGACACTGGCCGATTCAGATGGCATTCCTCTGCCGTTTCCCCAGGTAGATGAACAGCCTGAACAGAAAGAAAAAATGCACAGCGCAAAGAAGAAAACAAATTGACGCGGTGGCTGAATTCCCCAGAAATCGAACCCCCAATTGCCCTCAAGACGCTACGAGGGCACCGCCGCGACTGTCAACTCGTCCATTCGTGGAGATCTGACATCCGAGCTACGAAAGCAGTGATTCGGACACCCTTGACACTGATCGAACACGCGTGCTTGACTCTGCCCGCATCTGGGGTCGAAGCAACGCGGTTCACTGAATGCGTTGTGCTGCAAGGAAAGAAGCGACGGCGATGACAGCCGTCCCCGGCAATTCATTGATCCATTGGGCGCAGTGGCGACTGGGGTGTTCGGCGTAATCCGCCACTGTTCCATTCGGGTGCGGTCACAAACATCGCGGTCAGCCGTTGAATGAAGGGAACGCGCACATGACGGTCGAGGACACCACCAGGGGCTGTCCGGTGCATTTCAGCGGCGCCGACCTGGTCGACCCTTTCCTGTACGCCGACGGCGACGCGCATTCGATCTGGCGTGAACTGCGCGAACAGGACGGGCTGAGCTGGCACCAGGTCGACGCCGAGCGCGGCTTCTGGTCGGTGGTGAAGTTCGCCGACACCGACTTCGTCATGCGCACCACGGAACTCTTCACCTCCGAACGCGGCACCATGCTGGAACTGCTGGGCATGGACGATCCGGCGGGCGGCAAGCAGCTCGTGGTCACCGACCCGCCGCGGCACACGATCATGCAGGCGCGGCTGAAGAAGGCGCTCGCGGTCCGCGCCGTGGACAAGCAGCGCGACATGGTGCGGGAACTGGTGCTGGGCCTCATCGCCCCGCTGGGTGACGGCGGCGTCTTCGATTTCGCGCAGGCCATGATGACCATGCCGATGGCGGTCACCGGGCGGATGATCGGCCTGCCCGAAGAGGACTGGCCGTGGCTGACGAAGCTCACCAGCGCCTGCGTCGCCGCCGACGACCCGGAGTTCCAGATCGCGGACGGCAAGGACGCGACACTGGCCGCCGCCCACCGGGAACTGTTCGTCTACTTCCAGGACCTGGTCTCGTACCGGCGCGACCACCTCAGCGACGACCTGCTCAGCGTGCTGATCTCGACCGAGTTCGAGGGCAGGCACATGTCACCGAGCGAGATCGTCGCCAACTGCTACAGCCTCCTGCTCGGCGCGAACGTCACGACGCCGCACGCGCCGAACTTCGTGTTCGCGGAGTTCATCGAGTCCGATGTCCTCGACGACTGGACGCGGCACCCGGAGACCACGCAGACCGCCGTCGAAGAGGCCCTGCGCTGGTCTTCGCCGGTCAACCACATGCTGCGCTACGCCACCCAGGACGTCGTCCTGCGCGACACGAAGATCGCCGCCGGCGACGCGGTGGTGACCTGGCTCGGTTCGGCCAACCGCGACGAGGAGCAGTTCCCGGACTCGGAGACCTTCGACATCCGGCGCAAGCCGAACAAGCACCTCGCGTTCGGCATCGGGCCGCACTACTGCGTCGGGCACAGTGTGGCGCGGATGAGCATCCGGATCCTGTTCGAGGAGCTGCTGAGCCGGTTCCACGATTTCGCCCCGGCGGGCAAGCCGGAGCGGATCACGTCGAACTTCGTGTCCGGGTACAAGCGGGTGCCGATCACCGCCCGCCGGCGATAGCAAAGGTCCCTTGCTCTCTTTCCGCAGGTCAGCGGGCCACGCGAGAGCAAAGGTCCCTTGCTACCCCTGAGGCCGGACGAACGGGAACAGCACCGTCTGCCGGATCGAGGCACCGGTCAGCATCATCAGCAGCCGGTCGATGCCGATGCCGAGTCCGCCGGTCGGCGGCATGCCGTGTTCGAGCGCGAGCAGGAAGTCCTCGTCCAGTTCCATCGCCTCGACGTCCCCGCTCGCCGCGCGCAGCGACTGGGCCTCCAGCCGCCGCCGCTGTTCGAGCGGGTCGGTCAGTTCGGTGTAGGCCGTGCCGACCTCGGAGCCGAACGCGATCAGGTCCCAGCGCTCGGCCAGCCGCGGGTCCACGCGATGTTGCCTGGTCAGCGGCGAGACGTCGGTCGGGTAGTCGGTGTAGAACGTCGGCAGCACGGTCGCGCCTTCGACCAGGTGCTCGTGCGCCTTCAGCACGAGATCGCCGTGCCCGGCCTCCTCGTTCACCGGCACCCCGGCGGCCCGGCACAGCCGCCGGAGCTCCTCGACCGAGGTCCCCGAGTCGATCTTCTCCCCGAGCGCCGCGGAAACGGCCTCGTGCACCGGGATCACCGGCCAGTCGCCGGAGATGTCGTATTCGACGACGGTCCCGTCCGGCCCCGGACGGCGAACGACCTGCGCGCCGTACGCCGCCTCCGCCGCGTGCTGCACGAGTTCCCGTGTCAGGTTCCGCATAGTATTGTAGTCGGCATAGGCCTGATATGCCTCCAACATGGTGAATTCCGGGTTGTGCGTCGCGTCGACGCCTTCGTTGCGGAAGTTCCGGTTCAGCTCGAAAACGCGCTCGACGCCCGCCACGCACAGTCGTTTCAGGTACAGCTCGGGCGCGATCCGCAAATACATCCGCATGTCGTAGGCGTTGATATGGGTGACGAACGGACGGGCGTTGGCGCCGCCGTGCACGGTCTGCAACATCGGCGTCTCGACTTCGAGGTAATCGCCCTGATGCAGCCTTTCCCGCACCGCGCGCACCACGGTCGACCGCATCCGCAGCATCGCCGTCGAATCCGGGTTCACCGCGAGGTCGAGGTAGCGCTGCCGCACCCGCGTCTCCGGGTCCGTGAGGCCCTTTCGCTTGTCCGGCAAAGGATGCAGGCTCTTCGCCGTAACGGTCCATTCGTCGACGAGCACGGACAGCTCACCGCGCCGCGACGTCACGACCCGCCCGCTCACGCCGACGTGGTCGCCGAGGTCGACGCCCCGCCGCCAGCCGCCGAGGTCGAGGACCGCGGCGTCGAGCATCAGCTGGATCTCGCCGCTGAAGTCCTTGACCCGCGCGAAACAGAGCCCGCCGAGGTTGCGCATCGCGAGCACCCTGCCCGCGACGCGCACCCGGTGATCGGTGTGCGTGTCCGGGCTCAGGCCGCCGAACTTCGAGACGACGTCGCCGAGCAGATCCTCCCGGGCGAAACCGACCGGATACGGGTCGATCCCGGCTTCGCGCAGGCTGTCGAGCTTCGCCATCCGGACGCGGACCTGGTCGGGCCGCCGCACCTGTTTCGGCGCGGGCATGGCCGCGTTCGCGTCGATGCGGTGGACCTCGGCCACGAATTCGTCGGTGACCGTCTCCAGTTTCAGCGCCCGCGCCGATCGTCCGGTCGGGACGAACCCTTCGAGCGCGCCGGCGACGATGCCGACCCGCGGCAGCCGCCGAGCCGAGGAGTAGCAGAGGAAGCGCGGCTCCCAGTCCGGTCCGTACTTGGCGTTGGACCGGTAGAGCGATTCCAGCTGGAAGAACCGCGACGCCATGCTGAGCACGCCACGCCACGCGCGCAGCACCGGGCCCGCGCCGATCCGCTCCCCTTCGGAGAAGACCGCGCGGAACATCGCGAAGTTCAACGAGATCCGCTGCGCGCCAAGGTGTGAACTCGCCGCCACGACCTCGGCGACCATGTACTCGTTGAGCCCGTTCTCGGCGTCGCGGTCGCGCCGCATCAGGTCGAGGGACAGGCCGCGACGGCCCCACGGAACGAACGACAGCATCCCGCGAAGCTCGCCCTTGGCGTCGTACGCCTCCACCATCACGCTGCGGCCGTCGCTCGGATCGCCGAGCCTGCCGAGCGCCATCGAGAACCCGCGTTCGGTCTCGGCGCCACGCCACTGCTGCGCGTGCAGTAGCAGCCTGGCCATCTCGTCGACGGGGATCTCGCTGTGCCGCCGGACTTTCGTGGTGTATCCGGCCCGTTCGATCCGTTTGACCGCTTGGCGGACCGAGCGGCGTTCCGGACCGGCGAGACTGAAGTCGCGGACGTCGAGGACCGCCTCGTCGCCGATCTCCAGCGCGCGCAGACCCGCGTCGGCGTAGACCTTCGCGCCGCGTTCGCTCGCGCCGAGCACGCCGGGCGTCCAGCCGTAGATGCGTGACTCGTGCAGCCAGGCGCGGACCGCGTCCGGCCAGGCGTCGGGATCGCCGATGGGATCCGCGCTCGCGACGCTGGTGCCCGCGAGCACGCGGTATGCCACGGCGGCGCGGCCGTTGGGCGAGAAGACGACGCTCTTCTCGCGCCTGGTGGCGAAATAGCCCAGAGAGTCGTCTTCGCCGTGTTCGGCAAGAAGGCGGCGTACGCGCAGTTCTTCCTCGTCTGTCCTCAAGCGACGGCTGCGCACACCGCGGAAAAGCGTGTACAGCGCGGCCGTCGCGACGGCTGTCGCGCTGAGGTCGAGGACCAGGTCGAGCCAAGCGGGCCCTTCGCCGATGCCGACCTTGCGCAACTGGATGTTCTCGCCGGTCGTGTGGTTGACGACCCACGCGAACCTCGCCCAGGTGTCCACGAGGCGTCCCGGGAAGGCCTCGCTCAGGCCCCAGCCGACGAGGATGACCGCGGCCAGGCCGCCGAACAGGACGGTGAGGCCGTCGCGCCAGGCGCTCGGCGCGAGCCGGGCCGGGAACGCGGGACGCAGGATCCAGAGGAACGCGAACATGCCGATCGAGATCAGGTCGGCGATGGCCAGCACCCATACCTGGTGCGGGATGTGCCGGACCTGCCACGGACCCAGTTTCAGCAGCTCAGGCCACCACAGCAAGGCGGCCTGGAAGGCCAGCGTCACCGCGAGGCCGCCGACCTGGAACAGCAGCAGCGTGTAGAGCGCGGCGCGTTTGCGGCGGCGGAGCGCGGCGCCGAGGACGACGAGCAGCAGGACGATCACGAGGCTCGCGTTCGTCGGGATGCTCAGCGCCGAGAAGGCGACGTCGCCGACCCTGAGTACCGGTCCCTTCACCCCGCCGGCGAGGAGGAGGATCACCGAGAACACGGCCGCGAGCTGCACGAGAGTGGCGACGATTCCGCCCGCCCTCGCCTTCCACGGCGAGACACGGCTCGCTGGGTTTCCCATTCTGGCCTTTCGCGGTGCTCACAGATGATCGACAGCTGCTCTTACTTGACGTCACACAACCCCGTGTGGTTGTCAACGAACATCATCCTCTGGTCTGAATTTCATCCACCACAGGCGTGACGGGCCGGTGTGAAGCTGGTCGCAGGACCTTGGGAGCGGTAATCCCCCGTGTCACGCTTTGAGACGTTCAGCTCCACGACCCGGGGACCTCTTCGAGGCCTCGAGGGAAGGACGGTCGACAAGGATGTCTGCCACCGAAAAGGATCCCGGCGAGCTTGCCGCTCCGTACGGCACCGGCGCCGCTCCCCAGAGTACGTCCGGGAAGAAGGTCCGCGTACACCACCTTCGTGACATGAAGGAGCGCGGCGAAACCTGGCCGATGCTCACCGCCTACGACATGTACACGGCCGCGCTGTTCGACGAGGTGGGCATTCCCGTGCTGCTCGTCGGGGATTCCGCGGCGAACAACGTCTTCGGCTACGACACGTCGCTCCCGGTGACCGTGGACGAGCTGCTTCCTCTGGTCCGCGCGGTGACCCGTTCGACGAAACGGGCGCTGGTGGTGGCCGACCTGCCGTTCGGCTCGTATCAGCTTTCGCCGCAGCAGGCGCTGGAGACGTCGGTGCGGTTCATGAAGGAAGGCCGCGCGCACGCGGTGAAACTCGAAGGCGGCCGGAAGTTCGCGCCCCACGTCGAGGCACTGACGTCGGCCGGTGTCCCCGTGATGGGACATATCGGATTCACGCCGCAGAGTGAACACAATCTGGGCGGCTACCGGGTCCAGGGACGCGGTGAAGCGGCCGAAGCGCTGCTCGCCGACGCACTCGCCCTGGAGGAGGCCGGCGCCTTCGCGGTCGTCATGGAGATGGTGCCCGCCGAAGCGGCGAAGCGGATCACACACGAGCTGAAGATCCCGACCGTCGGCATCGGCGCCGGGCCGGACTGCGACGCGCAGGTGCTCGTCTGGCAGGACATGGCCGGGCTACGGCGCGGCAAGACCCCTCGCTTCGTGAAGAAGTACGCCGACCTCGCCGGTGTGCTGGCGGGGGCCGCGTCGGCGTTCGCGGAGGACGTCCGGCGGGGCGAGTTCCCGGCTTCGGAGCACTCGTTCCACGACTGACCTGCGAAAAGAGAGCAAGGGGCCTTTGCTATCGCCTCCGTCAGAGCGGGCGATAGCAAAGGTCCCTTGCTCCCTTTCGGGGTGGGCCTCGCGAGGCGACCCTCCTTTAGTTGTTCACATACATGAACTTCAATCATGTCCTTGACTAGCGTTCGTAAAGAGGCTTAACGTCTAGCCCGTCGCCGCCACGACCGAGCTTCGATCCCTCGACGAGGAGGACCACGGATGCGTGTTCGTGAGCGGGTTCTGGCCATCGCGACCGGTGCCGCCTTGCTGTCGACGCTGGGCGCGTACCCCGCACAGGCCGCGACGGTCCGCGTAGGGACTTCGGAGCAGCTCTCGGCGGCGCTCGCTTCGGTCACTCCGGGCACCGTCATCGAACTCGCGGCCAACACGACCTTCGCGGGCAACTTCAAGGCGGCGAAGAGCGGCACGTCCGGCAGCCGCATCACGCTGAAGGGGCCGCGAAGCGCGGTCCTCAAGGCCGCGGCCGGGCGCACCCTGGAACTCACCGGCAGCTACTGGAACCTGACCGGCTTCACCCTCACCGGTGGCCAGAAGGGCCTGATGGCGACGGGCGTCAAGAACACCGTCGTCGACGGCGTCAAGGTCACCGGCGTCGGCCACGAGGGCATCCACTTCCAGTACACGAGCACCGACAACGTCGTGAAGAACTCCGAGGTGACCGACACCGGCCTCGAATACGCGGGCTACGGCGAGGGCATCTACTTCGGTTCCGCGAAGGGCAACTGGCCCGGCGGCACGCCCGACCGCAGCGACCGCAACAAGGCGCTGAACAACAAGATCGGCCCGAACGTGCGGGCGGAATCGATCGACATCAAGGAAGGCACCACCGGCGGCGAACTGCGCGGCAACGTCTTCGACGGGACCGGGCAGAGCGGCGAACACTTCGCCGACAGCTGGGTGGACCTGAAGGGCAACAACTACGTGGTCGCGGACAACCGGGGCAGCAAGGTCTTCGTGCACGACGCGACCTACGGCGGCTTCGAGGTCCATGTCCAGCTCGACGGCTGGGGCCGCGACAACACCTTCTCCGGGAACACCGCGGACGTGCGGTCCGACCACGCGTACGGCTTCTATCTCGTGAAGGCCGCTACAGGGAACAAGGTCTGCGCGAGCAACAAGGTGACCGGCGCCGGAAAGGGATTCGCGAACGTGGCCGCCACGGCGGGCTGCTGACGCGATCGAAGACCGGGGGCCCGCTCAGCCCGGCGGCGGGGGCGGGCCCCCACCCTTCGCGCACTCGAAGATTCGGGCACAGTGGTCCTATGGACGACCTCTACCCGCCGATCCATGTGCGCGCCGAGGGCACGCTCGACGTCGGTGACGGGCACCGGATCTACTGCCAGGAGGCCGGGAACCCGGACGGCAAACCCGTGGTCGTCCTGCACGGAGGCCCTGGTAGCGGCATCTCTCCGATGGCCAGGCGGCATTTCGATCCCGAGGCCTACCGGATCATCCTGTTCGACCAGCGGGGCACCGGCCGCAGCACTCCGCACATCGGGGAGCCGGACGTCGACCTGTCGGTCAACACCCTCTGGCACCTCGTCTCGGACATGGAAAAACTACGCGAAAGGCTGAATCTCGAAGAATGGCAGGTGTTCGGCGGCTCGTGGGGCGCGACCCTCGCCCTCGCCTACGCCGAGAGCCATCCGAGCCGCGTCACCGAGATCATCCTTCGCGGCGTCTTCACCGTCCGGCGCAGCGAACTCGACTGGATCTACGGCGGCGGCGCCGCGCACCTCTTCCCCCGTGAATGGGAAGCGTTCCTCGCGCCGATCCCCGAAAAGCGGCGCGAGAACCCGATGTCGGCCTACCACGAACTCGTCTACCACCCCGATCAGGTGGTGCGGGAGCGTGCCGCCATCGCTTGGAGCACCTGGGAAGGCGCGATCGTCAGCCTGCGCCCCGATCCCGCGTTCCACAACCAGTACGCGTCACCCGACTTCGCTGTCACGTTCGCCCGGCTGGCACTGCACTATTTCTGCCATGGCGCGTGGCTCGAAGAAGGACAGTTGATCCGGGAAGCCGGGAAACTCTCCGGAATTCCCGGCGTGATCGTGCAGGGCCGGTACGACGCGGTGTGCCCGCCGGCGACGGCCTGTGAACTGCACGGGGCTTGGCCGGACTCGAAGCTGGAAATCGTGGAAGCGGCCGGGCACGCGGTGACGGATCCGGGGATGCTCGCGGCCCTTCGAGACGCGACGGATTCCTTTCGTTAGAAGCGGTTAAAGCCGTCCGCCCGAAGTCGAGTCGCCCGAAAGCCGTTGCGCCAGATAGACCGGCACCGTCGAAGCGAGGATCAGCACCGCCGCCACGACGTTGACGATCGGCGCCTGGTTCGGCCGGAACAGGTTGTTCAGGATCCAGATCGGCAGGGTTTCCAGGCCGGTCCCGAGGGTGAACGTCGTGACGATGATTTCGTCGAACGACAGCGCGAAGGCCAGCAGGCCACCGGCCATCAGGGCCGAGCGCAGCATCGGGAAGGTCACCAGCCGGAACGTCGTGAGCCCGTCGGCGCCGAGGTCCATCGACGCCTCTTCGAGATTGCCGCCCATGCGCCGCAAGCGCGCGACGACGTTGTTGAACACCACCACGATGCAGAACGTCGCGTGCGCGACGATCGCGGTGAACAGACCGAGGTCGATGCCGAGGATCGTGCGGAAAGCGTTGTTCAGCGCGATACCGGTGACGATACCGGGCAGCGCGATCGGCAGGATGATCAGCAGCGACACCTGGTTGCGGCCGAAGAAACGGTATTTCTGCAGCGCGAACGCCGCCATCGTGCCGAGCACCAGCGCGATCGCCGTCGCCGCGAGTCCTGCTTGGACACTCGTGCCCAGCGCGTTCAGCGCGCCCTCGTTCTCCGCGGCCCGCCCCCACCATTCGAGGGTGAAGCTCGACGGCGGCCAGCCGAAGGTGGTGTCCGCGTTGAACGAGTTGAGCAGGACCACCAGCAGCGGGAAGTAGATGACCGCGAGGCCGAGCACGAGCGCGGCGAGCAGGATGTACTTGGTCGTCCGGGAAAGCCGCATCGCGCGCTCCTACAGGTTGTCCAGCGCACCCGTGCGGCGCACGGCGGCGAGATAGGCGAGCATGATCACCACGGGCACGGTCGCGACGGTCGCCGCGAACGGCAGGTTGTTGGCCGCGCCGATGTTGTCGTAGACGACGTTGCCGAGCATCTGCGACGTGCCGCCGACGATCTTCACCGCGATGTAGTCGCCCAGCGACAACGAAAACGTGAAGATCGACCCGGCGACGATGGCCGGGAACGTCACCGGCAGCACCACGGAACGGAACGTCCTGAACGGCCGCGCGCCGAGGTCGCCCGACGCGTCCACCAAGGAGTTCGGCAGCCGCTCCAGGCCCGCGTAGATCGGCAGGATCATGTACGGCAGCCACAGATACGACAGGGTGATCACCGTCGCGAGCACACCGTAGCCGGGGGTGTCGAGGCCGAACGGGTTGAGCAGCCAGTGCAGGACGCCGTTGCCGGACAACATGGACCGCCACGCGTAGGCCTTCACCAGGTAGCTCGCCCACAGCGGCGTCATGACGGCGATCACCAGGAGCCGCCGCGCCCTCGGCGAGGCGAATTTGGCCATGTAGAACGCCATCGGGAAGGCGATGATCGCGGTGATCACCGTGACCAGCCCGGCGATCCCGACCGTTCGGAGGGTGATCGTGCGATACACCGCGTCGCTGAAGAGGGTGACGAAGTTGTTCAGCGACCACTCGGTCACGACCTGGCCGGTGAAGACGTCGGTCGTCCAGAACGCGGTCACGAACAACGCGGCCAGCGCGCCGAGGTAGGCGAGGCCGAGCCACAGCATCGGCGCGGACAGCAGGATGCTCAGGCGCAGCTTGGGTTTGCGGTACAGGAAGGCGGAGGCTTTCCGCCTCGGCGAATCGAGGGTGGTCGTCATTTTTTCCACCTAGGGATGGGACCGGGAGCGGCCGGCGTTGGGGGGGCCCACCGGCCGCTCCCGGAGTTCGGGGAGGTCAGCCCTTGATCTCGGTCCAGGCGCGCGTCCACTCGCCGTAGTCCTTGCACTTGACGTCCGTGCGGCCGTCGAGGCACTGCGTGATCGGCGTCGTCCAGTACTGGATCTTCGAGGCGTACGCGGCGTCACCGGCGTGGTAGGTGTCGCAGTGCTTCTTGTCCTTGGTTTCGGCGCACGCCTTGGGGTTCGAAGGCGATTCACCGAAGTACTCGGCGACCTGGGCATTGGCCTTCGGGCTGACGATGTGGTTCAGCCACTTGTAGGAGCACGTCTTGTGCGGCGACTTCGCCCCGACCATCCAGGTGTCCGACCAGCCCGTCGCGCCTTCGGACGGCAGCACCGATTCCACCGGCGCGCCCTCGCTCTTGGTCAGGTTCACCGTCACCTGCCAGGCGGTGCCGAGGACGGCGTCGCCGCTCTTGAGCGCCTGGCTCTCCTTCAGGTAGTCCGACCAGTACTCCCCGACCATCGGCCGCTGCTGCTTGAGCAGGTCGACGGCGGCCTGGAACTGCTTGTCGTCCAAGGCGTACGGGTTCTTGATGCCGAGTTCCGGCTTGTGCGTCTGCAGGTACAGCGCGGCGTCGGCGATGTAGATCGGCGAGTCGTAGGCGGAGATCTTGCCCTTGTACGGACTGTTCGCGTCGAACATCGCCGACCACGACGTCGGCGCCGGGTTCACCTTGTCGGTGCGCCAGGTCAGCAGGTTCGCGCCCCAGCCGTGCGGCACACCGTAGGCCACGTTGTTCACGCTGTTCCACGGCCGGTTCTTGAGGAAGTCGAAGACGTCCGCGTAGTTCGGCACGAGAGCGGTGTTCACCGGTTCGACGTCCCCGGACGCGATGAGCCGCAGCGAAGCGTCACCGGAGGCGGAGATGACGTCGTACTGGCCGGTCTTCATCAGGTTCACGGCCTCGTCGGAGGTGCCGAACGCCTTGACGTTGACCTTGCAGCCGGTCTCCTTCTCGAATCCGGTGACCCAGTCGACGGCCGGATCGTTCGAGCCGTTCTCCGCGTAACCGGGCCAGGCCAGCACGTTCACCTGGCCCTCCGGCTGGCCGAGCTGAGCGAGCGCGTCGAGTTTCGGCGGGGTGAAGCCCTGCCCGCCCGGCGCGGCGGCGGTCGAACTGGACCCGGACGTTCCGCAGGCGGCCACGAGCAGGCCGGCGCCGAGCAGGCCGGCGAGCGCGAGTTTCCTGTTCTTCATTGAACAACCTTTCGGTGCTGGGGAGGAGACTGCCTAACCGGCTTCGGGGACGCGGAAGCTGTGTTCGTGCCGCCAGCTCAGGCGGACGCGGCCGCCCTCGAAGTCCGCGGGCTCGGCGGTGTTCTGCCGGACCACGGAGAGCTGGCCGCCTGCGTCGAGCGTGACCTCGTAACGCACGGTCGCGCCGGCGTAGACGGTGTTGGTGACGGTGCCGGTGGCGCTGGTCTCGCCGACCTCGGCGGACTTCGAGAGATCCGCGTCGATGCGGATCTTTTCGGGGCGGATGCTGAACACACCGGGTTTGCCGATGATGTTCTCGGCGCCGCCGCCGCTGAGCAGGTTCGAGGTGCCGACGAATCCGGCGACGAACGCGGACGCGGGCCGCTCGTAGACCTCGACCGGGGAACCGACCTGTTCGATGCGGCCGGCGTTGAACACCGCGATGCGGTCGCTCATCGTCAACGCCTCGTCCTGGTCGTGGGTGACGAAGATGAAGGTGATGCCCACGTCGCGCTGGATCTGTTTGAGCTCGGTCTGCATGGTGTGGCGCAGTTTCAGGTCGAGCGCGCCGAGCGGTTCGTCGAGCAGGAGCACCTTCGGCCGGTTGACCAACGCCCTGGCGAGGGCGACGCGCTGACGCTGGCCGCCGGAGAGCTGGTCGGGTTTGCGCTCGCCGAATTCGCCGAGCCGGACAGTGTCGAGGGCGTCCTTCGCGCGCTGACGTCGCTCCGCGCGGGGCACGCGTTTCACCCGGAGGCCGTACTCGACGTTCTGCTGCACGGTCATGTGCGGGAAGAGCGCGTAGTCCTGGAAGACCGTGTTGACGTCGCGGTCGAACGGCGCGAGACGGCTGACGTCGCGGCCGTGCAGTTCGATCGTGCCCGCCGTCGGCAGTTCGAAGCCGGCGATCATGCGGAGCACGGTCGTCTTGCCGGAGCCGGACGGGCCGAGCATCGAGAAGAACTCGCCGGGCGGGATGTCGAGGTCGACGCCGTCGACCGCGTGGACCTGGCCGAACTCCTTGCGCAGCCCGCGCAGCCGGATCGCCGGATCCCCGCCTCCACCTGCGGAAGTGATAGCAAAGGTCCCTTGCTCCCCCTCGGCGGGGGCAGGCGCTTGATGCGGCATGGCGTGCCTTTCGGTGGTCGTCACAGCGCGCTCATCACGTGCTTGACGCGGGTGTAGTCCTCGAGGCCGTAGAGCGAGAGGTCCTTGCCGTAGCCGGACTTCTTGAACCCGCCGTGCGGCATCTCGGCGACCAGCGGGATGTGCGTGTTGATCCACACGCAGCCGAAGTCGAGCTTCCCGGCCAGCCGCATCGCCCGCTGGTGGTCGGTGGTCCACACCGACGACGCGAGCGCGTATTCGACGCCGTTGGCCGCGGCGAGCGCCTCGGCTTCGGAGGTGAAGCGCTGCACGGTGATGACCGGGCCGAAGATCTCCGTCTGGCTGATCTCGTCGTCCTGGCGGACGCCGGAGATCACCGTCGGTTCGTAGAAGTACCCCTCGTCACCCTGCCGACTTCCTCCACAGTGGACGATCGCGTGCGCGGGCAGCCGGTCGACGAACCCGGCCACCCGGTCCAGCTGGGCGGCGTTGTTGAGCGGGCCGTACGTGACCGACGAGTCGCCGGGCTTGCCGGTGGTGGTCGCCCGCGCCTGCCGGGTGAGCGCCTCGACGAAGGCGTCGTGGACCTCGTCGGCGACCAGGACCCGCGTCGCCGCGGTGCAGTCCTGGCCGGCGTTGAAGTACCCGGCGGCGGCGATGCCTTCCGCGGCCGCTTCGACGTCTGCGTCGGCGAAGACCACTACGGGGGCTTTACCGCCGAGTTCGAGGTGTACGCGCTTCACGTCCTTCGCCGCCGAAGCGGCGACTTCGATCCCTGCGCGCACGGAGCCGGTGATGGACACCATCGCGGGGATCTCGTGCTCGACGAGCGCCCGCCCGGTGTCACGGTCGCCGCAGATCACGTTGAACGCGCCGGGAGGCAGGAATTCGGCGCAGATCTCGGCGAGGAGCAGGGTCGACGCGGGGGTCGTGTCGGCCGGTTTGAGCACCACGGTGTTGCCCGCGGCGAGCGCGGGGGCGATCTTCCAGACCGCCATGAGGAGCGGGTAGTTCCACGGCGTAACCTGCGCGCACACGCCGATCGGTTCTCGGCGCACGAAAGAGGTATGCCCTTCCATGTATTCGCCCGCCGACCGTCCCTCGAGGACACGCGCGGCCCCCGCGAAGAACCGCAACTGGTCGACGATCATCGGCAGTTCCTCGGCCGCGGTGAGCGCGATCGGCTTGCCGGTGTTCGCCGATTCGACGAGCACGAGGCCGTCCGCGCGCGCTTCGACGGCGTCGGCGATCTTCAGCAACGCGAGCTGGCGTCGCGCGGGCGTGGTCTCACGCCAGTGTTCGAAGGCGGCGGCCGCGACCTTCAGCGCGCGGTCGACGTCCTCGGGGCCGGCGACGGCGGCGGTGCAGTACGGGCGGCCGGTGACGGGATCGACGACGTCGGCGACCGCGCCCGACGCGGATCCGAGGTACTCACCGCCGATGAAGTGCTTCAACTGCTGCACGAGACCTCCAGGGGCCTGGGGGCGTGAGGCGATAGCAAAGGTCCCTTGCTCCCTTTTGGGGCGGCGAGGGAGCTAAAACATATAAGTCCAGATGTTAAATGACAAGACGATGGGGCAAGATTGGTTCCATCGGGTAGTAGTTCGGGCGAAGGGCCACCATGCGCAAGGGGATGTCGCACAGCGCGCGGTCAGCGATGTTCGCGCCGCTCGACCAGATCGGCCGGGCGGAAGCGGTCACCGCGCGGCTGGTCGACGCCATCACGCTCGGGCTGCTGGCCGACTCGGAACAGTTGCCGAGCGAAGCCGAGCTGGCCGCCCAGTTCGGTGTCTCCACCGTGACCGTTCGCGAAGCGCTCGTGGCCTTGAGGCAGCAGGGGCTCGTGGAGACGCGACGCGGCCGAGGCGGCGGAAGCTTCGTGAAGACGCCCGCCAACCCTTCGGCAGCTTCGTGGCGAGAGCGCCTTCGCACGGTCTCGCTGTCCGAACTTCGCGACGTCGGCGATCACTACCTCGCCATCGCCGGCGCCGCGGCCAAACTCGCCGCCGAGCGGAGTTCCCCCGAAGACATCGAGCGGCTCGAACTGGCGACCGAGGACATCCGCACCGCGACCGGCACCGAGGCGTCGCGCGCCGAGCGCCAGTTCCACCTCGAAATCGCGGCGGCCGCGCAGTCGCCACGACTGACCAGGGAAGAAGTGCAGTTGCAGAGCGAGCGGGGCGGCCTGCTCTGGCTACCGCTCGAACCGCACGGCACCCGGGAAAACGCCTACGCCGAACACCGCGCGATCACCGCCGCCATCGCCCAGGGCGACGGTGAACTGGCCCGGAAACTCACCGAGGAACACATCCTCGACGCGATAGACCGGCTGGCGGACGTGCATTTAGACCTTCTGGCCCCTTAAGCTGCGGCATCCGCGCATCCGAGGTGAGCATCGTGAACGACACACCGTCCGCCGGTTCCGAGGTCGTCGATCAGGTATCCGCCCTGGTCGAGGACGTCTTCGGCAGACTGAAGCCGGTTCTGGCCGGCGCCGAGGGGCTTTTGGCCGCATCAGGCGACGTCACGGCCGAAGACCTGCCCCGCCTCCGGCCGCAGGTCTTCGACGTCCTCGGCGGCCTGGTCGTCGGCGCCGGGTTCATCAGCGCGCCGAACGCGCTGGCCGATCAGGAATTCGGCTTCGAATGGTGGACCGAGACCGGCGACGCCGAACCGGTGCAACTGGTCATCAGTCTCGATCCGGACAGCGACAACTTCCTCGACTACACCCGGCAGTCGTGGTTCACCGTCCCGCGTGACACCGGCCGCCGCCACATCAACGGCCCGTACGTCGATTACCTCTGCACCGACGAATACACCCTGACCTTCACTGTGCCCGTGCGGCGCGAAGGAGCCTTCGCGGGGGTCGTCGGCGCGGATGTCTACGTGCGCGAGGTCGAGAGGCTGCTGCAGCCGAAACTGCGTGCCCTCGGCGGCCGCGCGGCCCTGGTCAACGCCCAGGGCCGGGTGATCGTGTCGAACAACGCGCGGCAGGCCACCGGATCGCTCGTCCGCGAGGTCGACGTCCCGGCGTGGTGGTCCTCCGGCGCGGCACCGGTCACGACGGAGAGCGGCACGCAGCTGCGCCGTTGTGGGGACTCGCCGATCGCGTTGGTCAGGTCCGAGCGCTGACCTGCAGCGCGAGCCAGAATTCGGCACGCACCCCGGGGGAATCGAGATCACGGCCGGTCAACTCGGCGACCTTGCGCATGCGGTTGCGCAAGGTGTGCCGGTGGACGCCGAGCCGCGCGGACGCCAGATCCCAGTGACCGTGGTGTTCGAGCCAGCAGGTCATTGAGGCGACCAGTTCACCCCGGCCGGTTTCGTCGTGCTGCCGCAACGGTGCCAGCAGGCTGTCCGAAAACGCTTGTGCCGCCTGGGAATCGACCAGCTCCAGGAAGCCGCGTCCGGCGTGTTCGGCGAATCGGACCAGTGGGGCCCGCTCGGCCTTCGCCGCTTCCGCCGCCTGCTTCGCCTGCCGGAGCCCGGCCGGGAAATCCACTGTGGACACCGGATCGGAGAGCCCGGCGTGCAGTCCGCCGATCCGGGAAGCCTGCCGGGCGACGGCGTCCACATCGCCGAACGCGACGACGAACGCCCCCGACTCGCCGAAGAACACCTTCTCCCCGGCCACTTCGGCGTCGAGCGTGTCGGCGAGCGACCGGCGCGCGGTCGCGGGGCCGGTGACGGCCAGAACGGGCCACGGGGCCTCCGGGACACCGCCCCACAGCGACTTCATCGTCCGCGTGGCGAGTTCCGCCTGCCCCGCGGCGAGCAGGTCGCACAGCCCCGACCGCAGCCGCCGCAACGCCACGACGTGCTCTCGGTTCTGTTCCAGCGCAAGGGAAAGCAACGACACCGCGGTGTTGACGATGTGCTGCCCGGCGGCGTCGAGCGACTCAGGGGTCCCGACCACGAGCACGCCGCGCGCGCGGGTGTCGAGAGTCTGGAGTATGACCTCGTCCTCCCCTATCGCCGTCACCAGGATGCCCGCGCGCAGCCGAGCGAGATCTTCCCGGACCTCGTCGGCGAAAGGGCGCGCGGACGTCGGCGCGGCTTCGGTGACCGCGCCCGAAGAGTCGAGCAGGAGCACCCAGCCGTCGACCAGCTTCGCCAGTTTGCGCACCACCCCGCCGGGGCCGCCCTTGCCGACCGCGGTCCTGGTCAATTCCTGCTGCCCCTTGCCGGTGCGCACGAGCGAGGCGTATTCGTCGGCGGCGACCGCCCGGGAGACCGCGCGCGTGATCGCGATGAACGGCGTCTTCCTCGGCACTTCGAGTACTGGGAGCCCGACCTCTTCGGCGGTGTCCACCAGGGACCGCGGGATGCTCTCGTGACTGAGGCCGACGCCGAACCCGAGCCCGGCCACCCCGGCGTCGACCAGCCGCCGGATGTACCCGGGCGACGTGGTCTCGTCGAGGGCGAGCCCGGTGGTCAGCAGCAGTTCGCCGCCTTCGAGGAACGCCTGCGGGTCGGTCAGTTCGGTGGGGTGGACCCAGCCGATCGGCCGGTCGAGCGCGGCCTCCGCCGCCCGCGCGCGCAGGCCGAGCGGGCGTTCGGCCACGAGGGCGGCGAGCGTCAGTGCCATGTTGTCCAACTCTACGCGCCGATATGGACAAGATGTCGAGCTGACGTCGCCCGGCCGGGCTTTCATCCTGGAGGGCGACCCCGTCCCTCGCGTCCGCAGGAGTTTGGCCGTGACCGTCACCACCGAGACGCAGCGCAGGCTGCGCACCGAGATCCCCGGCCCCGCCTCGCGCGCCCTGCAGGAACGGCGCGCGGCCGTCGTCGCCGCGGGCGTGAGCTCGGTGCTGCCCGTCTACGTCACCTCGGCCGAAGGCGGCCTGCTCACCGACGCCGACGGCAACGTCCTGATCGACTTCGGTTCCGGCATCGCGGTGACCAACGTCGGCCACGCCGCCCCCGCCGTCGTGGACCGCGTCCGCGAGCAGGTAGGCCGGTTCACGCACACGTGTTTCATGGTCACGCCGTACGAGGGCTACGTCGAGGTGTGCGAAGCACTCGACAAGCTGACGCCGGGCACCCACGAGAAGCGTTCGGTGCTGTTCAATTCCGGCGCCGAGGCAGTCGAGAACGCGGTGAAGATCGCGCGCGCCGCGACCGGCCGCCAGGCTGTCGTCGTGTTCGACCACGCCTACCACGGCCGTACCAACCTGACGATGGCGCTGACCGCGAAGTCCATCCCGTACAAGCACGGTTTCGGTCCGTTCGCGCCCGAGGTCTACCGGGTGCCGGGGTCGTACCCGTACCGCGACGGCCTGTCCGGCCCCGAAGCGGCGCGGATCGCCATCGATCGCATCGAGAAGCAGATCGGCGGCGACCAGGTCGCGGCCGTCGTGCTGGAGCCGGTGCAGGGTGAGGGCGGGTTCATCGAGCCCGCGCCCGGCTTCCTCCCCGCGCTTTCCCGCTGGTGCGCCGAAAACGGCGTCGTGTTCGTCGCCGACGAGGTGCAGACCGGGTTCTGCCGCACCGGCGAGTGGTTCGCCTCCACGCACGAAGACGTCGTGCCGGATCTGATCGCCACCGCCAAGGGCATCGCGGGCGGTCTCCCGCTCGCCGCCGTCACCGGCCGCGCGGAACTGCTCGACGCCGTCGGCCCGGGCGGGCTCGGCGGCACCTACGGCGGTAACCCGATCGCGTGCGCCGCGGCGCTCGGCTCGATCGAGACCATGCGCCAGGAGAACCTCGCCGCGTCGGCGAAGCGCATCGAGAACGCGGTGCTGCCGCGGCTGCGCGCGCTGGCCGAGGAGACCGGCGTGATCGGCGACGTCCGCGGCCGCGGCGCGATGCTGGCCGCCGAGTTCGTGAAGCCGGGCACCACCGAACCCGACGCCGACCTGACCAAACGCGTCGCGCAGGCATGCCACCAGGCCGGCGTCGTCGTCCTCACCTGCGGCACCTACGGCAACGTCGTCCGGCTGCTGCCGCCGCTTTCCCTGTCCGCCGAACTGCTCGACGAGGGCCTGACGGTCCTGGAGCACGCTGTCCGTACGGAGGCTTCCAAGTGAGCACTTTTCCCTTCTGGGTAGCCGGAAAGCCGGTCACCAGCGGCGAAACCGCCGTCGTCCGGCACTCCTTCGACGGGAGCGAGGCGGGCTCGCATCACGTTCCGTCCACTTCGGATATCGAGACCGCCGTCCAGGCCGCGCACGACGTCCAGGACGAGTTCGCGACCCTGCCGGCGCACGTCCGGGCGGGCGCGTTGGACCACGTGTCCCGAGTTCTGGGTGAGCGGTCCGAAGAGATCGCGCAGCTGATCACCGCCGAGTCGGGCAAGCCGCTGAAGTGGTCGCGCGGCGAGATCGGGCGCGCGGCGTCGACGTTCCGCTGGGCCGCCGAGGAAGCCCGCCGGTTCTCCGGTGACCTGCAGCGGCTCGACACCGACCCGGGTGGAACCGGACGGCTCGCGCTGGTGCGCCGGGTGCCGAAGGGACCGGTGCTGGGCATCACGCCGTTCAACTTCCCGCTGAACCTGGTGGCGCACAAGGTGGCGCCCGCGATCGCGGTCGGCGCGCCGATCGTGCTCAAGCCCGCGCCCGCGACGCCGCTGACCGCGCTGCTGCTCGGCGAGATCCTCGCCGAGACCGATCTTCCGGCCGGGAGCTGGTCGATCCTCCCGGTGAGCAACGAGGAATCGGCCAAACTGGTGGCCGACCCGCGCCTGCCGGTCGTGTCGTTCACCGGTTCCGTGCCGGTGGGCTGGGGCATCCGCGACAGCGTGCCGCGCAAGCACGTCGCGCTGGAGCTCGGCGGCAACGCGGCGGTCCTCGTCTGTCCCGATTGGACGGACCTGGACTTCGCGGCGCAGCGGATCGCGACCTTCGCGATGTACCAGGCCGGGCAGTCGTGCATCTCGGTGCAGCGCGTGTACGCGCATGCCGACGTCTACGACGAGCTGCAGGCGAAGGTGCTGGAGCAGGTGCGCGCGCTCGGGACCGGAAACCCGCGCACGGACGGCGTCGACGTCGGGCCGCTGATCAACACCGCCGCCGCTTCCCGGGTGGAATCGTGGATCACCGCGGCTGTCGAAGCCGGCGGCGAACTGCTGACCGGCGGCAAGCGCGACGGCGCGACCGTGGAACCGACCGTGCTCGCGAACGTGCCGGAGGACGCGTCGGTGATGGCCGACGAGGTCTTCGGGCCGGTCGTGTCGATCACGCGGGTGGAGTCGGTGGAGGACGGCGTGCGCCGGATCAACGACTCGCGCTTCGGGCTCCAGGCGGGCGTGTTCACGCGCGACCTGCCGACGGCGTTCGACGTGTCCGCGAAGCTGCGCGTCGGTGGCGTGCTCGTCGGCGACGTGCCGAGCTTCCGCGCCGACCAGATGCCCTACGGCGGCGTGAAGGACTCCGGCGTCGGCCGCGAAGGCCCGGCTTCGGCGATGGCGGACTTCACCGAGGAACGCGTCACCGTCCTGACCGGCCTGACCCTCTGATCGAGCGCTCCAGGCTCACGCGTCGAAGAGACTCGTGAGCCTGGAGTGGGCCTCGACGAGCGAAGGGCCGTACCAGGTCAGGTGGCGCCCGGAGACCAGGACGTACTTCGCGCCCGGGAACGCTTCGGGGCCGTCGTCGGCTGTGAACTCGTAGGGCTCGTCAGGCAGAACGAGCAGGTTCGCGTCTTCGGCCGCGAAGCGCGCCTGAAGCGCTTCGAGCTTCGGGCGCGGGTAGCGCTCTTCGTCGTCCGCGTAGGCGTTGCCGATCCCGACACGATGCAGGACGTCACCGCCGAAGGTGTCCCGGCCGAGCACGATCCACGGCTTCCGCCACACCGGCACGACCGCCCGGAAGCGCTCCGGCAGGGTCTCCCGCCACACCTCTTCGGCCTCGACCAGCCAGTCCGGCTCGGCGAGGTCGTAGGCCTGCGTCAGGATCCGCCGGATCGAAGCGAGCGCGCCGGGCACGGTCGCCGACGCCTCCATCACCCAGACCGGGATTCCGTTGGCGCGCAGGCGTTCCACGTCCTCCGGCCGGTTCTCCTCGGAGTTGGCCAGCACCAGATCCGGTGCGAGTTCCAGGACTTTGTCCACGTTCGGATACTTCGAACCGCCCACCCGCGGGACGTCCAGGTCGACCGGATGGGTGCAGTAGTCGGTGGCGCCCGCGAGCCTGCCCGGGGCGCTGACCTCGACGGCCTCGGTCAGCGACGGCACGAGCGAGACCACCCGCGCCGCCGGAGCGCGCAGCGGGACCACTTCGCCGAGGTCGTCGATCATGCCCGCTCGAACGACAGTTTCCGCTTGTCGACGTCGACCGCGGTGAGCCGGACGCGAATCCGCTCGCCTTCCGGCAGCTTCTCGCCGGTGCATTTGGACATCACCGGCGGATCTTCGACCAGGATCTCGGCCTTGGTCTCCTCCGCGCGCAGCACGATGGCGCCGAACTCGCCGCCGATGTGCTCGGCCATCACCCAGACCTCGACCTGGTCGATGCAGGCCCGTTCGACCTTCGCCGCCAGCGTGTCGGACGCGGTCATCTGCTCCGGCACCTCCGCGAGCGCCGCGCGGACCCACGCGGGCACTTCGCGACCGGCGCTCACGGCGAGGCAGATCTCGGTGGCGAACCGGTCGACCAGCCGCCGGATCGGCGCGGTGACGTGGGCGTACGCGCCGCCGATCCCGGCGTGCGTGGTCAACGCGGGGAGTTCGCCGTCGAACGCGGTGTATCCGGCTCCGCGCAGAAGCCTTGTGGTGTCGGCGAAAAGCGCCATGGACGCGGGCTGTCCCGGGTCGAGCGCGGCCAGGAACTCCGACACGCTCTTGCCCTCGGGCCAGTCGATGTTCAGCGCCTGCGCGGACCGGCCCAGCCATTCGACCGCGTCGGCGTCGGGCGGGGGCAGCGTGCGCAGGACGCCGATCCTGGCGTCGATCATGATCTTGGCCGCGGCCATGCCGGTGAGCAGCGAGATCTCGGCGTTCCAGGCGTCGACGTCGTTGCGCGGCCGCTGGATCAGCGCCCAGCCGCCGTCGGGGTCGCCGCTGATCTCCTGCTCCGGCAACTGGAGTTCGACCGCGCCGCGCCGGATCGCGAGTTCGCGGCGCAGGCGGCCCAGCTCCGGCAGCGCCGCGACCGATGGATGCGGCTCGCCCGCGTCGATCGAGGCCTGGACGGTCTCGTAGTCGAACTGCTCGGTGGACCGGACCAGTGCGCGGCGGACGTTGGTCGCGGTCGGTTCGCCGCCCGCGTCGACGTCGATGGTCCACAGCACGGCGGGCCGGGTCTCCCCCGGCAGCAGGCTGGCCGCGCCTTCGGACAGCACCGGCGGGTGCAGCGGGACGTTCCCGTCGGGCAGGTACAGCGTCTGCCCGCGGCGCCGCGCTTCCTTGTCGAGCGCGCCACCCGGCGGGATGAACGCGGCCAGGTCGGCGATCGCGTAGTGGACCCGGAACCCGCCGCCCTCGACGCGCTCGATCAGCACCGCCTGGTCGAGATCCTTGGCACCGGGCGGATCGATGGTGACGAAGGGCAGACCGGTGGCGTCCTCGCGGCCTCCCGCCGACTCCAGCGGGTCGACGACCGCCGCCTCCGCCTCGGCGAGCACCTCGGGCCCGAACGACTCCGGCAGCGAGAACTCGGCTCGCAGGCGACCGAAGTCCCCTCCGGCCGTGTGTGTCCTGATCACGAGTGGAGGCACCACCCAACCCTATCCCGATTCGGCCAGGTTGATCGCCCGTTCGGGCGCGAGCCGGTCGGGTGTACGTTACCGGCGGAAATGAAAACCGATACCCTTTTCACAACGACAGGAAGGGCCGTGGCGTGAAGATCGCGTTCGTCGGGAAGGGCGGCAGCGGCAAGACCACGCTGGCGTCGCTGTTCACCGCGTACCTGGCCGGTGGCGGGAAACCGGTGCTGGCGATCGACGCGGACATCAACCAGCACCTCGCCGTCGCGCTCGGCGCCAGCGAGGAAGAGGCCATCGCGTGGCCGACGCTGGGCGACAGCATGGGTCTGATCAAGGAATACCTGCGCGGCGACAACCCGCGGATCGCCGACGTGGCCTCGATGATCAAGACGACCCCGCCGGGACGCGGATCGCGGCTGGTCCGGCCGTTCGAGGACAACCCGATCTTCGAGGCGTGCTTCCGCGACTTCGGCGGCGTGCGGCTCGGGGTCACCGGCCAGTTCGACGAGGACGACCTCGGCGTCGCCTGCTACCACTCGAAGGTCGGCGCGGCGGAGCTGCTGCTGAACCACATGATCGACGACGCGGGCGAGTACGTCGTCATGGACATGACCGCCGGCGCCGACGCGTTCGCGTCCGGTCTGTTCACGCGGTTCGACGTGACGTTCCTGGTGTGCGAACCGACCGTGCGCAGCGTCGGCGTGTACCGGCAGTACGCCGACTACGCGCGGGACTTCGGGGTGCGGCTGGTCGTCGTGGGCAACAAGGTGACCGAGGACGAGGACATCGACTTCCTCCGCGAGGAGGTCGGCGAAGCGCTGCTGGGCTGGATGGAGAACTCTCGGCACGTCCGCGCCGCCGAACGCGGCCGCGCGCGCCCGATCGGCGAACTCGAGGCGCACAACCTCGCGACACTGGGCTCGATGCTCGCGACCGTCGACTCCGAGCAGCGCGACTGGGCGCGCTACCAGCGTCAGGGCGTCGAGTTCCACCTCCGCAACGCGCGGGCGTGGGGCAGCGGGCGGACTGGGGAGGACCTCACGGCCCAGGTCGACCCGGAGTTCGTGCTCGGCCCGGCGCTGGCGCGGCAGGACGCCTGACCCGCGGTTCTCGGCACGAGGGAGAGCAAGGGACCTTTGCTAGCGTTCGTTAGCACACTAACTAACGACAGCGAAGGTCCCTTGCTTTCGCTTCTCTTAATGTTGAGAGAGGCGTAGGTCCGTGAAGGCCTCCTTGCCTACCCTGAAGGTAGTGAAGGAGGCCTTCACGGACTCTGGGTCCCTCAAGGAGGCCTTCACGGACCACCGACTCGCCCCGGAAACCCCAGGCGCCTCAAGAACCTCAGTGACCTCAAGTGTCACGGCGGGTGCGTGTGAAGGCACCCTTCACGCGGCTGCGCCGAGGAAACTCGCCCTTCACGCCAGCCCAAGTACATGAAGGGGTCCTTCACGGCCCCAGGCTCAGGCCAGAGGGCGTTCATGTACCGAACCACCGGCGACCGGACATAGGCGACAGCAAAGGTCCCTTGCTCTCTTTTCGCAGGTCAGCGCGGCCCGGCGGCGCTCAGTCGCCGCTCCACTTGGCGTCTTCGGCGTCCGCCTGCCGCGTGCGTTCCTTGGCGATGTCCAGGGCGCGCCTGGCCGTCGCCTCGTCCGGGTACGGGCCGAGGAGGTCGATGCTCCGGCCGCGTTCCAGGTGCTCGACCTGGTTCGTCTTGGTGTTGAAGTACCAGCCCTGATCCGGGTTCGGGTCGCTCGACATGGGTCAAGCCTGACATCACCCGGACGTCCTGTCATCACTTGCGATAGCGGTACGGGATCTCCGTGGGGTCACCGGTCGGGCCGAACTCGTCGCCTTCGGACGAGTCCGTCTTCGAGCTTTCCGGCACGCTTTCGGCGAGTTCGTCGAACCAGCCCCTGTCCATCGGAACGCCGCGCGGCGGAGTGGGGAGGTCCGGCGCGACGGGGATGCCCTGCGGCGGCGAAGCGGAGGACGTCGGCTGCGGCAAGGGCCCCGAAGGCGGCCCTGCCACTGGATGGGTGACCGGAGGCATCGCTGACGGCGGCGGGGTCGTGGCGGGCGGAGGCGGACTCGCGGGCGCCGGTTCCGGCTCGGCCTGCGGCGGCGCGACGGACTGCGGTTCCGGCGTCGCCGGAGGCGCGCTCACCGGCGGCGGAGGCGGTGTCTGGTTCGCCAAGGGAGGCCGCGTCTGACTCGGCTGAGGCAGAGGTGGCTGCTGAGGCGCGGCGGACGGAGGCGGCTGCAGGACGGACGGCGGGGTGGCAAGAGGCGCCGTGTGATTGCCCGGCGGCGCGGCGGGAGGCGGTCCGGCGGGAGGCGCCACGGGCGGGCTGACCGTGCGCCACACCGGCGCGGGTCCGATGTTCATCGGCGCCGGAGCGCGCGGAGGCTGCTGCTGCGGTGGCGGCTGCTGCCCGGGCGCGGGCGGCGCGGCCTGCTGCGAAGGCGGTGGAGGTGCCTGACGCTGCGAGGGCTTCGGGATCGGGTCGAGACAGGAGACGAGCACCGTGGTGTTCGCCGGATCGTCGATCTTCCGGCCACTGCGCTCGCGGTAGATCATCTCGCCTTCGGTGTCCATCTCGACCAGGTAGCCGGCCTCCGCCAGCTGTTCCTCGTCGAGGTCGACGAGCTTTTCGTAGCGCGAAGGGACAACCCGGTAGACGGGCCAGGCGAGCCTGGCGTTCTCGTGGTGGAACTGGGCCAGCAGCGCGGCCATCTGCTGCTGCCAGGGCAGCGACATCCCTTCGGCCAGCGAACGCGGCAGCACGACGTAACCGGGGTCGACCCCCGGCCAGCCCTGGTTCAGCTGGTCCGCCAGCGGCGTGCTCGACGCGGGACGCGCCGCCTGCCGCGCGGGCTGTGCGGTGCCGAAAAGATCGCGGGGGTCGACCTCCGGGCCGCCTCCCGTCGCGGGCTTGCCTCGCCTTCCGAATTTCCGTGCCACGCTCTTCATCCTCTGCCAGTGTGCGGCCGCGTGCCGGTGGACAGGCCGCCACTTCGGGTGAATCCGATGGTCTCGCGATCGCGATACCACGCGGGCACCATGCTAAACGCCAGGACGGACCGCCTGCGCGACCACTTCGGCCTCGTCGAAGGAGAAGTCGCGGATGTGGACCGGCACCCCGGTCTGCTGGGCCTCGACGATCTTGCCCTCGCCCAGGTACATCATCACGTGGTGGATGGTCGCCGGATTCGACGGCACGGTGGCCAGGAACAGCAGGTCACCCGGCTGCGCCTGCCGGACCGGCAGCATCGCGCCGCCCTTGTACTGGTCCCGCGAAACCCGCGGCAGGATGATCCCGGCCGACTCGTACGCCCGCAGCATCAGCCCGGAGCAGTCGTAGCTGTTCGGCCCGGTGGCACCCCAGATGTACGGCTTGCCCTGCTCGCCGAGGGCGAACTTGATGGCCTGCGCGGCGGCCTGGCTCGGCGGCACCACGCTGCCCACGCTCGACCCGCAGCCGACGACGTCGACGATCTGGCCCTCGTTCTGCACGAGGAGGGCCGCCATCGGCTCCCAGCTGTGATACCGGTCGGGGAAGCCGGACCGCTCGACCCGCTGGGCGGCGTCTCCGGGACGCATGTTCTCCCAGTCCGGCACCGCGAGCAGCACGTCGTAGAACTTGTTGACCTGGTACGGCGGGTCGGTGACCTGCGCGACGGTGCCCCAGCCCATCGACGGCCGCATCTGGAAGATGCCGAGCGAGTCGCGGTCGCCGAAGGTCAGGTTCCGCAGCTTGGACTCGGTCATCCCGGCCTGGATCGCCACCTGCCACGCGCGCGGCGACAGCGTCCGCTGCTTGCCGACCGAGATGATCAGCGCGACGATCCCCTTCTGTTCTTCGTCGAGCTTGTTGATGTCCGAAGAACCGCGATCGGCCTGCCCGGGCAGGGTCGGCCCGATCGACGCGTCGCAGGAGGTCTTGACGACGCCGCCCGCCTGGGCCTCCATGTGGTCGGTCACCACCTTGGTGACCGTGCTCGTGGTGACCACCGCGGCGAAGACCGCGGCGATCAGCACGCCGACGATGATCCCGATCTTCATCGGGTCAGCTCGCTTGAGCGAACTTGGTGACCCGCCACCCCGGGTTCGTCTTGACGACGGTGACCCGGACCTTGGGCCCGTCCGTCGGGACGTCGACGTCCATCGATCCGGCGACCGACAGCACGACCTGCGGCTCCCCGGTCACCCTGGAGGCGGGGATCCTCGCGAGTTCCACCGTCGTCAGTTCCGTGGCCAGGTACTCGTCGGTGGTGTACGGCTTCAGTCCGTTCAGCCACTGCTCGGTCGTCATGCCGTCCGGATGGTTCGCCCATGCCGTCACCCACTCCTTGGCGACCCTGACACCGTCCTGGTCAGGTGGCGCGGAAGACGGCGGCGGCTGGGTGGTCAGCCTCGGCGGCAGCGTCGACGTCACGGTGACCGGCGCGGCGACGCCGGGACGCGAGGTGGCTGTCGCCGACGCACCCGGCCCGTTCGCCGTCTGCCCCGGTTTTCCGATGGCCTTGGGCAGCAGGATGCCCAAGGCGGTGAGCACCACCGCGAGGACGACCAGCGTGCCGACGAGGTGGCGGGGCGAGCGCAGCGGCCAGCCCCACAGTCTGCGGTAGACCGCGGTACGCCCGCGGTTGGTCCTGATCGGCATGGGTCACCGGCCCACAGCGTGGTCTGTGTCCCGGACTTCCTCGCGGACCTCCAGCCCACGCGAAGGCCGGTACAGCACGAAGACCGGCTTGCCCGCCACGACTTCGGGGTCGACACGGCGAGGACGCGGCGTCGACGGCCCCGCCTGCGCCGGCACGGCGCCCGAGTAGTCGGGAGTGGCGTAGCCGCCACCCGCGGAGTTCATCCGCGACGGCACCACGACCGGTTCCGGTTCGTCGCTCCAGCGCCGGTCGGCGACCGGTGAGGTGTCGACGCGGCGGCTCGGTACCTGGATCGGGCTCCGCCCGCCCGAGGTGAACATGGAGTCGCCCGGATTGCCCGCGGCCGGGTTGTACTGGCCGAACACCGGTACGCCTCCGCCGCCGGCGGGCAGCGCGGGCAGGCCGCCACCGCCGCCGACCGCGCCGGGCCACGGTGCTCCGGACCAGGCCGCCGCGGGCCTGATCGCGCCGGATCCGTTGTCGAGCCGCTGGGAGCTGGCGAAGATCGTCGCCTCGGGCCGGAACCGCCCGCCGCCGATCGTCGCGCCCACGGGACCGCGGAGGTCGCCGTCGACGACGTCGTCGGTGTCGCGGACGTTCTGCCAGAACGCGTCCTGCGGGGTCGGCTCGTTGTTCTTCTTGCGGAAGCGCGAGAAGAGCCCGCCGCGGGGCGACGGCATCGCTCCGCCGACCATGCCGACGGACATCTCGACCATCTGCCACAGCCGCCGCACCGGACGGCCGACCATGAACAGCAGCACGGTGATGATGGCCGCCAGCGCCATCTTCGTCAGCAGGGACAACGAGTTCCCCGTGGTGAAGATCGCCTCCAGCAGGAGCGTGTGCACGCCCGCCAGTACCGAGAGCACCATCAGGTTGAAGGCGACCGCGCCGAGCACCTTGAGGATCCGTTGCATGATCTGCGGCTGCAGCAACGCGATCAAGCCGATCAGCGGAGCGGTCAGCACGAAGATCCGGATCAGCACCTGCGCCAGCAGGACCGTGGCCTTGGCCAGCAGCTGGAACAGCGAGTAGAAGATTCCCTGGCCGAGAGCCAGGAAGCCGGCGCCGACGCGGCTGCCGTCCTCCCCGGTGAAGTAGCCGGTCGCCGGGCCGAGTTTGGTGGAGATGTCCTTGAACGCCGCCTTCTTGGAGTCCACCAGCGCGGTGTCGGCGTCCCCGCCCTGCAGGATCTGGGTCCTGGTGAAGGCACGCGCGTCCAGGAGGGCCGGACCGTACTGGAGTGCCTGCGGGGAGTCCGGCGTGCCGAACTCGCCCCGGAGCCAGTTGTCGTAGACGACCCGGCAGTGCAGTTCGGTCGGGACCCGGTCCCACGGCTGGCGGGCGGCCACGGCTTCCGGGGTCGCCTGGCACGGCTGAGCCGAGGGTGCCTGCGGCGGGGTCGGCGGCGGGTTCTTGGCATCGTCGATGAACCCGGCCTGGATGTTGGTGGTGGTCTGCACGATCGCGTTGTCGATCGGATCGATGAACCGCAGGAGCGCGAGCGACGACGCGGCCAGCCAGACCGCGGCCAGCCCGTACAGCGCCCGTTTGCTGACCGCGGCGAGATCGCCGCGCCAGATGTTGCGGAACAACATGATCGACATGATCAGCGCGGCCAGGCCGAACAACTGGGCGTAGATGTTGTTGAAGACCTTCTCGGCCCCCGACTTGACGGCGTTGTACAGCGGGCTGAGGAGGCTGCCCTGCAACACGGTGTAGTGCAGTGAGTTCGTGGCACCGACGATGTTCTTGCCGATGTTGAACAGCTGGTTGCCCGCCCAGGTGTCGATCGTCGAGTTGGGCGAGGTGATGCCCGCCAGCGGGCCGCAGTCGGTTTCGAAGGTGTCCCAGACGTGTCCGGCGTAGCCGTAGACGTTGTACGGACTGCCACCCTCACCACGAGCGATCACGGACGGGTCGAGCGCGCCGACCATGCCGGCGCCGGGCCGTTCCGGGTTCGGCGCCTCACCACAGGCGGCGGCCGACGCCGCCGGAGCGGTCGCCACGGCCTGCAGACCCAGGATCAGCATGACGACGAACATCGTCGCGCGGCGGCTGGGTCTGGTCTTGCCCGGCCGCGGCCCCTCTTTCCAACGGCGGCGCAGCGCGTGCCACCCGGCGGCGAACGCGAGCACGAACGCCAGTGTCATCACTGTGTTCATGCGGCATCCCTGCCGGTGCCACCCTTGCCGGCGCGCGCGTGCTCGCCCTGACTCCCGTTCCCGTTGGCGCCGTGCCCGTTCTGGACCGCGCCTTGCACTTCTCCGGTTTCGGCCGCCAACGGGTCCGGGGCGCCGAGCATCTGTTCGTCGGTGAGACCGACCTCGAGTTCGGCCGCGAGCTCGAGGTCCTCTTCGAGCTCGAAGTCGTCCTCCGGCGGCGTGGGGACGTACTGCTTCTCCTCCGGGACGGCGATCTCGTTGCCCGGCTTGGCGGGTTTGGCGTCGGCCGAACCCGGCGTGGTGTCCATGACCCGGCGCAGGTGTTCCAGGTGCGGCCCGGAGAAGTCGACGCGGATCCGCTCCACGCCGCCCGCGCCGTCGCCGAAGATGAACTGCCGCGGATCGACGTCGCGCTGGATGTCGCGTTGCGAGCCGGGCCGCCTGCCGAGCGCGGCGACGACCTGCTCGTAGCCGACGCCGACCGGGACCTTCAGCAGCCGCAGCGCGTCGGCCTGGGCGTCGTCGTCGTCGAGCCGTCCGACGAACACCGAGTCCAGCAGCGCCACGAAACCCTGGATCTTCAGGAAGTCCGCAGGGATCTGCGAGGACAGCAGCACCCGGACGTTCCACTTCCGCGAGTCACGCGCGAAGCGGTTCATCAGCACGCGGCCGGTCGGGACCTCGGAGAGGAAGAACGCCTCGTCGATCCAGACGCCCTTGCGCAATTCCTTGGGCTTCTCGTACACCGACCGCTGCGTCAGCCACGCGGCGAGGTTCAGCATCTCGACACCGAGGGATTCCGCGTCCGTCCAGTACTCCCGCGGGACACCGTCCTTGGGCAGGGTCAGCCCCGCCATGGTCAGCACGGTCATCCGGTCGTCGCGGGTCTCGGCGTACGGGTCCGCGTCGGACTCCGGGATGAGCAGCGCCATCCGCTCGCGCATCTCGTCGAGGAAGTCCGCGACGACGACGGCGTGCTCGTGGTGCTCGCTGGAGTCCCGGCGCAGCGCGTCGATGACCTGGCCCGGGTCTGCGTCAAACCGGCCGCCGACCGCGCGGACGGCGCGGAGCAGCACGATCCGGGTCTGCGCCATCCGCGAGACCTCGTACGGCAGGACACCGGTGAGGACGTCGAGCACGAGACGACGCCGGGTCGCGCCCGCGAGGGCCTTCTCCCGCCGCCAGGAGCGCTCGGGGTCGTCCTCGTCCATGAAGTGCTCGATCTGCGGCTCGGCGACCACCCGGTACGGGTTGAGGATGCCGGGCTGCGCGTTGAGCAGGTTGATGTTCCGCGCGTACGGCCGCAGCTCGGGCAGGTCGCACAGCCGCGACAGCGGGCCCGACGGGTCGAGGATCGTCCAGTGCGCGCCCGCGCGGAGCGTCTTGTAGACGATGCCGCCGCCGAGGAACGACTTGCCGCCACCGAGGCCGGCGACCATCGCCGTCAGCCCGGAGCCGTCGCGGATCTCCTGCGCCATCCACGGGTCCCAGGCCACCGGGCGCCGGGTCGCGGTCACGGTCTCGCCGAGCAGGATGCCGCGGCGGTCGCCCACCTCGGCCGTCGCCGTCGGGACCGACGAGGACGCCCACACGACCGAACCGCGGCGCATGTACGCCGCCGAGGCCAGCGGCTCGCCGGGGATGAACTCCCTGGCCAGCGCGTACTGGGCTTCCGGGTGCTCGACGGCGATCTTCGGCTTGTAGAGGTCGAGGAGCTGCTGGGCCAGGCGCAACGCGTCGCGCTCCGTCGGCCCGGACACCGCCAGCCGCCACCACGACCGGACCCGGGTGGCCAGCGCGGTGAAGCCCGACGTCATCTCGTCGTCGATCTCCAGCACCCGGCCCGCCTGGCGGGCCAGCGACTGCGGCGGCTCCAGCTCATGCTCGTCGGTGTAGTGCTTGACCTGCGAACGCACCTTGTTCATCTGGCGCTGCAGCTCACCGGCGACCTCTTCCGGGCGCCGGACGTAGATCCGCGCGGACACCTCGACCGCGGCGGGCAGCCGGTCCGCGTGCTGGATCCACGGGTCGTCGACCTCGGGGATCTGGAGGCCGTGCATCTGGCCGACGGTGAGGACGGCGAGATGCCGCGAGACCCCGGCGTTCGACCCGGTGCGGCCGCGGACGGTGACCGTCGGCGCGTACGGCTCGGCATGGAAGTCCGCCGCGTCGGTGAAGCTGGCGAGGTCCTCGGGTTCCCAGGCGGCGCCCGGGACCGCGGGCATGTTGCGCGGCGCGGGCAGACCCAGCGAGCACGAGCGGTGCATCAGCCAGGACATCTCCTCGGCGTGCACCGGGCGGCCTTCGAGCCCGGCCGAGCCGATCACCTGGTCGAGGTGTTCGACCTCGGAGTCGAGCGCGGCCAGTTCGGCGTCGACGGCCTCCGGCAGGATCTTGCGCAGCACCGGGGCGGCGCTCTCGACCGCGCGGTCGATCATCCGCCTGGTCTGCACCTGGACACCCAGGTAGACCTCTTTTTCGGCCATCGAACGGCCCATCAGCTGCTGCTGCTCGCCGATGAGGTAGTCGTCGAAGGACAGCGCGCCCTGGACGTCCTGGGGACGGCCGACGGCGTTGTGCACGTGGGCCTCGGCCCACATGCGGATCGGGTACGGCCGGTTGGTCACGCGCAGGTGCAGCCAGCGGCCCTGGAGCTCCGCGTACTGCCCGGCGATGGCCGCGATCAGGTCGCGGCGCTGCGAATCCGACCGGAACGACCAGCGCTGCGGCGCGAGCCGGTACCAGGCGTAGACCTCGTAACCGGTGCGCAGCAGGTGCCCGTCGATGCTTCGCGCCGCGATGGACGGGGTATAGGTGGGTATGGCCGCCTCACCGGGCAGCCGCCTCCCCTTGCCGGCCTTTTTGGGCTGCGCGGAGCGGACCTGCTGGGGCGGGTTCCAGGCCCCTTGCTGCAGGTCTCGATCACGTTTTCCTCGGCTTCCGCCGCGACCGAACAACGACTACCTCCCGGCCTGAGCCGCGGGGCGGCTCCGACGCGCTCGTGGTGTTCCCTGAGCTCCGGCGCCGCCGCCGTAGCCGTGGTGCTGGTACTGCCGTCTCCTGCGGTGCTTCGGTAGCGGGCGGTTCGCCCGTACCCGGACACGGGACGCGCTCGCCGCGCCACCCGTGCCCGTGGTCCGTTCTCTGGGTGAGTTGAGCTCTTTCGCCGCCATCGCGGCCACGGCGCCCAGCGGGCGCTCGTGGCTGATCTTGGCCGTGATCAACCTGGTGATCACAATTGTGGCGACGAAGGCCCAGGCGGTCGAGAAGAACCCGAAGCTCCAGCCCGCCCACCGTTCGGTGGTGAGCACGAGCAGGAAGACCGGGATACCGACGAGCCACGCGACGTAGCGGGCTCTCCAGGGAAAAGTCGCTTTCGGCGGGCCGAGCCACACGGCGTCGACCCGGTAGACCTCGTCATCGGTGCGGATACGCAACGCGGGCCCTCAGCCTGTGAAGAGGCCGGCGATCCACTGGCCCACGTTGACTCCGGCGCCACTCACCGCGAGGCCGATGATCGCCAGCGCGATCACCACACCGGCGAGTCGGCGCATGACACCGGCGTTGTCCCCTTTGCCACCGCCCAGCCACAGGAGCAGAAGCGCGACGGCCAGCAGTACCAACGGGATGATGTTGTCGATCAGCCAGGTACGGACATTGCCGGTGCCGAGCTGTCCGCCTTGGGCCAGCGTGTCGAGGGTGGTCAAGGTCATCATCGCATTACTCCCGGTGCGCGGAGAGGGGGATCGCGCGGTTCTGGCTCGGTGGTGCTTCGAACATCATGGCGTCACGAGGCGTAGTGGTCAAAGCGCGCTCTGTAGATATCGATTTGTCTACCGGTGACAGAGCGAGGCACAGCACCACGACCATCCTCGGTCTCCATCATCGTTGCAAGGGTCGTCTGGATTAACCCCGGACACCCGTATTTCGCAGTGCGCAGTCGAAAACACCCGGCTGCGACGCTTCTTGCTCACTGTGAGTACGGGTGGATCGCGGAAAATCCGGCCGCGACCAGTGTGACATGACTCGTTCGGTGGCTTCTCACGAGTCCGCTGGGTGAGCACGCATTCGACAAAATTCATGAGCGCCGATCAAGCGAAGGTCACACTTACGTTACCCAAAGCGAAATCGGCACGGTCATTTTCACTACATAGCGTGATTATCGGCCCGTCGCGAACACATTCGCGGGAAAGGCGCCCGCTTCGACGGCCTGGCGGCTCAACGGCCCGCACAGCTCGTGAAGCCGCTTGGTCTTCTCCTCGCCGAGGTGCTCCCAGGGTCCGGTCGACGCGGCGTTCGTGGCGGCCTCGATCCGCTCGCGCAGATCGTTCCCCGCCTCGGTCAAGCCGCCTTCGGCGTCGAGGACGCCCCTTTCGCGGAGCTTCGCGACCGCGCCGTCCCACTGCTCGTCGCTCCAGCCGCGGGACGCCTTGGCCGCGGCGGCGAGGAAACCCTTGCCGGTGGCGGTGTGCGAGACGAGCGCGGCGAGCCCGTCGAGATCGTTGATGACCAGCGCGGCGATGTGGCCGTCGCCGCGGTATTCACGCAACAGGGTGATGGCGTGCCAGAGCGCGAGGTGCGGCTCGCTCGGCCAGCCGACGCCGGCGTGCCCGGCGTAGAGCGGACGGCCGTCGGCCTGACAGCCCCCGGTCGCCTCGCGGGCGAGCTCGGCCGCCTCGGCGACCTGCTCGGAGCCCAGGGTGTCCTTGCCGAGCAGCCTGGTCAGCGCCGCGTCGACGGCTTCGAACCGCGCCTCGATGATCTTTTCGGGCGTGGCCAGCGTCCAAGCCCGCGGGAGGTACTTGGCGACCAGTTCGGGGTTGAAGTTGTAGAAGGTCGCCGCGACCACGCCGGGACCCACCGCGCCCATCGGCGCCGCGCGGCCCGCGAAGTAGGTCATGCGACCCGGCCGGAGACCCGCGCCGGTGAGCGCGGCTTCCGTCTCGGGTGCGAAGTAGGTAAGGGAATGCAGTACATCGAACGTTCCGCGGAACCGTCCCGTGACCCGACTCGCTTCGCCCATGAGGGCACCCTACCGGCAAGTAGAGAGGGGGCGCAGCGTCCGAAAGGGCCGGGGGCCCGGCGCGACGGGAGCAAGGGACCTTTGGTGTCGCGTCCCGAGGGTAGGCGCAGGTGAGGAATGGGCCGGGTGGGCGTGACCCTCGCCACCACCGCCCGCATCAGGCGGGAAGGAGCATGCCGTGCCGGACCAGCTCCCGCACGACCGGC